>NZ_BAABEP010000018.1:0-71331 GCF_039540215.1 Streptomyces tremellae
CTATGGGGGCCGCGAGGGCGACGTGAGCACCGCATGGGGCAGCTCGCCCGCCACCCAGTTCCCCTCGCTGCACCAGTGGTTCGCGTACGGGCCGCTCGGGGTGCAGATCTTCTTCGTCATCAGCGGGTTCGTGATCTGCATGAGCGGCTGGGGCCGCTCGCTCGCGGCGTTCTTCGCCTCCAGGGCCGCCCGGCTGATGCCCGCGTACTGGTGCGCGGTCGTCCTGATCACCGTCGTCTTCGCGCTGCCGGGCGTCGTGTACGAGACGGTCTCCGCGAGCGACGCGCTGCTCAACATGACCCTGCTCCAGATGCCCGCGGGCGGAGCGCGGGTCATCGGCGTCGACTGGACGCTGTGGGCGGAGATACGGTTCTACGCCCTGTTCGCGCTGTGCGTGGTGCTGCCCGGTGTGACCAGGCGCCGCGTCGTGCTGTTCGGCGCGCTGTGGACCCTGGGCGCGGTTCTCGCGGACGCCGCGAACTCCGCGCTGCTCGAACAGGTCCTGATGCCGGAGTACGCGCCGTTCTTCGTGGGCGGCATGGGCCTGTACCTGGTGCACAGGGACCACCGCGACCCCCTCGGCTGGGGCCTCGCGGGCGCCGGATTCCTGCTCGGTCAGCACTACGCGGTCGCCGGCCTCTGGCACCCGACCAGCCACTTCGGCTACCGGCACACCACTGTCGTCATCGCGATCGTCGCGCTCGGCTTCGCCGCGGTCGCGGCCGTCGCCCTCGACCGGCTGCGCTGGGCGCACTGGGGGTGGCTCACCACGGCAGGCGCCCTCACCTACCCCTTCTACCTGGTCCACGAGCACCTCGGCTGGGTGGTGATAGGGGGCCTGCACCGCACCCTCGACCTGCCCGCCGCGGCCACGCTCCCGCTGACCGTGCTCGCCATGCTGCTGCTCGCCTGGCTGCTCCACCGGCTCGTGGAACGCCCCCTGACCCCCTGGCTGCGCACCCTGCTCGCCCGCGGCGGCGGCGGACCCGCGGGTCCGCCGCGCGGCGCGCACACCGGGTGAGCGGCGACGGCGCCGCGCCGGCCTGCGCGAGACGTACGGCCGCGGGCCACCGCGCCCCCCCGTGCCCCGGCCGGCGGCTGACCCGCCTGGCGCGCGCCCCGGCCGGCGGCTGACCTGTCGGGGCTGCAGAGAGGCCGCGGCGCACCTTTCGGGGGCTGCAGAGAGGCCGCGGTTACTCCGGCAGCGGCCGGTCGTGCACGACGTTCTTCATGACCAGCGTCGAGACCAGCCGCTGTACGCCCGGCAGCTTGGCGAGCCGCTCGTCGTAGAGGCGCTGGAAGGCAGGCAGGTCGGCGGTGGCGACGCGCAGCAGGTAGTCGGGCTCGCCGAACAGCCGCTGGGCCTGCAGGACATGGGGCACGGCCGCCACCGCCTCCTCGAAGGCCGCGACGGTGTCGCGGTCCGCCGAGCGCATCGTCACGAAGACCAGCGCCTCGAAGTCGAGGCCCACGGCACCCGGGTCCACCACGGCGCGGTAGCCGCTGATCACGCCCGCGCGCTCCAGGTCGCGCAGACGCCGGTGGCACGGCGAGACGCTCAGCCCCACCCGGCCGGCCAGCTCCGTCACCGTCAGCCGGCCGTCCACCTGCAGCTCGGTCAGAATCTTCCGGTCCAGGGCGTCCATGGAGAAGATTCTCCCCCAGTTCCCGCGGTCGCGGCGAAAAGACACAAACACTTTCGGGCCTTCTCCGCCTAACGTTCCCTCCCGTAGTGAGACACGCCCTTACGCACGAGGGAACGACGCCCCATGAACACCACCACGCTCGCGGCCTTCCTCGCGGTGGACCTGCTGCTCGTCCTCACCCCCGGCGCGGACTGGGCCTACGCCATCGCGGCCGGGCTGCGCGACCGGTCGATCGTGCCCGCGGTCGCCGGGCTGATCGCCGGGTACGCGGGCTACACGCTGCTCGCCGTGGGCGGCCTCGTGCTGATCGTGGCCCGTTCGCCCGGCGTGCTCACCGCGCTGACCGCGACGGGCGCCGCCTACCTGATGTGGCTCGGCCTGGGCGTCCTGCGCCGCCCCACGGTCCCGGCCGCAGGCACCCCGGCACCGGCCGCCCCGCCGGGCCGCACCCTGCTGAGGGGCGCCGGGGTCAGCGGCCTCAACCCCAAGGCGCTGCTGTTCTACTTCGCGCTGTTCCCGCAGTTCGTCGATCCCGCGCACGGCTGGCCCGTCGCCGCCCAGACCGCCCTGTTCTGCGTGGTCCACCTGGTGTCCTGCACCCTGGTCTACCTGGCCGTGGGCGCCCTGGCCCGCACCGTACTGCGCACGCGCCCCACCGTGGCCCGCACGGTCACCCGCGCCTCGGGCGCCGCGATGATCGCCATCGGCGCCCTCCTCCTCCTGGACCGCCTGCCCCACTGACCGCGCGGCCCCTGCCGGCACCCCCGCGTGCGGGCGGGCTGCCGGTCGCCTCTCGGCAACCAGTAGCCTGTGGGGGCTACTTGACGCTCGGCATGAGGAGAGGGTCATGTCGGGCACGGCGGACTGGATGCGGGCAGGCGGGGCGCGGGAGCGGATCGACCTGAAGACTCATCAGCCGCATCCCGTGCGGGTCTACGACTTCCCGCTGGGGGGACACGACCAACTACGCGCCCGGCCGGCAGATGGCAGCCGAGGCGTTCGAAACGCTGCCGACGGCCGAGCGGAACGCCCGCGGTCCGCGTGCCCCGTAACGCCGGGCCGTCCCTGAACGTCACGCCCCTGGAACGGCAGAATGCCGCCGCCCTGTGCCGCTGCGCTCCGTGGCAGATCGGGCCATGCGCAGGCTGCGGCACACCAATACACGGCTACGGCTACGGCTCCGGCTCCTGGCACGCTTGCCGTCGGTGCCGCGACCGCGCCCCGGTCTGAGGGGCGCAGCAGCAGTATCTGCGGACCGAACAAGGACCAACGGCGACCGACGGAGCGCAGCCTGGCCTTGTCGGGCAGTAGCGCCTGGAGGAACCGCGTGACCCGGCTCAGGGCGTCTTGCACGCGTTCGCACCCACCATCCACGCCGGGTTGTCACACGAATGTATGCTGCTGTGTATGACTTCACGTGCGCGTACCACGGTCACGCTGCCGGCCGACCTCCTGGCGCATGCGCGCGCCGCTTCCGGGGGCAACCTGTCGGCCTACGTCGAGCACGCCCTGCGGGCGCAGCAGCTCCGTGACGCGGCCCCCGCCGTGCGGGCCTGGCGCGAGCAGGCCGCGCGCGACACGGAGGAACTCGCCGATCTCTTCGGCGAGGACGTCGCGTGACCGCTCTCGCCCGGGGGCAGGTCTGGCGGGTTCAGCTGGCGACCAAGAGCCGGGCGGTCGTCATCGTCGAGTCGGACGCCGCACTGGACGCCCTGCCCGGCACCGCCGTGTGCATGATGGTCGATGAGACCCGGGGAGCCCCGGACACCGTGGTCACCATCCCCGTGACCGACCCGGTGCGCGGTGCCGCTGTCGCTGTCGACCTGACGGCCCTCACCGACAAGCGCCTCGCGGCCGGGGAACTCCTCGGCACACTCGACACCGAGGCCATGGACCGGATCTCCGCAGCCCTGCGCGTCACCCTCGACCTCACCTGAGCAGGGCCGGGGACCGACGCGGTGGCTTCCGCTCCGTTTCCAGTCCCCGACTCTGCTCAGCCGCTGGGCAGAACGGCGTGAAGAGCAGACCGGAGAGGGAAGCGACGGAGCGGGTAGACCCGTGGAACGACCCCAACCACCGTTGGAACAAGGTCGCTTCGGAACCGGAGCCGCCTTGCGGCGTGTGGTGAACGAGGCTCGCCCGCCCCGGAGGAACAGGGTGAGTTCTGGATCTCTTCGCAACGCAAGACCCCGAAGGCGTTGCAATGGCGAGGAAACGTAGAAGAGGGGGGCGGATTCCAGCACCCGTCGCAGACAATTTGCCCGCCAGCGCCTGCTCACCCCCGCTCCCCCCAACCCTCCCCTGTCTCTCCCGACCGCATCCCGGCAGGACCGCAGGACACCCCAGCCAGACAGAGCCACGCCACACACCCCGCGGCCCTGCCGAACCGGCCAGGACTATCCTCGATCCTGTGCCCGGACGCAGACGAACCGGCTGACCCGCCTGACAAAGTACGGGCAAAGCCGCCTCTAAATGCCTGATCAGGAAGCGTCCTCCCCGCAGGCGCGGGGGTGTTCCGCCCGCGAACTGCATGCGCACCTGCGAGCCGAGGTCCTCCCCGCAGGCGCGGGGGTGTTCCGGTGCGGTAGACGGCGCGCTCCTGCCCCAGGGTGTCCTCCCCGCAGGCGCGGGGGTGTTCCGTCGGACTCGGGACCGGCGGAGTGGAAGCCGGAGCCCTCCCCGCAGGCGCGGGGGTGTTCCCGTACGCGCGGCGGGTGCTGAAGCTGGTCGGCGCGGTGTGACTGTCTCCGAGCGGCACGACCGCTGCGGCGTCGGCTCTCCGGAGCGGCAGTACTTCGGGCTGGAGGGGCTGGCACCCGCCGAGGTGCGGTGCCGCCTGGTCGGGCTGGTCGCCGCGGGCCGGGGCGTCGGGCCCGGTCTGACCGGCTCGGGACGGTTGAAGCCTGCGGCGTGTGCCCGGGGCGGGGCCGCCCACCGACGGGCGGCCCCGCCCCGGGCACTGCGACGGTGAGCATCGCTGTCGCCGAGCTTTTCGCTTGGAGGGGGCCGAACTCGGACGGTGTGGGGGGAGCTGCGCCCGGCCCGGTCTGTGACGTGTCCGGTACACCTCAGAGCACTGGACTCGACAAGAGCGGAGGGCCATCCTCCGTTTTTGCGGTGATCCTGTCGTTTCGGGCTCGTCGCCAGGCGGCTGCTGTGCGGACCGCCGCCACGGGAAAAGGGCGCCGGGACCGGGCAGGGGGCGCCGCCGTGGCTACCACGTCTGCCGGAGGGTCCCCCTCGCTCCGTATTCGAGCACGGTCTCCACCCCGGTCGCCGCGGCCGGGCCGAGTTCGCGGGCGACCAGCCACAGCCACAGCCACAGCCCCAGCCCCAGGTCCAGCCCCGAGGTGATGCCTCCCGGTGATGCCTTTCTCCGTCACCCTCGCGGGTGGCGGTCGCGTAGGACGAGGCGTGCTGTGCAAGCGGATGCCGAGAGCAGGGCGGCGCTCCGGGCGGCCGTGCTTGCTCCGAGGACCGCGCCCACGATCGCTGCCGCCGCGTACAGCGCCGTCAGAAGCGAGCTGGCAGCTTGGGAGTGGCGCCTGCGGCGAGCGGTCGTGCGGTTCGGGTCCCTCGGGTCCATAGCGGTCTCCTGCCGTGGGTTTGCAGCGACGAGGCGCGGCGGCAAAGTTTCTGCGGTGGAGCGGGAGCGTGTCGCGCAGGCGAGGGGCTGTGGTTCGACGGGGGAGGCGCCTCACGTGCACAGGAGCGGCCCGCGGCCGCAGAAGCCGACGGTGCATTGCGGAGGTCGGCCGTCCAGCCGGGTGGTGGCAAGCGCGCTTGCTCTCGCCGGGGATGCGCCGGCCCCCTCCGCTCCCGCCGGGCGGTGAGTCCCACCTCGGGGATCAGGTCGACACGGCGAGAGCGGAGGCGACGGGGCCGTTGTCCACCAGGTGTGAGATCAGTGCTCGTGGGCGTGGAGACGTTCCGCGAGGCGCGGGAGGATGCGCAGTGCGTTGCCGCTCGCGACGCGCCGTGCCGCGTCGGTGCCGAGCAGACGCGTGAGATCGTGTTCGCCGGTCCGCGCGTGGTCGAACAGCTTGTCGGCGTAGATCCAGTCGGTGCCGAAAAGCATCCGGTCCGTGCCGACGGCGTCGGCCATCGTGTTGATCTGCACCGGGGAGTCGGCCACCGCCACGTCGTAGTAGACCGAACTCAGGTATGCAGACATCGGACGGCGGACGAGTTCGCGGTAGTGCTCGACGACCCGGGGGGCGGCGGCCATGCGGTGGCCGAGGTAGGGGACGGCCCCGCCGCCGTGCGAGAGGATCCAGTTGATGTGGGGGTAACGGTCCAGCACGCCGTTGAAGACCAGAGTCATGAAGACCCGTGTGGTGTCGAATACGTACTTCCCGATCCAGTGCTGCCAGGGCAGGTCCGGAGTCTGCTTCGGCTCCACCGGGTGGAGGAGGACGGTGGCGCCCCGCTTGTCGAGGGCGTCATACACAGGTTCCCACTTCGCATCCCCCACGTAGGTCCCGTCCACCTGCGACACCACATACACCCCGTCCAGGCCGAGGTCGTCGTAGATGTGGTCTATCTCCGCCAGTGTTGCGTCCACGTCCGGCAGCGGCACCGCCCCGAACACACCGAACCGATTCGGATGCCTTTGCATGATATCGGCGCCGATGTCGTTGACGTTCCTCGCCAGCTCGGTGGCTTCTTGCTGGTCTCCGAAGTAGACCCCGGTCTCGGCCAGGCAGGACAGCACCCCGACATCGATCGCCCAGTCGTCCATGAAGCGAAGGTGGGCTTCGGGGTCCACGGGTCGAGGTCGACACCGCCGGTCCAGTTGATGTCGTGACGGATCAGGGTCTCGATGTAGGGCTCCGGCAGGAAATGCGTGTGCACATCGATCTTGGGCATGAGCACCTCTCTTTTTGGGTCAAGCTATCCAGAAAGCTAGCACTCCAGTTTCTGGGTAGGCAACACCAGAAATCCCGTAGGCTGCATCCAGGGAGGTGGTGCCGACATGGCGTCGGAAGGGTGGACAGCGAAAGGGGCGGCCACACGGGCCCGTATCATCGACGCAGCCGCGAAGCTGATCTACGAGCGTGGCCTCGGATCGTGCGGCATCAACGACGTGCGGGCAGCCAGCTCCACGAGCCATGGCCAGATCGCCCACTACTTTCCCGGCGGGCGGGCCGAACTGCTCAGAGCCGTTGTGGAACGACAGGCGCGACAGGCCATGGAGGACCAGGGGCCCGAGCTCGACGCGCTGGACTCCTGGGAGTCGTGGGAACGGTGGCGCACCCATCTGCTCGCGGTGCACTCGGCCCGCGGCGGTGTCGGCGGATGTCCCCTGGGCTCACTGGTGGCACAGATGACGGAAAGCGATCCGGTCGCCGCCCAGCTGATCGCCGCCGGATTCAACGCCTGGAGCGGCGCGTTGGAGCGTGGAATCGACACCATGCGCCACAAGGGAGACCTGGCGCCGGACACGGACGCGCCGCTGCTCGCGACAGCCGTCCTGTCCATCGTGCAAGGGGGCCTCGTGCTCATGCAGGCATCCCGTTCCGTCGAGCCGCTGGCACAGTCCCTGGACACCGCGCTGCGCACGCTGCGCAACCACGCGTTCACCCCTGAATGAGCTTGCCGTACCGCACCTGGCTTGGGCGACCAGAACGGACGGCAGCCGTACACCATTTCGGGAGGCGCGCCGCCGCACACGCAAATCGAACCGTCCAGCAGATGCGACAGCGGCCGGCGCCATCCCTGTGGAAAGCCGTCAGCCCCGAGGTGTCCCCGGCGCTGGGTGGGCGTTGTTGGGTCGCTCGCGGACCGGAGCGTTCGCTGTGGGATGCCCGTCATCGCTGTCCGCGCCCAGGCCCGCCAGCCGGCGCGGCCCGTCCTCGGCGGGGCTGCCGGGGGCCGCGGACTGCGGCAGCGGCTCCGTGCTGGATTCGTCCGGTGGTGCGACGTTCTCCCGGTGCACTTCCAGCACCCCGACCAGCGGATGCCGATACGCCTTGCGTCCATGCGTGCGGGCGCGCGCGTCCGCGCGGGCCCAGAGGTGGCGGAAGCGCTCGCCGCCCATCGCCAACTCGCCGGTGAGCGAAGCCGGGCGAGGGTCCTCGGGGGCATTTGCCGGCGCCCAGGCGCCGGTGCCCGACCACGTTGAGGGCGCATGTCTCCCAGTCCGCGTAAAAAGACCCGCTCGGCCTCCTCGCGGAAGATGTGCCGGGCGGTGTTCAGGCCTGGCATCGGCCGTCCGTAGAGGAGCCCGGCGAGACGGTTCCCGGCGAGCGCGGCCAGGCGGTGATCCATGATCAGCGCGGGTGCGTCGGCGACCAGATCGAGGACGCGCGGGAGCTCCGGCCGGTCCGCCCGCCCGGCGGCGGCGCTGCCGGGCGAGCCGGTCAGGGTGCCCGCGTTCGGTCTCGTCGAGGGCGGCGCACGCACCATGCCTGCGCCGGGGAGCCGTTGGCCCCGCACCTTGCACGATGTCGAGAACGGGCGCCAAACACTCAAGACCACCCCGAAAAACACCAGGAGATGGTCAAACGGACATGGCAAGTAGTTGCATTCTCAAAAAACGGCGTCAAATCGGGTTCTGACCTGGCGTTACATCGGCGGTGACGAACCGCGCCTTGCACCTGAAATCGCGTAAGTGGGCAGGACCATGCGGGAGTTGACGCTTTCTGTAGGTGTAGAGGGAGCCGAATGCCCGCCGCGGTGTGATCCGCCGAGGGCGGGGCGGCTCCTGCACCGCCGGGCGGCAGACGTCGGCGGGGGTCTATCGTGCGGTTCCTGACGGCGACTTGGGAGGGCGCGATGACGAGTACGGGCTGGATGAGCGGATCAGACGGCGGCCGGGAGGCCGTGGACCTGCACACCGACCGCCCGCACGCGGCGCGGGTCTACGACTTCCTGCTGGGGGGCAAGACCCATTACCCGGCAGACCGGGAGGCGGGGGAGCGGACGCTCGCGAACGTCCCGACGGCGGCGGTCACCGCCCGGGAGGGGCGCGCGTTCATGCACCGCAGCGTCCGCCATCTGGCGGCCGAGGCGGGGGTGCGGCAGTTCCTCGACATCGGTACGGGCATCCCGACCTCGCCCAACCTCCACGAGATCGCCCAGGGCATCGCCCCCGAGAGCCGCGTCGTCTACACGGACAACGACGCGATCGTGCTCGCCCACTCACGCGCGCTGCACACCGGGACGCCCGAGGGGCGCACCGCGTACATACAGGCCGACGCGACGGACCCGGAGGGCATCCTCGGCCACCCGCTGCTGCGGGAGACACTCGACCTCTCGCGGCCCACCGCGCTGATCCTCAGCCTGCTGCTGCACTGGCTGCCCGACGACGCGGATGCCTACGCGATCGTCCGCACGCTCGTGGGCGCGCTCGCGCCCGGGAGCTATCTGATGATCGCCCACGTGGCCAACGACATCTTCCCGACCGAGCAGGTCGGCGCGGTCGCCAGGGACTTCAAGAGCAGCGGGGGCCAGATGAACCCCCGCAACCGGGCAGAGGTCGCCCGGTTCTTCGAGGGGATGACGCTCGTCGAGCCCGGCATCGTCGTGCCGCAGCGCTGGCGCCCCGACACCCCGCCCGTCGAGGTGGGCGCGCCCGGCGCGGGCCCCGGTGACGGCGACGTCCCCGTCTGGGCGGGCCTCGCCAGGATCTGACGGCCCGGCCCCGCGGCGAGACCACTGGGTGGACACGCGAAAGCCGCGTCCACCTTCCCCGGTGTCTCACTTCCCAGGGGCGTGGCGACCGCCGCCGCCGGTCCGAGGCTCCGTTCGTGACCGGCAGCGGCCGGTTCGCCAGGAACCCGCAGGGCCGGTACCCCGTCGACCGGGCCCGACGCGTCTGCTGCCTGCGGGTCCCGGCTCCGCTCCATTCCCCTGGTGTGACCTCGGATCGACCCGCCGCCCCTGCCGGGAGTTTGTCGCAGGGCGCGGTGAAGCGTGCGATCGTTCCGGTCTCCTGAGCGGTCCGCATCGCGCCGGACGAAGTCCGACTCCGGATACCGCACCACCACGTGCGGCCTCATCCGCCGCAGCCTCGCCGGATCCCGCCCGGTCCCGACCGACCGGCCCTCGGCCGTCCGCGTGCCCGCGGCCGGCGTTCGCCTCCGCAAGCGCCCTCTTGGGCGTCAGCGGGCGGTCCGTCGTCGGCCGGGCGATCGAGTTGCCCTGCTCCTCCGTCGCCGTGCGCTCGCCGGAGGCTCGCCGCGGTCCGAGTCCCGGGCCGTACGGCCCCGCGCCGATGGTCGGCCGCTCCTCACTCTTCCCCCTCGGTGGAATGGAGACGGAAGTCGACGACGACGCAGCCGACCTGTCCGTCATCGGTGCGGCCGATCCAGACGGGGTGGGCCCCGTCGCCCTTGCCGGCGCGGAAGGCGATGAGGTTCGGCTCGGGCTCCCTGCCGGGCCATTCGACGGCGAAACGGCTGTTGAGGGGTATGAACAGGTCCTCGTCCAGCTGGTCTTCGGCCACCGTCCGAGTCGCGTCCATGAAGGCCACAGTGCCGGTATCCACGCCAACCCCGTAGAACTGGCCCTCACCGAGCGGCCCCAGGTCCTCGTCGGGCTGGACGGCCATGTCCCACTCGCGGGGCGGGGCGTCCAGGAACGTCACCCTGGCCGCGGCGACATCGGCCTCGCCCGTCGTGCGCACAAGCGACAGCGTGACCGGGAACTCGCCCGGTGGCACGGCGACGGTCAGCGGGGTCTCTCCGGTCAGGCCAGGGTCCGAGACCGCCAGCCGCCCCGACGTGATCCGCAGCGGGTCGGCGTCAACGGGCTCGACCACGGCCGGTCCATCCGGAGTGTCGCACGGGCCAGGACTGAGCAGTTGCTCGATCCCGGTGGCGCGCAGCGGTCCCGATCCCTCGTCCACCGGCACGTCGCTCAGGACGACGGTCGCGGCGGGCTCGTGGCCCTGCTGGGCGAGGAACGGCGCGACACCTGCCAGTCGCCGAACTCCGGTACGGGGCAGGGGAAGCTTTCGACGGGCTCCCGGAACCGCCGCACGGGGACGCTCGACGGGCCGGATGCCCACGCGTGTCGCGCGGGGGCGCGGGCGGCGTCGAGGTCGGCGCCCGGCGCCGTCCGCCGGTACGCGGCCCCGCAGCGGAGCCTTCGTCCGGAACGGGCCGGGGCGGCAGGGCACCCGGCGCGGGCACGCGCCCTGCCGCTACCCGTCCCGTGGCAGCAGGGTCGCCGCGATACCCGCCACCACCGCGGCGAGGCCGGTCTCGAAGCCCTCGTCCTGGGCGGCGAAGAGTTCGTAGCCCGCCTGCGCGGCCAGCGGGTAGTCGGTGAGGCGCTCGGCGCGGGCCGCCAGGTCGATCGCCTCGCGGTCGGGCGCGGCCGCCACCGACTGCTCCTCGATCACGTAGCCGATCGTGTAGTGGTACGCCGTCGCCCAGGCGCGGGCGGCGCGCGGCGGCGTGAAGCCCGCGGCGACGAGCATCGAGAGTGCCGCGTCCATGCCGCCCGCGTACGCGGTGTCGGTGAAGCGGCTGCCGCTGTAGACCTTCGCGCCGTCGCGGTAGCGCAGCAGGTGCGCGCGCAGGCCGCGCATCATCAGCGTGACGCGCTCCCGCCAGTCGCCCCCGGCCGGGGGGAACTCCCCGTCCGGCGTGTCGAACATGCGGCGCATCATCTCGGTCGCCATCTCGTCGAGCAGCGCCTGCTTGTCCTTGAAGTGCCAGTACAGCGCGGGCGCCTTGACGCCGAGCTCCGCCGCGATGGCCCGCAGGGTCAGCCCTTCGAGACCCACGTCGTTGAGCAGGCCGAGGGCGGTGCGGGCGACCAGCGCGCGGTCGAGTCGGGGAGCAGCCACGCCCCCAATCTATCCGGAGCGCTTGACAGCTTAACAACGTTAAGTGCATGCTCGCGGACATGGAACTTAACGACGTTAAGGAGGGTTCCGCGGTGCAGGAGAGTCCCATGGTCGACGTCCTGGTGGTCGGCGCGGGCCCGACCGGCCTCACCCTCGGCTGCGACCTGCTGCGCCGCGGCGTCTCCGTACGGGTCGTGGAGCGCACGGACGGCCTCTTCCCCGGCTCCCGGGGCAAGGGCATGCAGCCGCGCACCCTCGAAGTCCTCGACGACCTCGGCGTCGTCGCGCGGATGTTCGCCGCGGGCGGCCCCGCGCCGGTGAACATGGTCTGGGCCGGCGGCGAGCGGCAGGGCGAGTACCGCATGTTCGACGAGGTCGAGCCCACCGAGGACGCCCCGTACGCGATCCCGTGGATCGTCCCGCAGTACCGCACCACGCGGATCCTGCACGACCGGTTCACCGCGCTCGGCGGCCGCGTCGACTTCGGTGCCGCGCTCACCGGCCTCGACCAGGGCGCGGACACCGTCACCTGCACCCTCGCCACCGGCGAGAGGATCACCGCCGCGTACGCGGTCGCCGCAGACGGCGGCCGCAGCACCGTGCGGGCCCTGCTCGGCGTCGCACTGCGCGGCGAGAGCGTGGACCCCGCGCCGATGGTCGTCGCCGATGTGCGGGTGCCCTCCCTCGACCGCCGCAACTGGCACGTCTTCCGCGAGGAGGACGGCAGGTACGCCGCGCTCTGCCCGCTCCCGCACACCGACGACTTCCAGCTCGCCGCCGCGTACGAGCCCGGCACGGTGCCCGACACCTCGCCCGAGGGGGTGCGCGCCCTGATCGCCGAGCGCACCCACCTGGACGCCGACGACGTCACCGACGTGCTCTGGGCCTCCGACTTCCGGGTGCGCGCCGCGCTCGCCGACCGCTTCCGCGCGGGCCGCGTCTTCCTCGCGGGCGACGCCGCCCACGTGCACTCGCCCGCGGGCGGCCAGGGCCTCAACACCAGCATCCAGGACGCCTACAACCTCGGCTGGAAGCTCGGCCAGGTCCTGCGCCACGGCGCGCCCGACGCGCTGCTCGACACGTACGAGCAGGAGCGCAGGCCGCTCGCCGCCGAGATGCTCGGCCTGTCCACCCGTATCCACCGCGGCGAGCAGCGGCGCGGCGCCGCCACCCGCCAGCTCGGCCTGCACTACCGCGGCGGGCCCCTCGCCTCGGGAGCCGCGGGCGCGCTGGTCGCGGGCGACCGTGCTCCGGACGGTCTGCTGGCCGACGGCACCACCCTCTTCGACGCCCTGCGCGGGCCCCACTTCACCCTGCTGCGCATGGCCACGGACGCGCCGCTGCCCGAGGAGCTGCCGGCCGCGGTGCGCGTCGTCGACCACCCGGCGCCGTACGCGCCCTACGGCACGGGCCTCTTCCTCGTCAGGCCGGACGGCTACGTCGGCTGGGCGGGCGAGCACGCGGAGGGCCTGCTTGCCTGGCTCGCCCGGGTCGGCGTGACCGACCGGCCGACAGGCCTCCAGGCGGCGTGAACCTGCGGGCGCCAGGGGCGTACGGCTCCGATGCGGACGGTCGGCGCGCACTCCGGCGCGGACCTCGTCGCCCGTTACGGCTCCGGCGCGGACGCCCCGGCCCGCACGGGGCCGCCCCGGGCGTCGCCCGCACGGACGCCCCGGCCCGCACGCGGGCGCGCACGGCGGCGAACCGGTCGCTCTACCCATCCCGGGCCCGGACCATGCGCCCCGGCACGCCCCCGGTTCGCTCCTGTGGCTGAAATTTTGCCCAAGCGGGCATGGTGGATCGTGTGGGGGCCCTACCCTTCAACAGGTGAGCCAGACGATGTCGCACGAGCCCGACGCCGAACTCCCCGGCGAAGTCGCACTTCCGGGCGGGCTGCCGGAGGCGCTGCGCGCGGAGCTGATCGCCTTCCGCCGGGACATGCACATGCACCCGGAGCTCGGGCACCAGGAGGTGCGGGCGACCGCCGCGATCAGACGGCGTCTTGAAGCCGCCGGTCTGCGCCCCCGCGTCCTCTCCATGGGGACGGGTCTCCTGTGCGACATCGGCACCCCCGACCCCGCCCGCCCCATGCTCGCCCTGCGCGCCGACATCGACGCGCTGCCGATCCCCGACACCAAGACCGGGGTCCCGTACCGCTCGACCGTGCCCGACCGGGCGCACGCCTGCGGGCACGACGTGCACACCACCGCTGTGCTCGGGGCCGGCCTCGTCCTCGCCGACCTGGACCGCGAGGGCCTGCTGCCGGGCGCGGTGCGGCTGATCTTCCAGCCCGCCGAGGAGGTGCTGCCGGGCGGTGCCCCCGAGGCGATCGAGTCCGGTGTGCTCGACGGCGTCGGCCGGATCCTCGCCGTCCACTGCGACCCGAAGGTCGACGCGGGCCGCATCGGGCTGCGGGTCGGTCCGATCACCTCCGCCTGCGACCGGCTGGAGATCGCGCTCGACGGCCCCGGCGGCCACACCGCGCGCCCGCACCTGACCACCGACCTGGTCACCGCGGTCGCCAAGGTCGCCGCCGAGGTGCCCGCGCTGCTCGCCCGCCGTGTCGACGCGCGCGCCGGACTCGCCGTGACCTGGGGCCGCATCGCCTCGGGCCACGCGGCCAACGTCATCCCGCAGCACGCCGAGCTCTCCGGCACGGTCCGCTGCCTCGACCTCGCCGCCTGGCACGACGCGCCCGACCTGGTGCACGCGGCGGTCGACGAGGTCGCCGCGCTGCACCACGCGAAGACCGAGGTCACCTACGTGCGCGGCGTCCCGCCCGTGGTCAACGACGCAGCGGCGGTGGAGCTGCTGCGCGCCGCGCACAGCGCGCGCCGTGGCGCCGACGCCGTGGAGGACACCGAGCAGAGCCTCGGCGGCGAGGACTTCTCCTGGTACCTGGAGCAGGTGCCGGGCGCCATGGCCCGCCTCGGGGTGCGCCCGCCCGGCGACGGGGCGCGCTACGACCTGCACCGCGGCGACTTCGACGTGGACGAGCGGGCCATCGAGGTCGGCGTGGAACTCTTCACCGCCGCCGCGTTGATCGACGGCAACCGGCTGTGACCGGGCCCGACACCTGGCGTTCGCGACGATCCGATAACGGCTTCCACAGGGGGCTTTATCTGACATCTACGCGCGTTACGATCGCCGCGAAACCAGCGCCGGAAGAGGCGCTTCGGTCAGTTTGAAGGGACCACCCTCTTGCGCCGGGTAACCAAAGTCGCCGCGTCGGGGATAGCCTCCGCCGCGCTCGCGCTGTCTCTCGCCGCTTGCGGCAGCACCTCGGAACAGAAGGCCCAGGCGGACTCCTCGTCGTCCGGCACGGGCGCGGCCGGCGGCGTCAAGGTCGGCGTGGCGTACGACGTCGGCGGCCGCGGCGACCACTCCTTCAACGACTCCGCGGCGCGCGGCATCGACAAGGCGAAGAAGGAGTTCGGCGGCTCCGTCAAGGAACTGACCGCGAAGACGACGGACACCGAGGCGGACCGCCTCGACCGCCTCTCGCAGCTCGCCGAGGCCGGCTACAACCCGGTCGTCGGCATCGGCTACGCCTACGCCAACTCGATGAAGCAGGCGGCGCAGAAGTACCCGGACACCACCTTCGGCATCGTGGACTCCTCCGTCGACGCGAAGAACGTCGACAGCATCGTCTTCACCGAGGAGCAGAGCTCCTACCTCGGCGGTGTCGCCGCGGCGCTCAAGACCAAGACGGACCAGGTCGGCTTCATCGGCGGTGTGGACGTCCCGCTGATCAAGAAGTTCCAGGCCGGCTACGAGCAGGGCGTCCACGACACCAACCCGAAGATCAAGGTGGACGTGCAGTACCTCTCGCACGGCTCCGACACCTCCGGGTTCGCCAGCCCCGACAAGGGCCAGGCGGCGGCGCAGGGCATGCTCGACAAGGGCGCGGACGTCATCTTCGCTGCGGCCGGCTCCTCCGGCTCCGGCTCGATCGAGGCCGTCCACGGCAAGAAGGGCGCCTGGGCGATCGGTGTCGACTCCGACCAGTACCAGCAGGCGTCGCTCGCGCAGTACAAGACGTCGATCCTGACCTCGGTCGTGAAGAACGTCGATGTCGGTGTCTACGACCTGGTGAAGTCGATCCACGACAAGAAGCCGCTGACCGGCACCAACACGTACTCGCTCGCCGAGAACGGCGTCTCGCTGACCGCCAGCGGCGGCTACCTCAAGGACATCCAAGCGAAGATCGACGCCGCCAAGCAGAAGATCGTCGACGGCAAGGTCAAGGTCAAGACCACCCCGTGACCCGTTGAACCCGGCGCGCGGCCCCGCCTCTGGGACGGCCCGCGCCACCGCGGGCCCGGAGAGGGCGTCCCGTACCCCCTCACCGGGCCCGCGCCATGCCCGCCGGATCTCCGCCGGGCCGCGGCCACAGCCATGACGAAGTGTCAACTCTACGCGCGTAGTGGGGAGTTGGCGCCCTATGGGCACCCCCGGCCGTAGGCTGAGGGCGTCACCGACACGCACCCCCGCCCCACCCCTCCTTACCTCCGAGGAGAGTGCGCCATCAACGCGTCAAGCCCTCCCACTCCCCAAGGCCCGCCCGGCACCCCTGCCGAGACCGGGGCCCCCGCGGTCCGCCTGCGCGGCATCACCAAGCGGTTCCCCGGCGTCGTCGCCAACAGCGACATCGACATCACCGTCCGCAGGGGCACCGTCCACGCCCTCTGCGGCGAGAACGGCGCCGGCAAGTCCACCCTGATGAAGATCCTCTACGGCATGCAGAAGCCGGACGAGGGCACCATCACGATCGACGGCACCGATGTCTCCTTCGCCGGCCCCGCGGACGCCATCGCCCGCGGCATCGGCATGGTCCACCAGCACTTCATGCTCGCGGACAACCTCACCGTGCTGGAGAACGTCGTCCTCGGCAGCGAGAAGCTGTACGGCATCCGCGCCCGCGCCCGCGCCAGGATCCGGGAGATCTCCGACGCGTACGGCCTGGGCGTGCGCCCCGACGCCCTCGTCGAGGAACTCGGCGTCGCCGACCGGCAGCGGGTCGAGATCCTCAAGGTCCTCTACCGCGGCGCCCGCACGCTCATCCTGGACGAGCCCACCGCCGTCCTCGTGCCGCAGGAGGTCGACGCCCTCTTCGACAACCTGCGCGGACTCACGTCCGAGGGACTCACCGTCATCTTCATCTCGCACAAGCTCGGCGAGGTGCTCTCCGTCGCCGACGAGATCACCGTGATCCGCCGCGGCACCACCGTCGGCACGGCCGACCCCCGTACGACCACCTCGCGGCAGCTCGCCGAGCTGATGGTCGGCAGCGAACTGCCCTCGCCCGAGACCCGCGAGTCCACCGTCACCGACGTGCCCGCCCTGCGCGTCAGCGGGCTGCGGCTGACCGCCACCGACTCCGACGGCGTGGTACGCGAGGTGCTCGGCGGCATCGACTTCACGATCCACCAGGGCGAGGTGCTCGGCATAGCCGGCGTCGAGGGCAACGGCCAGGCAGAACTGGTCGAGACTGTCATGGGGATGCGCACCCCGGACTCCGGCACGGTCGTCCTCGCCGGCGAGGACATCTCCACCGTCCCGACCCGCAGGCGCCGCGAGAGCGGCATCGGCTACATCCCCGAGGACCGCCACCGGCACGGGCTGCTGCTCGAAGCGCCCCTGTGGGAGAACCGCATCCTCGGCCACGTCACCGAGACCCCCAACTCGCGCCGCGGCCTGCTCGACGGCCGCGCAGCCCGGCTCGACACCGAGCGGATCGTCCAGGAGTACGACGTCCGCACGCCCGGCATCGACGTCACCGCGGCGTCCCTGTCCGGCGGCAACCAGCAGAAGCTGATCGTCGGCCGCGAGATGAGCCACCACCCCAAGCTGCTGATCGCCGCGCACCCCACCCGCGGCGTCGACGTCGGCGCGCAGGCCCAGATCTGGGACCAGATCAGACAGGCGCGCCGCGAGGGGCTGGCGGTGCTGCTGATCTCCGCCGACCTCGACGAGCTGATCGGCCTGTCCGACACACTCCGGGTGATGTACCGCGGCCGACTGGTCGCCGACGCCGACCCGGCCACCATCACCCCGGAGGAGCTGGGCTCCGCGATGACCGGCGCCGCAAGCGGCCACCTCGACCACGAGAACCACGAGAACCACGAGAACCGCGCTGATCGGTCAGCCCCCGGCACCCCGGCCCCCGGCGCCGAGACGCGCGGCGCCGAGACGCGCGGCGCCGCGGCCCAGGCCGCACCGGAAGGCGGCGAGGACGCATGAACAAGCTGACCGCCCGCATCGACAAGGAGCGGCTGCTCCTCGCGCTCGCGGCCCCCGTGCTCGCCGTCGTCGCGGCCCTCGTGGTGACCGCGCTGGTCATCCTCGCCACCGGCAAGAACCCGTTCGAGGCGTTCAACGACATGCTGTCGTACGGCTCGGCGAGCGACAGCCAGATCTACATCCTGAACAAGGCGACCACGTACTACCTCGCGGGCGTGGCCGTCGCCGTCGGCTTCCGGATGAACCTCTTCAACATCGGCGTCGACGGCCAGTACCGCATCGCGGCCTTCTTCGCCGCGGTCGTCGGCGGCGCCCTGCACCTGCCGGGGCCCCTCCAGATCATCGTGATCATCCTGGTCGCGATGGTCGTCGGCGCCATGTGGTCGGGCATCGCCGGCATCCTCAAGACCTCGCGCGGGGTCAGCGAGGTCATCTCCACGATCATGCTCAACTCGATCGCGACCGCCGTCATCGCGTACCTCCTGCAACCCGGCAAGCTCGGGCAGCTGGACGACGCCGGCACGCTCGTGTCGACCAGGAACCTGCCGAAGGCCGCGTGGTTCTTCACCTTCCACGCGGGCCCCGCAGGCGACCTGTGGGGCTTCATCGTGATCGCCGCGCTGGTCGGCGTCGCCTACTGGTTCGTGCTCGGCCGCACCCGCTTCGGCTTCGACCTGCGCACGGTCGGCCAGTCCGAGAGCGCGGCCGAGGCCAGCGGCGTCGGCGTCAAGAAGATGGTCGTCACCAGCATGGTCATCTCCGGCGCCGTCGCGGGCCTCGTCGGCATGCCGACCCTGCTCAACGACAGCCACGCCTTCAGCAACGACTTCCCGCTCGGCGTCGGCTTCACCGGCATCGCCATCGCCCTGCTCGGCCGCAACAACCCCGTCGGCATCGCCATCGCCTCGCTGCTGTGGGGCTACCTGGAACGCACCACGGGACACCTCGAACTCATCGGCTACGACAAGGAGATCCTCGGCGTCATCCAGGGCGTGATCGTCCTGTGCGTCGTCATCGCCTACGAACTCGTGCGCCGCTTCGGCCTGCGCCGCCAGCAGCAGCGCGTCGGAGCCGAACTCGCCGCCCAGGCGGCCGCAGCCACCGACGAGAAGCTGGAGGTGGCGCGATGACCGCCACGACCACCGCCACCACCCCGCCGCCCGCCGCGCCCAAGGCCCCCGGCAGCCCCCGGGCGGGCCGCGGCAGGCTCTCCCCGGGGAAGATCCTGCTGATCGTCGTGTGCGCGCTCGTCCTCGTCTCGGCCGTGCGCATCCTCACCGGCGCGCAGCAACTGGACTCCGAGGGCCAGATCGCCGCGGCGCTCGGCCTCGCCGTGCCCATCGGCATGGCCGGACTCGCGGGCCTGTGGTCCGAGCGCGCGGGCATCGTCAACATCGGCCTCGAAGGCATGATGATCCTCGGCACCTTCGGCGCGGGCTGGATCGGCTGGCAGTCGAGCCCCTGGCTCGGGCTGCTCGCGGGGGTCGCGTTCGGCGTGCTCGGCGGGCTGCTGCACGCCGTCGTCACCGTCACCTTCGGCGTCGACCACATCGTCTCCGGCGTCGCCATCACCCTGCTCGCGCAGGGCGTCACGCAGTACCTCGCGAAGCTGTTCTTCAACCACGGAAGCGCCCTCGACAAGGGTGGCAATCCCAAGCAGTCGCCGCCCGTCGACTCACTGCCGCAGTTCACCGTGCCGGGCGTCTCCAGCGGGCTCAACTCCGTGGCGGGCCACCACTGGTTCCTCGTCTCCGACCTCGCGGGCATCGTCGGTGGGATCTTCACCAACCTGTCGGTGCTGACGATCCTCGCCGCCGCGCTGTTCGTCGCGACCTGGCTGGTGCTCTGGCGCACCTCCTTCGGGCTGCGGCTGCGGTCCGTGGGCGAGAACCCGGTCGCCGCCGAGTCGCTCGGCGTCAACGTCTACTCGTACAAGTACATCGGCGTGGCGATCTCCGGCGGGCTCGCCGGGTTCGGCGGCGCGTTCCTCGCCATGGTCTCCTCGCACTTCTACCTGGAGGGCCAGACCGGCGGGCGCGGCTACATCGGCCTCGCGGCGATGATCTTCGGCAACTGGCGTCCTGGCGGGCTCGCCATGGGCGCGGGCCTGTTCGGCTTCTCCGACGCGCTCCAGCTGCGCAACGGCGGCGACACCGTGCACGCGCTGCTTCTGCTGCTGGTGGTGCTGCTGGTACTGCTGGGCGCATGGAAGGCGTACAAGAAGGCGGCGGTCCAGGCGATCGCGAGCGGGGCCATGGCCGCGCTGATCCTGGTGTGGTACCTCCTGACGGACTCGGTGCCCGACGACTTCGTCGGCGCGACGCCGTACGTGGTGACCCTGCTGGTCCTCTCCCTGTCGGCGCAGCGCCTGCGGATGCCGAAGGCGGACGGCCTCAGGTACCGCAAGGGCCAGGGGTCGTGACGCCGCCCGCCGCGCCCGACTGGGCGGCGCTGCGGGCGGCCGCGCGCGCGGCGATGTCGCACGCGTACGCGCCCTACTCGCGCTACCCGGTCGGCGCGGCGGCGCTGGTCGACGACGGCCGCACGGTCACCGGCTGCAACGTCGAGAACGCCTCGTACGGCGTCGGGCTGTGCGCCGAGTGCGGCCTCGTCTCCGCGCTCCAGCTCTCGGGCGGCGGCCGCCTCACGCACTTCACCTGCGTCGACGGCACCGGTGATGTGCTGGTGCCGTGCGGCAGGTGCCGCCAGCTGCTGTACGAGTTCGGCGGGCCCGCGCTCGTCCTCGACACCCCGGACGGGCTCCGCACCCTCGACGAGATGCTGCCGCAGGCCTTCGGCCCCGGGCACCTCGCGGAACAGGGCGGAGGCCGGGCGCGGGACGACGACTCTTCGAAAGACACGAACACCGCGAAGAACCCGAAGGACCCGAACCAGAAATGAGTGACATGGACGTCATCTCCGTGATCCGCACCAAGCGCGACAAGGGCGAGCTGACCCCGGAACAGATCGACTGGGTGATCGACGCGTACACGCGCGGCGCGGTCGCGGACGAGCAGATGTCCGCGCTGGCGATGGCGATCCTGCTCAACGGCATGAACCGGGCCGAGATCGCACGCTGGACGGCCGCGATGATCGCTTCCGGCGAGCGCATGGACTTCTCCGGGCTCGCCCGCCCCACCGCGGACAAGCACTCCACGGGCGGCGTCGGCGACAAGATCACCCTGCCGCTCGCACCGCTCGTCGCCGCCTGCGGCGCGGCCGTCCCGCAGCTCAGCGGCCGGGGCCTCGGCCACACCGGCGGCACCCTCGACAAGCTGGAGTCCGTGCCCGGCTGGCGCGCCTCGCTCAGCACCGAGGAGATGCTGCGCGTCCTCGACACGACGGGCGCGGTCGTCTGCGCCGCGGGCGACGGGCTCGCCCCCGCCGACAAGAAGCTCTACGCGCTGCGCGACGTCACCGGCACCGTCGAGGCCATCCCGCTGATCGCCTCCTCGATCATGTCCAAGAAGATCGCCGAGGGCACGGGCTCCCTCGTCCTCGACGTGAAGGTCGGCTCGGGCGCCTTCATGAAGACGGTCCAGGACGCCCGCGAACTCGCGTCGACCATGGTCGGCCTCGGCACCGACCACGGCGTAAGGACCGTCGCCCTGCTCACCGACATGGCCACCCCGCTCGGCCTGACCGCGGGCAACGCGCTCGAAGTGCGCGAGTCCGTCGAGGTCCTCGCGGGCGGCGGCCCCGCCGACGTGGTCGAGCTGACGCTCGCACTCGCCCGCGAGATGCTCGACGCGGCGGGCCTGCCGGACGCCGACCCGGAGAAGGCGCTGGCGGGCGGCGCCGCGATGGACGTGTGGCGTCGCATGATCGCCGCGCAGGGCGGCGACCCGGACGCGCCCCTGCCCGCCGCCCGCGAACAGCACGTCGTCACCGCGCCCGCCACCGGCGTTCTGACCCGGCTCGACGCGTACGACGTCGGCGTCGCCGCCTGGCGCCTCGGCGCGGGCCGCGCCCGCAAGGAGGACCCCGTCCAGGCGGGCGCCGGCGTCGAACTCCACGCCAAGCCGGGCGATCCCGTCACCGAGGGGCAGCCCCTCCTCACCCTCCACACCGACACCCCCGACCGCTTCGCCTACGCCGCGCAGGCCCTGGCCACCGCGTACGACGTGGCCGCCCCTGGCACTCCGTACGAGCGCGGCCCGGTCGTCCTGGAACGCATCGCCTGAGCGGCGTGGAGCTGCGAAGCTCAGCCACAGGCATATGCCCATGACACGCACGGGTGAACGGTGCCGGTAGACCCGTGCCGTTCCTCTTCGGCATGCTGGGATGGGTGATGACCGACAAGGAGACCGCCATGAGCGCACTCGCTGCCGAGCCCTACGCCCTGACCGGGCAGGGCTGGGGCGACACCGTCCGGCTCTGGGAGAGCACGGACGCACCTGAGGGCTGCAAGGTGGAGATCATCGAGGGAATCGTCACCGTGGCACCACCGCCGTCCAGCGACCACAACCTGATTGCCGACCTCGTCCAGGAAGTCCTGTACGCGGTAAAGCCGAAGGACTGGGGGGTGTATCAGACCCAGGGCCTGACGGTGCCGTCGAAGAAGGGGCTCTACATCCCTGATCTCGTCGTGATGGACAGGGCCGACTTGGCGGGCCGCCGGAGCTCCATCCCCGCCGACCGCGCCGAACTCGTCGTGGAGATCACCTCCGAGGCCAACGCCAACCACGACCGCGTCGCGAAGGTCCGCGGCTACGCGGCCGCCGGGGTGCCGCTCTACCTGCTGCTCGACTCCTGGCACTCGGCGCGGCCGACCTTCACGCTCTACGGGGAGCCCGAGGACGGCACGTACCGCACCCTCCTCACCGGTGAGTTCGGGGAGAGGCTGACACTGCCGGAGCCGTTCGACTGCGACATCGACACCTCCGCCTTCCCCGTCCCCTGACGGTGGCGCCTTCAGCGGGCAGGGAGGCGTAGGGGGAGGTCGAAGAGGGAGAAGAGGCGAGGGGTGTCGAGGAAGGCGGTGATGGCGGTGACGCGCCCCGACTCGATCTCCAGGAGCATCAGGGCCCACGTGGTGTGTCCCGCGCCGTCGTCGGCCGCGTGGTAGTGGGCGAAGGCGGGGGTGCCGTTCGCCGTGAGGGGGAGCGGGCGGGAGCCGCGGCAGACCGAGCCCACGCCCTGGAACCAGCCCACGATGTCCGCGTGGCCGCGCAGCCACAGGTCGTACAGGGGCGTGGAGAGCGTGGCGTCCTCGCGCGGCAGCGCCGTCAGCGCCTCCATGTCGTACGCCTCGAAGGCCCGCACCCAGCGAGCGACGACCTGCCCTCGAAGCGCCCGAGGCCGCGCCAGGCCCGCACCATCGTGTTCTGCACCGCGTCCCCGGCCTCGAACGGTGAGCCGCGCATGCGGTAGCAGTAGCCGGTCAGCTCCCTGCGGTGCCGCTCAAGCCGCTCGTCCAGGCCCCGCGTCGTCACCGTCTCCGGCATGGGGCACCCCGCCGGCCCCGTGGCACCCGGTCGGTGCCTCTGCCTTCGGAAGCTACCGCAGCCCACTGACAATCGCGCACCGCGCCGGAAGCGCAGACCTCGCGGGCAGGAGAGCCGCCTCAGCGGCCCGGCGCCCCCGCGGCCCCCGCGTGCCGGGCGGCGCGGCGGGCCGCGGCGGTGCCGTACAGCGTCAGGCCCGCGACGCCCGCCATCGCGACCAGGCCCATGGCGACCGTCGCGGCCCACCCGGCCGAGTGGAAGGCGGCGGCGCCGGCCGCGCCGCCCGCGCTGCTGCCCAGGTAGTACGCCGCCTGGTACAGCGCGGACGCCTGCGCCCGCCCGTGCGTCGCCGTGCGGCTCACCGAGGAGGACGCCACCGCGTGGCCCGTGAAGAAGCCGGCCGTGATGAGCACGAGGCCCGCGACGACCGCGGCGAGCGAGTCCACCAGCGTCACCAGCAGCCCGGCGGCCGTGGTGGACAGCGCCGCGTACAGCGCGCCGCGCCGGCCCAGCACCGCCACCACCCGGCCGGAGGACGCCGAGGCGAACGTGCCGATCAGGTACACCACGAACACCGACCCCGCGATGCCCTGCGGCAGGCTGAACGGCGCGCCTGTCAGCCGGTAGCCGATCACCGTGTAGACGCCGCCGAAGACGACCATGAACAGCGCGCCGATCCCGTACAGGCGCAGCAGCAGCGGGTCGGCGAGGTGCCCGCCCACGGTGCGGGCGAAGGCACGCGGCGACAGCGGGCGCGGGGTGAAGTGGTGCGCGGCGGGCACCATCACCCGGAACACCAGCGCGCAGGCCACGGCGGCGACACCGACCGCGAGCAGCGCCGCGCGCCACCCCCAGGCCTGGGAGATCCAGCCGGTGAAGATCCGGCCGCTCATGCCGCCGATGCTGTTGCCCGCGACGAACAGGCCGATCGCCGACACCAGCGCGCGCCCTTCCACCTCCTCGGCGAGGAACGCCATCGCGGAGGCGGGCAGCCCGGCAAGCGCCGCGCCCTGCACGGCGCGCAGCACGACGAGAAGCGCGAGGTTCGGCGCGAACGGCACCGCGAGCCCCACCGCGACCGCCACCACGAGCGACGCGGTCATCATCGAGCGCCGCCCGAACCGCTCGGAGAGCGCGCTCAGCGGCACGACCGCCACGGCGAGCCCGCCGGTCGCCGCGGCGACCGTCCAGCTCGCGTCCGCGGGGGAGACGCGCAGTCCGTCGGAGATCGCGGGCAGCAGCGCCTGCGTCGAGTACAGCAGCCCGAACGTCGCGATCCCCGCGACGAACAGCGCCAGGCTCAGCCGCCGGTAACCGGGGCGGCCGGGGGACAGGAGTGCGGGCGCCGAGGGCGCCGTCGTACTGACGGTGGCCATGCCACGACCGTACGAACACCCCGCCTGATGCGTCCAATGCATCAGTCGGCGACAATCGTTCCCATGGTGCATGAACCGAGGTCCGAGCGGTGGACCACACCCGGAAGTGACGAGAACCGCACCGGCCCGCGCGCAGCGCCCGCCCCGTACGCCCCCGGCCTGGCCCGCGTCCTCGCCCCGCGGCTCGCCCACTTCGCACTGGTCGCCCGGCACGAACACGTCACGAGGGCCGCACTCGACGCCGGCGTCCCGCAGTCCACCCTGTCCCGCGCCGTCGTCCGGCTCGAACGCGACCTGGGCGTGCCCCTCTTCGACCGCAGGGGCCGCACCGTGGCGCTGACCCGCGCGGGCCGTTCGTTCCTCACCGCGGTGGAGGCCGCGCTCGCCGACGTCGAGCGCGCCGCCGAGTCCGTACGGGCCGACGCGGACCCCGCCTCGGGCAAGGTCGCCTTCGGCTTCCTGCACACCATGGGCTCGGAGACCGTGCCCGGCCTGCTGCGCGCGTTCCGCGCCGACCACCCGCGCATCAGGTTCCAGCTCGTCCAGACCTACGGCGAGGCGATGCTTGAGCGGCTGCGCGCGGGCGAACTCGACCTCTGCCTCACCTCGCCCGTGCCCGACGAGCCCGGCCTTGTCGCCCGCAGGCTCGACGAGCAGCGGCTGCGTCTCGTCGTGCCCGAGGACCACCGGCTCGCCCGCCGCAGGCGCGTACGGCTCGCGGAGGCCGCCGACGAGGAGTTCGTGACCCTGGAGCCGGGCTTCGGGCTGCGCCGCATCACCGACGACCTGTGCGCGCGGGCCGGCTTCCGGCCGCGCGTCGCCTTCGAGGGCGAGGAGGCCGAGACCCTGCGAGGCCTGGTCGCCGCGGGCCTCGGCGTCGCGCTGCTGCCCCCGCCGGCCTTCGCGCGCCCCGGCGTCGTGGAACTGACGGTCACCGCGCCACGCGCCGCCCGCGAGATCGGCGTCGCCTGGCTCGAAGGCCACCACGACACACCCCCCGTGGCCGCCTTCAAACGGTTCCTCCTCTCCCGGAGAAACCTCCTCACCGCGCCCTGACGCCGCCGTGGCCGGGTGCGCACGGGCGGAGCCGGACAGGACCCCCTGGCCTGTCCGGCTCCGTGTTCTTTCCCTGCGGGGTCCCCCGTGGCCCCCGCCCCCCTCGGTGGCCGGTCCGGCCCGTTTCCGAGTGCGGTGCCGCCCCCACGACGGCGCCGCGTTCCCCCGGTCCCCGTTTATTCGGGCCCCCGTGCCTTCTGGCGTGTCGGTCAGGCGACCAGTTCGCCGAAGGACTCCTCGTGGTCGCGGCCCTGGCTGAGGGCCTCGTCGTCGCGCAGGCGGCGCAGGCAACGCCAGATGCTCGACTTCACCGTGCCGACGCTGATGCCGAGGATGTCGGCGATCTCCGGGTCGGTGCGGCCCTCGTAGTACCGCAGCACCAGCATGGTGCGCTGGGTCTCCGGCAGTCGCGCCAGCGCCTGCCAGAGCACCGCGCGCAGTTCGGTGCCGCTCATCGCGTCCGTACCCGCCGCCGTCTCCGGCAGCTCCTCCGTCGGGTACTCGCTGAGCTTGCGCCTGCGCCACGCGCTGATGTGCAGGTTGGTCATCGTCCTGCGCAGGTAGCCGCCGAGCGCGGCCTTGTCGCTGATCCGGTCCCAGGCGCGGTAGGTGGAGAACAGCGCGCTCTGGAGCAGGTCCTCCGCCTCGTACCGGTCGCCGGTCAGGTGGTAGGCCGCCGCGTACAGGGAGGCCCGCCGCTCCCTGACGTACGCGGTGAACGCCGCGTCGTCCGCGCCGCCCGCGCGGGCCGTGTCCGTGCGCTTCAGGTCCGCACGGTCCGTGCCCCCCGCCAGCACGGCGACGGCCTCGGCGCGGCCGGCCTGGGCGCGTACGGCGGACTCCCGCGGACGCCCCCCGGCCTCCGCGGGCCTCCCGTACGGAGCGGGAACCGTCCCCGTGCCCCCCGTGAACACGGAGACGGAGTCGGCGTCGTGCCCCACCGCCGCCCGGTGTGACGGCTTGTACGGGCGCCCGGCGGCGCGCACGCACCCCCGTCCGCCCACACCACCCGGCTTCTCCGTGGCCCCCAGGTCGTGCAGACGCGTGACGACCGCGCCCGCAGCCGTCTCGTGCAGTGCGTCCATCGCGCGCCTCCCTCGGTCGGAGCCTCGTTTCCCTTGCGCCGACGAGCTTGCCGAACCCACTTCATCGCGCTGTCCTGCGAGTGTCACAGAGCTGTCACAGGGGACGACGCGCCCTCGTGGCGTGCGGCGCACGGCGGCGGAAACGTGCCGAACCGGCCGTATGCCGCGGGCCCCCGGGGCTTCGCACGCGGGACGGTCGAACTGGGACGCCCGCATGGTTCAGAATGACCCTCGTGCCTTTCCTGTTGCTGATCGAGGACGACGACGCCATCCGCACGGCTCTCGAACTCTCGCTGTCACGCCAGGGCCACCGGGTGGCCACCGCGGCGACGGGAGAGGACGGCCTGAAACTGCTCAAGGAGCAGCGGCCCGACCTGATCGTGCTGGACGTGATGCTGCCCGGCATCGACGGTTTCGAGGTGTGCAGGCGCATCCGGCGCACGGACCAGCTGCCGATCATCCTGCTCACCGCGCGCAGCGACGACATCGACGTGGTCGTCGGCCTGGAGTCGGGCGCCGACGACTACGTCGTCAAGCCCGTGCAGGGCCGGGTGCTCGACGCCCGCATCCGCGCCGTGCTGCGCCGCGGCGAGCGCGAGGCCACCGACTCCGCGACGTTCGGCAGCCTCGTCATCGACCGCTCCGCGATGACCGTCACCAAGAACGGCGAGGACCTCCAGCTCACCCCGACCGAGCTGCGGCTGCTGCTCGAACTGAGCAGGCGGCCCGGACAGGCCCTGTCGAGGCAGCAGTTGCTCAGGCTGGTGTGGGAGCACGACTACCTCGGCGACTCGCGGCTCGTGGACGCCTGCGTGCAGCGGCTGCGCGCCAAGGTCGAGGACGTACCGGGGTCACCGACCCTGATCCGCACCGTGCGCGGTGTCGGATACCGGTTGGACGCCCCCGCGTGAGGCCCGGGCACGGCAGGTGAGGGACGACGACGCCCGCGAGGGCGCACAGCGCACGGACCGGGGGCACACGGACCGGGAGCGCACGGAGCGCGGGGCCGCGGAAGAACCGGCGGGGCGGCGCCCCTTCGGCCGCCTCGGCCTGCGCTGGGGCAGCCTGCGGCTGCGCCTCGCGCTGGTCTTCGGCGCGGTCGCGCTGACCGCCGCGGTCTCCGCCTCCGGCATCGCGTACTGGATCAACCGCGAGGCGGTGCTGACCCGCACGCAGGACGCCACGCTGGGCGACTTCCGCCAGCAGATGCAGAGCCGCGCGGCCGACCTGCCCGCCCGGCCGAGCGCGACCGAACTGCGGGATGCGGCACGGCAGATGGCGGCCGACGGTACCGCGTACGACGTGCTGCTCACGGCCACGGGCAAGGACGGCCGCCCGCTCAGCGGCGCCTCTGATCCGGGCGCCTTCACCCTCTCCGACGTGCCGGCCCGGCTGCGCTCCGCGGTGGGTGAGAAGCAGCGGGTCTCGGCCGCCAACAAGTACCCGTACCACCTGTTCTGGCAGCGCGTCGACCGTGACGGCACGCCCTACCTGGTCGGCGGCGCGCATATCGAAGGCGGCGACCTGACCGGCTACCTGTTCAAGTCGCTGGCGCAGGAGCGCGCCGACCTCGACTCGCTCGCCTGGTCGCTGGGGATCGCCGCGGTGATCGCGCTGGTGGGCGCCGCGCTGATCGCCCAGGTCGCGGCCCGTACGGTACTCAAGCCCGTGCAGCGGCTCGGCGAGGCGGCGCGCAGGCTCGGCGAGGGCAGGTTCGAGACGCGGCTGCGCGTCACCGGCACCGACGAACTCGCCGATCTTTCACGGACGTTCAACAACGCCGCCGCCTCGCTGCAGAAGAAGGTCGAGGACATGAGCGCGCGGGAGGAGTCGAGCCGCCGCTTCGTCGCCGACATGTCCCACGAACTGCGCACGCCGCTCACCGCGTTGACCGCGGTGACCGAGGTGCTCGAAGAGGAGGCCGACAGCCTCGACCCGATGATCGCGCCCGCCGTGACGCTGGTGGTCAGCGAGACCCGCAGGCTCGGCGACCTGGTGGAGAACCTGATGGAGGTGACCCGCTTCGACGCGGGCACCGCCCGGCTGGTGCTGGACGACGTGGACGTCGCCGACCAGGTCACCGCCTGCCTCGACGCGCGCGCCTGGCTCGACGCCGTCGAACTCGACGCGGAGCGCGGCATCGTGGCCCGGCTCGATCCGCGCAGGCTCGACGTGATCCTGGCGAACCTCATCGGCAACGCCCTCAAGCACGGCGGCGCGGGCGTGCGGGTCTCGGTGCGCACCGAGCGGGCGGCCGGGGACGGCGAGGACCTGGTGATCGCCGTGCGCGACCACGGCCCCGGCATCCCGGAAGAGGTGCTGCCGCACGTCTTCGACCGGTTCTACAAGGCGTCCGCCTCCCGGCCGCGCTCGGACGGCAGCGGCCTCGGCCTCTCCATCGCCATGGAGAACGCGCACATCCACGGCGGCACCATCACCGCGTCCAACGTGCCGGACGGCGACGGCGCCATGTTCGTGCTCAGGCTGCCGCGCGGCGGCCCGCGCGCGACCGGGGAACAGGACCGCGACGGGTCCGGGCCCCGGGGTCGCGACGGATCAGCGCGGCAGGACCCCGACGAGGGCGAGGAGCCCGGCGGGGGCGAGGGCCGCGGCACCGGGCCCGCCGGGGAGGCGCGCGCCGGTTCCGCAGGGCCCGGCGGGGCCTTGGGAGGCGAGGACGACGGCGGTACGGACGGGGACCGGGAGCGGTGAGCGGCGCCCGAGGCCCCCGCGGGCGCCGCACGGCGGCGCTCGCCTGCGCCGCCCTGTGCGCGGCGCTGCTCGCGGCGTGCGGTGTGCGCACCACGTCCGTGCCGGTCGACGCGGGCGCCGCCCCGTCCAGGTCGCCCTGCGAGGCGGGCGGCAAGGGCGTGGTCACCCGGTCAGACCCGGGCAGCGTGCCGGTGCGGGTCTACCTGGTGTGCGCGTCGGGGCTCGTCCCCGTGGAGCGCGCGGTGCCGCTGTCCGACCGTTCCCCCGGCACGTCCGAGGAACGCGTGCCGTTCGCGCAGGCCCTGCTCGACGCGTTGGCGGCGAGGCCGTCCGCGGACGAGCGCCGGGCCGGGTTCAGCACGTCCGTGGACGCGCGACTGCTGGTCACGGCGGGCCGGGCGGGCGATCCCGCGGGCACGCTGCGGCTCTCCGCCGGGCCCGACGGCCTGCCGGCCACGGCGCTCGCCCAGGTCGTGTGCACCCTCGCGGAGAACGACACGGACGGCGGTGCCACCGCGGGCGGCGCGGCACGGGTCCTGCTCGCCGGGCCGGGCGAGCAGGACCCGCCGCGCGCCTACGGCTGCGACCCCGGAGTGAAGGCGGACCCCGACGCCCCGCTGCCCGCGGCGAGCCCGTCCGCCTCCTGAGACCCCGTCCTTCCGTGCGCGGGGCGGGACCGGCGCGGGTTGTACGGCGAGGGAGTGACGCTGCTCTCACGGGGAACCGGGCGCGCACGCCCGGACGTCTAGGGGATCGTGCGTCACGGTACGGGCGGCAACGCCGCCATCCGCCTGCGAACGGCGGGAGCCCTCCTCCTCCTCATGCATCTGCTGATCGTGGGGTGGCTGACGCTGAGACCCGTCGACGCGCCCTGGGTGACCGCGGCCAACCTGCGCCCGCTCGCCGGGATCAGGGCCGACTTCGCGGCCGGTGCCGCGCACGGCGTGCGCAGCGTCGCCGAGGGCCTCGCGCTGCTCGCGCCCGCCGGGGTGCTGCTGCCCGTGGTCAGCGGCCGGCTCTGGGTCTCCCCGTGGGCCTCGCTCGTCAGGACGGCCGGCGCGGGCCTGCTGGTCTCGCTCGCCATCGAGCTCCTGCAGACCGGCGTGCCGGGCCGGGTGCTCGACATCGACTCGCTGATCCTCAACACGCTCGGCGTGGCGCTCGCGCACGCCCTCGTCGTACCGCTCGGGCGGGCCAGGCTCCGGCGGGCCCTGCGGGCGTCCGCCGCGGCGCGGGGCGCGGAGTCCGGGCCGCGGTCGCCCGCGGGGCCGCGGCCGGACCCCGGCGCCCTCGGCGCCGGCCAGGTCAACGGATACGCGTACGGCGTGCTCGACCCGAGGGCCGACGTGTACGACCCGGACGCGGTCCCTGAGGGGGACGCCCCCGAGGGGCCCACCCCGACGATTCCCAGGGTCGGGCTCGCTCCGTAGGGCGACGCGCGGAAAGCGGGTACCCGGCGAGCATGGAGTCATCGGGAACCGACCGGCACGGCGGTTCCCCCGACGCTCTCGTGAAGGAGCCCCACCATGGCCGGTGCACTCGTCCGCCCGCGCGACGGACGCATGATCGGTGGAGTGTGCGCAGCGCTGGCACGGCGCTTCGGCACCTCCGCGACGACGATGCGCGTGATCTTCCTGGTCTCCTGCCTGCTGCCCGGCCCGCAGTTCCTGGTCTACCTGGCGCTGTGGGTGCTGCTGCCCGGAGAGAAGTCCGCACGGGCCGCCTGGTAGCCCGGGGGGCCGCAGCCGCCCGGTGAGCCGCGTGGCCTGAGCACGACAGGTGGCTCGCGCGGGTCCGGGGGCCGGCGGGTGGCTCGCGCGGGTCCGGCGGCCGGCGGGTGGCGCGCGCGGGTCCGGGGGCCGGCCGGGTCCGTGAAACGTGGCGCGGGGCGCACCCCGGGGTTACCGGGGTGCGCCCCGTCGTGCCGTCCGGGGCCGGCCGGCACGGGCGCGGCGGCCGGGCCGGCCGCCGGGTGTCGCCGAGATCAGCCGCCGAGGCCGTTGACCGGGAGGCCGTTCTGGAGGCCGTTGACCGGCAGGCCGCCGAGCAACGAGCCGACCGGGTTGGCCGCCTTGACGGCCTGGAGGACCGGGGGAGCGGCCTCGTTCACGGCGGTCGAGGCGGAGCGGGTCGCGGTCAGCGTGTCGTTGCCCGCGTTCGGCAGCTCCTTGACGACCTGGTCCACCGGCAGCTTGTTGACGGTGTCGAGTGCCTTGCCGGTGTCGGGGAGGGGGCCGACGGCGGCGGAGGCGGTGCCGGCCGCGGTGGCGGCGAAGGCGGCACCGAGCACGGCGGCGCCGAGGGTCTTGGCGGCTGACCTGTTCATCTGAGATTTCGTCCTTGGGGGTGTGGAAAAACGAGCGGCTCTGCAACCTAGCCAGCGCGGCTCGCCGCCCGCAAATATCCCGTGGCTTTCCTTATGCGTGTCCCAGCGGATGGACGGAAAGGTGTGATGGACGTACTCGGTGGAGAACTAGCTGGTCACGGCTGTCTGTCGGAACAGCCATTCGGATTTCAGTTCGGCGTATCCGGGCTTGATGACGTCATTGATCATGGCCAGTCGTTCATCGAAAGGAATGAATGCTGATTTCATCGCATTGACCGTGAACCACTGCATGTCGTCGAGGCCGTAGCCAAAGGTCTCCACCAGCGCGCCGAATTCGCGGCTCATGCTCGTGCCCGACATGAGGCGGTTGTCCGTGTTGACGGTGGCGCGGAAGTGCAGCCTGCGCAGCAGGCCGATCGGGTGCTCCGCGTACGAGGCGGCGGCGCCCGTCTGGAGGTTGGAGCTCGGGCACAGTTCGAGCGGGACGCGCTTGTCGCGCACATAGGCGGCGAGCCGCCCCAGCCTCACCGTGCCGTCGTCGGCGACCTCGATGTCGTCGATGATGCGCACGCCGTGGCCGAGGCGGTCAGCGCCGCACCACTGGAGCGCCTGCCAGATCGACGGCAGGCCGAACGCCTCGCCCGCGTGGATCGTGAAGTGGTTGTTCTCGCGCTTGAGGTACTCGAAGGCGTCCAGGTGCCGGGTGGGCGGGAAGCCCGCCTCCGCACCCGCGATGTCGAAGCCGACGACGCCCGAGTCCCGGTGGGAGTTGGCCAGTTCGGCGATCTCCAGGGCGCGCGCCGCGTGCCGCATCGCGGTCAGCAGGGCGCCGACCCTGATGCGGTGGCCGTTCGCCCGGGCGCGCCGCTCGCCCTCCCTGAAGCCCTCGTCGACCGCCTCGACCACCTCGTCCAGGGTCAGGCCGCCCTCCAGGTGCTGCTCCGGCGCGTACCGCACCTCGGCGTAGACGACGCCGTCCTCCGCCAGGTCCTCCGCGCACTCGGCGGCCACCCGGAACAGCGCGTCGCGTGACTGCATGACGGCACAGGTGTGCGCGAACGTCTCCAGATAGCGTTCGAGCGACCCGGAGTCGGCCGCCTCGCGGAACCAGGTGCCGAGCCGGTCGGCGTCCTGCTCGGGCAGGCCCGCGTAGCCCGCGTCCCGCGCGAGATCCACCACCGTGCCGGGCCGCAGCCCGCCGTCCAGGTGGTCGTGCAGCAGCACTTTGGGGGCGCGGCGGATCTGGTCCGCGCTGGGCAGTGGAGGGCTCTGACCGGATGGGCTCGTCATCCGTCCAATCTAACGCCTACGCGCGTAGAGCGGGCGTCCGCGCGCAGGTGTCGATACGTAACAGTGACCGCGCGGAAGGGGGGAGTCGACGCGCGCTTCTGACAGTGTTCTGCCATGGGACATCAGGCAGGCCAGGGTGCAACGGAGCGCCCGCAGCAACCAGAACGCGAAGGGACCGGCCCACTGCCCAGGCTGGGGCGGCCCGTCGCCCCGCCCCCCGCGGGCGTCCCCACGGGCGGCGTCGTCCTGGTACTCCCCGATGGCGCGCAGGCCTCGACGCGCCGCCCCTCGCCGCTCGCCAGGGCCGCCGTCGCGCCCTTCGCCAGGTCCCTCGCCAGGGCGGGCGCCCGCGAGGGTGTGCAGGTCCACGTGGTGCGCTACCGCTACGGCGGCTGGAACGGCCGGGACGCCGCGCTCGGCGCCGACGCGGCCTGGGCCGCCTCCGAGGTGGTACGGCGGTACGGGGACGTGCCGGTGTGCCTCGCGGGCTTCGGCATGGGCGGCCGGGCCGCGCTGCGGGCGGCCGGCCACGCGGCCGTCAACTCCGCGCTGGCGGTGGCCCCCTGGCTGCCCGAGGACGACATCGCGGCGCCCGAGGAGCCGGTGCGGCAGCTGGTCGGGCGGCAGGTCCTGATCGTGCACGGCACCAACGACCGGCGCACCGACCCCGAGTTGTCGTTCCGGCTGGCCGAACGTGCCAAGAAGGCCAACCGCGACACCTGCCGCTTCGAGGTCCACTCCGACGGCCACGCGCTGCGCCACCACTCCCGCGAAGTCATCGCCCTTGGCAAGGACTTCGCACTTGGCGCGCTGCTCTCCCGGCCCTACGCGCGCCCGGTGGAGGACGCCCTCGCGGCGCCGCCGCCGCTCGGCCTGCGGATGCCGCTCGCCGCGGGGTTCGGCAAGACGCTGACCTGACCGCGGGACAGCTGACCTGGCCGCGCCCACCCAGGGCGCCGCCTACCGCGCCGTGCGGTCCGCAGCACCGGGGGCCGGGGCCCGGCGCGGGGCGGGCGGCGCCGAGGCGGCGGCGAGAGCCGCGTCCACCCGGGCCAGCGCCTCCGGCCTCGCGCACGCGTACGCGCCGAGCGCGACCTGCCCCGCCACGATGCCCCGCTCGGCGCGCATCAGCCGCCACCCCCTGCGCAGCAGGAAAAGCACCGACTTGCGGCCCTCCCGCAGGTCCCGCAGCAGGCGCCGCCTGAACGTCGTCGAGGGCCGGCCGCGCAGGCACAACGCGTCGGCCAGCACGCCCCGCTCGCGGCAGCGCACGATGATCTGCGCCGCGAAGATGCCCTCCGCGACGAACAACGGCGCCTCGCCGAGGGAGAGTTCACCGGTGCCCGTGCGGGAGCTAGTCGCGATGTCGTACACCGGCACGGCCGTGCGGCCCGTCGCGTACAGCTCGCACACGGCGGCCACCGCCGCGTCGGCGTCCCACGAGCCGGGCGCGTCCCAGTCGATGTCGGCGCTGCCCGGCACCAGCGGCAGCGTCGGGTCGTCGCCCTCCTTGTAGAAGTCGTCGAGCCGCAGCACCGGCAGGCCGGTACGGGCCGCAAGGGACGACTTGCCCGACCCTGAGGGCCCCGCGAGCAGGAGGACGGGCGTCGGGCGGCGGTGGGGATGCGTCACAGAACACCAGTGTGAGGCATGCACCCGGGCAGGGGACCCCCGGGGACGGCCCGGGTCCGTACCGGCGGAAGAGGTGGTGGCCCACCCGTCCGGGCAATTACTGTACGCACCGGAAGCACCACGCACAGAGACACCGCAACACAGACCCCGCAGTGGAACGGAACCCCATGGCACGTCACGCAGCCCCCTCCTCCTCCCGCCGCACGCTGCTGCGCGCGGGCCTGACCGTCACCGCAGCGGGCGCCGCGCTCGGGCTCGGCGGCGCGGCGGCCCAGGCGGCGGACGCCCAGGACGCGGGCGTCCAGCAGGGCGCGCAGGCCACGGCGCAGGCCCTGACGGGCGGCCTCGGCACCGCGGTCACCGAGGGCGTCACGAAGCCCGTCACCAACCTCCAGATCGACCCGCTCGCAGGCACCGGCGTCGACCCGCTGGACAACGGCGTCGGCACCCAGGTCGCGGACTTCAAGCCGCTCTCCACCACCGCGCTCACCGACCCGGTCACCCACGGCGGCGCGCTCGCCACCCTCCCGGTGACCGGGCAGGTCACGAGCCTGCTGGGCGGCTGAGCCGCCCAGCAGGCCGGGCGCACCGGGCGACCGGCGCACCGGCCGGACGGCGCCGACCGGCGCACCGGCCGCCGTGGCCGGTGCGCCCCGTAGCGGCCCGATACGGCCTCAGTACGACGAGCCCGCGACGCCCAGCGCGCCCGTCGGGTGCCAGACCGTCTTGGTCTCAAGGAACGCCGCCATCCGGCGCGTCCCCGGTTCTGCGGCCCAGTCCTCGGCGCCGCGCGCCGGACGCAGCACCCGCTTGAGGTTGTCGGCGGCGGCGACCTCCAGGTCCTTCGCGAGCGCCGCGTCGGCGCCCGTCAGGTCGATGCCGTTGACGTCCTGGTGGGCGGCGAGCGGCGCCGCGATCTCCGCCGTACGCCCCGACAGCATGTTCACCACGCCGCCCGGCACGTCCGAGGTCGCGAGCACCTCGGCGAGCGAGAGCGCGGGCAGCGGCCGGTCCTCGCTCGCCACCACCACCGCCGTGTTGCCCGTCGCGATCACCGGCGCCACCACCGACACCAGGCCGAGCAGCGACGAGGCGCGCGGCGCGAGCACCGCGACCACGCCCGTGGGCTCGGGCACCGAGTGGTTGAAGTACGGCCCGGCCACCGGGTTCGCGCCACCCCGCACCTGGGCGATCTTGTCGGTCCAGCCCGCGTACCAGACCCAGCGGTCGACCGCCGCCTCCACGGCCGCCGCCGCCTTCGCCCGCGACAGGCCCTCCGCGTCCGCGACCTCGCGCGCGAACTGCTCGGCGCGGCCCTCCAGCATCTCCGCGACCCGGTAGAGCACCTGCCCGCGGTTGTACGCCGTGGCGCCCGACCATCCGCCGACCGCCTTGCGCGCGGCGACGACCGCGTCGCGCGCGTCCTTGCGGGAGGAGAGCGGGGCGTTGGCGAGCCACCGGCTCTTCGCATCCGTCACTTCGTACACCCGGCCGCTCTCACTCCGCGGGAACTTGCCGCCCACGTACAGCTTGTAGGTCTTCAGGACCGTGAGACGGCCCTGGCCGCCGCTGTCAGACATCGAGGTACGCCTCCAGGCCGTGGCGGCCGCCCTCACGGCCGTAACCCGACTCCTTGTAGCCGCCGAACGGCGACGTCGGGTCGAACTTGTTGAACGTGTTGGCCCAGACGACGCCCGCGCGCAGCCGGTCCGCGACGGCGAGCATCCGCGAGCCCTTCTCCGTCCACACGCCCGCCGACAGGCCGTACGGGGTGTTGTTGGCCTTCGCGACGGCCTCGTCAGGGGTGCGGAAGGTCAGCACGGAGAGCACAGGGCCGAAGATCTCGTCCTGCGCCACCGTGTGCGCCTGCGCCACGCCGGTGAACAGCGTCGGCGGGAACCAGTAGCCGGAGGTGGGCAGTTCGCACGGGGGCGACCAGCGCTCCGCGCCCTCCGCCTCGCCGATCCCCGTCAGCTCGCGGATCTTCGCCAGCTGCTGCGCCGAGTTGATCGCGCCGATGTCGGTGTTCTTGTCCAGCGGGTCGCCGAGGCGCAGCGTGCCGAGGCGCCGCTTCAGCGACTCCACCACCTCGTCCGCGACGGACTCCTGTACCAGCAGCCGCGAGCCCGCGCAGCACACCTGGCCCTGGTTGAAGAAGATGCCGGTGACGATGCCCTCGACCGCCTGGTCGACGGGCGCGTCGTCGAAGACGATGTTGGCGCCCTTGCCGCCGAGTTCGAGCGTGACCTTCTTGCCGGTACCCGCCACCTCGCGGGCGATCGCCTTGCCGACCTCCGTGGAGCCGGTGAAGGCGACCTTGTCCACGTCCGGGTGGGCGACCAGCGCGGCGCCCGTCGAGCCGTCGCCCGTCAGGATGTTGACCACGCCCCTCGGCAGCCCCGCCTGCCGGCACACGTCCGCGAAGAACAGCGCGGACAGCGGCGTCGTCTCGGCGGGCTTGAGCACCACCGTGTTGCCGGTGGCGAGCGCCGGGGCGATCTTCCACGCCAGCATCAGCAGCGGGAAGTTCCACGGGACGACCTGCGCGGCCACGCCCAGCGGGCGCGGGTCGGGGCCGAGCCCCGCGTGCGCCAGCTTGTCGGCCCAGCCCGCGTGGTAGAAGAAGTGCGCGGCGGCCTGCGGGACGTCGAAGTCGCGGGTCTCCTTGATGGGCTTGCCGTTGTCGAGGGTCTCCAGCACGGCCAGTTCGCGCGAGCGCTCCTGGAGGATGCGGGCGATCCTGAAGAGGTACTTCGCGCGCGCGGCGCCGGGCAGCGCGGACCACTTCTCGAAGGCGCGGCGCGCGGCGCGCACGGCGCGCTCCACGTCGTCAGGGCCCGCGTGCGCGACCTCCGAGAGCACCTCCTCGGTGGCGGGCGCGAGCGTCTTGAGGACCCGGCCGTCGGCGGCCGCGTCGAACGCGCCGTCGACGAACAGGCCGTAGGAGGGCGCGATGTCGACCACGGCGCGCGACTCGGGCGCCGGTGCGTACGCGAACGGCGAGCCGCCCGCGGCCGCGGGGGCGGTGGGTTTCTGCGATGCCATGGTGATCAGTCCACCGTCACGTAGTCGGGACCGGAGTAGCGCCCGGTGCGCAGCTTCTGGCGCTGCATCAGCAGGTCGCCCAGGAGGGACGAGGCGCCGAAGCGGAACCAGTGGCTGTCCAGCCAGTCGGGCCCCGCCGTCTCGCCGACCAGCACGAGGTACTTGATCGCGTCCTTGGTGGTGCGGATGCCGCCGGCCGGCTTCACGCCGATCTGCGTGCCGGTCTGCGCGCGGAAGTCGCGCACGGCCTCCAGCATCAGCAGGGTGTTCGCCGGTGTCGCGTTCGTGCCGACCTTGCCGGTGGACGTCTTGATGAAGTCGGCGCCCGCGAGCATGCCGAGCCAGGAGGCGCGGCGGATGTTGTCGTACGTGGACAGCTCGCCGGTCTCGAAGATGACCTTCAGCCTCGCCCGGTCGCCGCACGTCTCCCTGACGGCGCGGATCTCCTCGAACACCGCGAGGTAGCGCCCGGCGAGGAACGCGCCGCGGTCGATGACCATGTCGACCTCGTCCGCGCCCGCGTCCAGCGCGGAGCGCACGTCGGCGAGCTTCACGTCGAGCGCGGCGCGGCCCGCGGGGAACGCCGTCGCGACGGACGCCACCTTGACGGGGGAGTCGCCGAGCGCGGCGCGCGCGGTCGCCGCCAGGTCCGGATAGACGCAGACGGCGGCCGTGGCGGGCGTGCTCCGGTCGGTCGGGTCGGGGCGCAGCGCCTTCGCGGCGAGCGAGCGGACCTTGCCCGGGGTGTCCGCGCCCTCCAGGGTGGTCAGGTCGATCATCGAGATCGCGAGGTCGATCGCGTACGCCTTGGCGGTGGTCTTGACGGACCGCGTGCCGAGCGCGGCGGCGCGCGCTTCGAGGCCGACCGGGTCGACGCCGGGCAGCCCGTGCAGGAAGCGCCGCAGCGTGGTGTCCGACGCGGCGACGTCGGCGAGCGGGGGTGGGGTGCTGGTGGACATGGTCACAAGCGCAGCATATCTACGCGCGTAGCGGTATGTACAGGGCATGCGGGCGTGCGCGCGGGCGGCTGAGCGGGCCCGCGCGTGCGGTGCGGCGGCGGGCGTACGGGACCGGGGCGTGCCGGGCTCGGCCGGCCGGGGCCGCGCCGGAACCGATGCAGAACCGACCCCGAACTCCCTTCGCCCCTTCGCTCCCGCGTGCGGCAGAATCAGGGGTATGGCACGTTCCGAACAGCACCAGCCCGAGGCCGGCGGGGCCGACTCAGCCGCACCGGCGCAGGCGGCGGACGCGCCCGCGTACGCCGACCGCGTGTACCGCTCGGGCGGCGGCATCGCCGGCGGTGCCCTGGTGCTCGCCCTGGTGCTCTGGCTCGGCATCGACGCCGTGGCCACGGGCGGCGGACGGGTGCCCTGGCTGTCGCTCGCCGCGCTGCTGTTCGTGGTGCCCCTGCTGGTGGCCTTCACGGTGCGGCCCGCGGTCTTCGCGGGCCCGAACGGCGTGCGGATCAGGAACCCGTTCCGCACGATCTCCGTGCCGTGGGGCGCGATGAAGCACATGAAGGCGCGCTTCAGCACGGAACTGTTCACGCGGGACGGCGCCAAGTACCAGATGTGGGCGATCCCGGTCAGCCTGCGCCAGCGCAAGCGTACCGACCGAAGGCTGAGCCGCCTCGAACGCTCGGCGACCGCGTCCTCGGGCTCGCGCCAGTCCGCGCTGACCTTCGCCTCCTCCGACACCGAGCCGAAGCTCGCCCAGGCCGACCAGGCACTGGTCGAGATGCGCGAACTCGCGGACCGCGCCGAGGAGAACGGCGCGGAAGCCGCCAAGGGCGCCCCGGCGGTCCGCTGGTCCTACGAGATCATCGCGCCCTCGGCGGTCGGCGCGATCCTGCTGATCATCCTGCTCGTACTGGGCTGAGGCCGGCACTGCGGAGCCCCCGGGCGCGCGCCCGGGGGGCCGTGCCCGGAACGTGCACCGACTATCGGTCTTCCCGGGCCGGGAGCGACAGCTCTGGTCCGGGTCCTGGGTACGTGTGCCCGTCCACCCTCGACCAGACTGTCCGCACTTCGCATCCCCTCGCGCATGAGGGCTCCGCGGGACCGGCCCCGCGGGGTCTCGGGCCCTCAGAGGCCCGCTGCCTTGGCGAGGTCGTGCTTCAGGGCGGCGAGCAGCTCCGCGGCCGCCGTCCTGGCCGCGGGCAGGGCCTCGGGGGAGGGGACCGGGATCACGGCCTCCAGGTAGCACTTGATCTTGGGTTCGGTGCCGCTGGGGCGGACGATGACGCGGGCGTCGTGCGCGCCGGTCAGGGTGTAGCGCAGGCCGTCGGTGGGCGGCAGGCCGTTCGGGCCGTCCGCCAGGTCCTCGGCGCGCGCGACGGTGAGGCCGGCGAGGTGTGTCGGCGGGTGCTCGCGCAGCCGGCGCATCGCGTCGGCGATCAGGGACAGGTCGGCGACGCGGGCCGACAGCTGGTCCGTGGCGTGCAGGCCGTGCGCGAGCGCCAGTTCGTCCAGCAGGTCGGTGAGCGTCCTGCCCTCGGCCGCCAGGACGGAGACCAGCTCGGCCACGAGCAGCGCCGCCGTGATGCCGTCCTTGTCGCGCACGCCGTCCGGGTCGACGCAGTAGCCGAGCGCCTCCTCGTACCCGTACCGCAGGCCGGGTACGCGGGCGATCCACTTGAAGCCGGTCAGCGTCTCCTCGTGCGGCAGCCCCGCCGCCGCCGCGATCCGGCCGAGCAGCGACGACGAGACGATCGACTCGGCGAACGTGCCCCTGGCGCCCGAGCGGATCAGGTGCGCGGCGAGCAGCGCGCCCACCTCGTCGCCGCGCAGCATCCGCCAGCCGCCGTCCGCCGCCGGATCGGGGACGGCCACCGCGCAGCGGTCCGCGTCGGGGTCGTTGGCGACGACCACGTCAGGCCCGGCCGCGCGGGCCGTGGCGAAGGCCAGGTCCATCGCGCCGGGCTCCTCCGGGTTGGGGAAGGCGACGGTCGGGAACGCCGGGTCGGGCCCGGCCTGTTCCGGCACGACGACGGGCGCGGGGAAGCCCGCCCTCTCGAACGCGGCGAGCACCGTCTCCGTGCCCACCCCGTGCAGCGCCGTGTGCACCACCCGGGCCGTGCGCGGCGAGCCGGGTGTCAGGACGGCGCCGGTGCGCTCCAGGTACGCGTCGAGCACCGAGTCGTCGAGGACCTCCCAGCCGTCCTCGGGGCGGGGGACGCCGGCGAGCGCGGCCACCGCCTCGATGCGCGCGGCGATCGCGGCGTCAGCGGGCGGCACGATCTGCGAGCCGCCGCCGAGGTACACCTTGTAGCCGTTGTCCCTGGGCGGGTTGTGGCTCGCCGTCACCTGCACGCCCGCCACCGCGCCGAGGTGCTGCACCGCGAAGGCGAGCACCGGCGTCGGCAGTGCGCGCGGCAGCAGCGCGGCCCGCAGCCCCGCGCCCGCCATCACCGCGGCGGTGTCCCGCGCGAACTCGGCCGACTTGTACCGGGCGTCGTGGCCGACGACCACGAGCCCCCCGCCCTCGCCCTGCTCCCCGAGGTACGCGGCGAGGCCCGCGGCGGCCCGGATCACCACGGCGCGGTTCATCCGCATCGGACCCGCGCCCAGTTCGCCGCGCAGCCCGGCCGTGCCGAACTGGAGCAGCCCGGAGAAGCGCTCGGCGAGCGCCTCCCGGTCGCCCGCGTCGAGCAGGGCGCGCAGCTCGGCGCGGGTGTCGGGGTCCGGGTCCTCGGCGAGCCACGCCTCGGCGGGTGCGGTCACGGGGTCCTGGGTCACGGTGGGTCCTTCCCGGCGGGTGGGGTGGGTGGCGGGTCGTGCCGTACGGGGGGCGGCGGCGGTCCCCCTCGGGGCGTGCCGTACGGGGCGCGTGCCCCGGCCGCGCGCGGTCAGACGCGGTCGAGCACCCGGGCGAGCAGCGCGCCCATCTGCTGGGCGGAGTCCCGCCCCGCCCTGATGACCTCTTCGTGGTTGAGCGGCTGGCCGCTCATGCCCGCGGCGAGGTTGGTCACCAGCGAGATGCCCAGCACCTCGGCGCCCGCCTCACGCGCCGCGATGGCTTCGAGGACGGTGGACATGCCGACGAGGTCGGCGCCGAGCACCCGGACCATGGCGATCTCGGCGGGGGTCTCGTAGTGCGGGCCGGGGAACATCGCGTACACGCCCTCTTCGAGCGCCGGGTCGATCTCCTTGCACAGCGCGCGCAGCCGCGGCGAGTACAGGTCCGTCAGGTCCACGAAGCGGGCGCCGACGACGGGGGAGACGCCCGTCAGGTTGAGGTGGTCGCTGATCAGCACCGGCTGGCCGGGGCGCATGCCCTCGCGCAGTCCGCCGCAGCCGTTGGTCAGGACGACCGTCTTGCAGCCGGCCGCGACCGCCGTGCGCACGCCGTGCGCCACGGTGGCCACGCCGTGGCCCTCGTAGTAGTGCGTGCGGCCGAGGAAGACCAGCGCCCGCTTGCCGCTGCCGTCGATGCGGTACGAGCGGACGGTGCCGCCCTGGCCCTCGACGACGGGCGGCGGGAAGCCCGGCAGGTCGGCCATGGGGAACTCGGCCTCGGGGGCGCCGAGCGCCCTCACGGCGGGGGCCCAGCCCGAGCCCATCACGAGGAGGATGTCGTGGCTCTCGGCGCCGGACAGCTCGCGCAGCCGGGCGGCGGCGAGGTCCGCGGCGGCGTGGGGGTCGGCGGGGCCATCGGCGGTCGCCGACGTAACAGATGCGTTCACGTCATGAGCCTAGCCGGTCATTCCCTACGCGCGTAGATGAACGAGTGCACGGTCCTGCGATTGTTGCCTTGTCGTTTCCGACGGGTGAAGGGCGGCGACGGCGCGTCCCCGCGGGCGGACGCGGGCCTGCGGCGTCGGCGGGTGAAGTGCGGTGGAGCCTTCCGCGTGCGACCGCGTGCGACCGCGTGCGACCGCGTGCGACCGCGTGCGACCGCGTGCGACGCCGGGCGACCGCGTGCGACCACCGGCGGACGGGCCGTCGACGGCCCCGGCGGGCCCGGCCGGGGCCGCGCCCAGCAGGCTCAGCAGGGCCGCTTGCGCAGCTCCATCACATAGTCGTGCGGCGCGCCGGCCGACTCGGCGGCGTCCGCGATCTCGCCGAGGTAGCGGGCGGACGGCAGCCCGCCCTCGTAGCCGTTGAGCACGTACAGCCAGGACGGCTCCGCGCCTTCGAGGGTGTCGACGCGGACCCGCATGCGCCGGTAGATGTCGAGCCCGACGCCCTCCCAGCGGTCCATGGAGTCCTCGTCCATCGGCGCGATGTCGTACAGGGCGACGAAGACCTGCTCGCGGGGTGCCTCGACGATCGTCGCGAGGGCGCCCTCCCAGCCCATCTGCTCGCCGCCGAAGGTGAGCCGCCACCCGTTGAGCCACCCCGTGCCGCGCAGCGGGGAGTGCGGGGCGCGGCGGGACATCAGCCGCGCATCGAGGTTGCCGGCGTACGCGGCGTAGAGCGACATGGGATCGAGGGTACGGGAGGGGCGGCAGGGGCGTGGGGCGCGGGCCACAACCGGGGTGGCGCGGCGGGGTGGCGCACCCGGCCCGGGGCGCCTGGCGGGCCCCGGGCGGCGGCACCCGCGGCGTGCGGGACAATGAGACACGTATTCCCACACCCCCGGAGGGTCCTCCCGCCCGGGGCACCCAGCAGCCCGGCCGGGGTGAGTGACGGCCGGCAGACGACGCGAGGCTGATTTTTCGTGACCCGGATCGTGATCATCGGTGGCGGACCCGGCGGCTACGAGGCGGCCCTCGCGGGCGCCCAGCTCGGCGCGGAGGTGACCGTCGTCGACTGCGACGGGCTCGGCGGCGCCTCGGTGCTGACGGACTGCGTGCCCTCGAAGACCCTCATCGCGACGGCCGAGGTGATGACGTCCTTCGACTCCTCCTACGAGGAGCTGGGCATCCTCGTCGCGGACGACACGCCCCCCGCCGAGCGGTCGGCGCGGGTCGTCGGCGTGGACCTCGGCAAGGTCAACCGCCGGGTCAAGCGCCTCGCGCTCGCCCAGTCGCACGACATCTCCGCGTCCGTCACGCGGGCGGGCGCGCGGGTCCTGCGCGGCCGAGGCCGGCTCGACGGGCGGCAGGCGGCGGACGGCTCGCGCACGGTCCTGGTGGACCTGCCGGAGGGCGAGCAGGAGGTGCTCACGGCCGACGCGGTGCTGATCGCGACGGGCGGCCACCCCCGCGAGATCCCGGACGCGCTGCCGGACGGCGAGCGCATCCTCAACTGGACGCAGGTCTACGACCTCGACGAGCTGCCCGAGGAGCTGATCGTGGTCGGCTCTGGCGTCACGGGTGCCGAGTTCGCCGGCGCCTACCAGGCGCTCGGCTCCCGCGTGACGCTGGTCTCCTCCCGCGACCGGGTGCTGCCGGGCGAGGACCCGGACGCCGCGGCCGTGCTGGAGGACGTGTTCAGGCGCCGCGGCATGAACGTCATGTCGCGCTCCCGTGCCGCCGCGGCCAAGCGCGTCGGCGACCGGGTCGAGGTGACGCTCGCGGACGGCCGTGTCATCACCGGCAGCCACTGCCTGATGGCGGTCGGCGCGATCCCGAACACCGCGGGCATGGGCCTTGAGGAGGCCGGGGTGGTCCTCAAGCCCTCGGGGCACATCAAGACCGACCGGGTCTCCAGGACGTCCGCGCCCGGCGTCTACGCGGCGGGCGACGTGACGGGCGTGTTCGCGCTCGCGTCGGTGGCCGCGATGCAGGGCAGGATCGCGATGTACCACTTCCTCGGCGACGCGGTCGCCCCCCTCAACCTCAAGTCCGTCTCGGCGAACGTCTTCACCGACCCGGAGATCGCGACCGTCGGCTACAGCCAGGCCGACATCGACGCGGGCCGGATCGACGCCCGCGTCGTCAAGCTCCCCCTGCTGCGCAACCCGCGCGCGAAGATGCAGGGCATCAGGGACGGCTTCGTGAAGATCTTCGCCCGCCCCGGCACCGAGATCGTGGTGGGCGGCGTCGTCGTCGCGCCGCGCGCGAGCGAGCTGATCCACCCGATCTCCATCGCCGTCGACAACAACCTGACGGTGGAGCAGATCGCGAACACCTTTACGGTGTACCCGTCGCTTTCGGGTTCGATCGCCGAGGTGGCGCGGCAACTGCACGCCCGCAAGGCCGCGCAGGAGGGCTGAGGGCGCGGGGCGCGGCCCCACCTGCCGCGCGTGTGCGCCGCGTTGGCCCGGCGGCAGCGGCCGGGCCGGCGCGCGAGGCGGGCCGCCCGACCTCGTATACCACTTACCGGAACCCCGTACGTACAACTTCGGTAATTAGGTGCAAACTGCTGAAAGCAGACGGTCATTGGGGTTACTGTCAGTTCCGTGTTCGCTGCAGAACGTCGTCAATTGATCCTCGAAATGGTGCGCGCCAACGGGGCCGTGTCGCTCCGTGAGCTCGCCCGTGTCGTCCAGACCTCAGAAGTGACCGTACGGCGTGACGTGCGCGCGCTGGAAGCCGAAGGGCTCCTGGACCGCAGGCACGGCGGAGCGGTCCTGCCCGGCGGGTTAGCGCGGGAGTCCGGCCTCCCGCAGAAGTCGCACCTCGCCTCGGCGGAGAAGACGGCCATCGCCGACCTCGCCGCGACCCTCGTGGGAGAGGGCGAGGCCGTGGTGGTGGGCGCCGGCACGACGACACAGGAGCTGGCCCGCAGGCTGGCCAGAGTGCCGGGCCTGACCGTGGTCACCAACTCGCTGCTGGTCGCCCAGGCGCTGGCCCACGCGAACCGCGTCGAGGTGGTGATGACCGGCGGCACGCTGCGCGGTTCCAACTACGCCCTCGTCGGCAGCGGGGCCGAGCAGTCCCTCCAGGGCCTGCGCGTCAGCCGCGCCTTCCTTTCGGGTACGGGCCTGACGGCCGAGCGCGGCCTCTCCACCTCCAACATGCTCTCCGCCAGCGTCGACCGGGCGCTCGTCCGCGCGGCGGGCGAGGTGGTGGTCCTCGCCGACCACACCAAGCTGGCCACGGACACCATGTTCCAGACCGTGCCGACCGAGCTGATCAGCCGACTGGTCACCGACGAGCCGCCCGCGCACGACGAGCGCGCGGCGCGCGAGCTCCAGGCCCTCGCCGACCAGGGCGTCCAGGTCTCCGTGGCGGGTGCGAACGGCGCGGCGAGCGGCGGTGGTGGCGGCACGGGCGAGCAGGCCGCCGAGCGGGGCGGCCAGGCCCCGCTGCCGGGCCAGCGGCGCACCCCGGGCACGCCGGGCCATCTGCGCAGCGCCTCGATGCCGCCTTCCCCGTCCGCGGCCCTCCCGGAACCCGAGCGCGAGCGGGAGCGTGCCCGCGTCGCGGACCTGCGCAGGAGGTAGGGGGATCCGCACGGAAGCCGACGGCGGGCGCCCGCCCGGCCGCCCGCGGGTCCTGCGGCCTCCTCACGGCCCCGCCGGGGCCGCGGGCGGGCGCGGAGAGAGGCCCTTGAGGGTCAACGCGAGCAGCCGGTCCGCGAGTTCGGAGTCCTCGGGGGTCTGCTCGGAGGCCAGCGCGATCGCGTTGGTCAGCTGGAGCAGGTCGTCGACGGACACGTCCTCCCGTACGGCACCGGCCTGCTGGGCCCGGCGCAGCAGCGACTCGCCCGCCGCGCGCAGCGGCGCGTTGCAGCGCCCGAGCGGTGAGGTGTCGTCGTCGCGGGGCGCGGACATCAGCGCCCGTGACAGGCCGCGGTACTCGCCCGCGTACGTCACGAACGCCCGCAGCCAGTCGACCAGCGCGCGGCACGGGTTCACGGACTCGGCCAGCTCGCCCGCCCGGTCGAGGAGCACGGCCAGCGCGTCCTGGAAGACCGCGCTCATCAGGGCCTGGCGGTTGGGGAAGTGCCGGTAGAGGGTGCCGATACCGACCCCGGCGCGGCGCGCGATGTCTTCGAGGGAGGCGTCCGTGCCGTGCGCGGCGAAACCGGCGCGCGCCTCGGTCAGCAGGCGCTCGTAGTTGCGGCGCGCGTCGGCGCGCATGGCCCTGCGCGGCGTCGGGGTCGTCGCCGTGTCCCTCGCCATCTGCCGTGTCCTTCCTGACCGGTTGCCGCGGCTCCCGGCTCCCCGGCGGGGACAAGGATGCCACCGGGCGGCACCGGGGTGTGCGGGCGCCGGGATGTGGTTGTCCCGGCGCCCGTGTTGTTTCAGTCCTTGATCTCGCAGATGGTGGCGCCGGAGGTGAGGGAGGCGCCGATCTGTGCGGTGAGGCCCTTGACGGTGCCCGAGCGGTGGGCGTTGAGGGGCTGTTCCATCTTCATGGCTTCGAGGACGACGACGAGGTCGCCTTCCTTGACTTCCTGGCCCTCTTCGACGGCGACCTTGACGATGGTGCCCTGCATGGGGGAGGTGAGGGCGTCGCCCGACGCGGCGGATGCGGCCTTCTTGGCGGTGCGGCGCTTCGGCTTGGCGCCCGCGGCCAGGCCGGTGCGGGCCAGGCTCATGCCCAGGGACGAGGGCAGGGAGACCTCAAGGCGCTTGCCGCCGACCTCGACCACGACGGTCTCCCGGCCTGTCTCGTCGCCCTCGCCTTCGGGCGTGGGGGCGGCGAACGGCGGGATGGTGTTGGTGAACTCGGTCTCGATCCACCGGGTGTGGATGGTGAAGGGGTCGCTGGTGAAGGCGGGGTCGGTGACGACGGCGCGGTGGAAGGGCAGGGCGGTGGCCATGCCTTCGATGGTGAACTCGCCCAGGGCGCGGGCGGCGCGCTGGAGTGCCTGGGTGCGGGTGGCGCCGGTGACGATGAGTTTGGCGAGGAGGGAGTCCCAGGCGGGGCCGATGACGCTGCCGCTCTCGACGCCGGTGTCGAGGCGGACACCGGGGCCGGTGGGCGGGTCGAAGCGGGTGACGGTGCCGGGGGCGGGCAGGAAGCCGCGGCCGGGGTCCTCGCCGTTGATGCGGAACTCAAGGGAGTGGCCGCGGGGGGTGGGGTCGTCGTAGCCGAGGGCTTCGCCGTCGGCGATGCGGAACATCTCGCGCACCAGGTCGATGCCGGAGACTTCTTCGGTGACGGGGTGTTCGACCTGGAGGCGGGTGTTGACTTCCAGGAAGGAGATGGTGCCGTCGGCGCCGACGAGGAATTCGACGGTGCCGGCGCCGACGTAGCCGGCCTCCTTCAGGATGGCCTTGGAGGCGGTGTAGAGCTGGGCGTTCTGCTCCTCGCTCAGGAACGGGGCGGGGGCTTCTTCGACGAGCTTTTGGTGGCGGCGTTGCAGGGAGCAGTCACGGGTGGAGACGACGACCACGTTGCCGTGGGTGTCGGCCAGGCACTGGGTCTCGACGTGGCGGGGTGTGTCGAGGTAGCGCTCGACGAAGCACTCGCCGCGGCCGAAGGCGGCGACGGCCTCGCGTACGGCGGAGTCGTAGAGTTCGGGGACCTCGTCGAGGGTGCGGGCGACTTTGAGGCCGCGGCCGCCGCCGCCGAAGGCGGCTTTGATCGCGATGGGCAGGCCGTGTTGCTGGGCGAAGGCGACGACTTCGTCGCTGCCGGAGACCGGGTCGGGCGTGCCCGCCACCAAGGGCGCGCCGGCGCGTTGGGCGATGTGGCGGGCGGCGACCTTGTCCCCCAGGTCGCGGATGGCGTGCGGTGGCGGGCCGATCCAGGTCAGTCCCGCGTCGAGGACGGCCTGGGCGAACTCGGCGTTCTCCGAGAGGAAGCCGTAGCCGGGGTGGACCGCGTCCGCGCCCGAGTCCGCCGCGGCCTTGAGGACCTTCGCGATGTCGAGGTAACTCTCCCCGGGCGTCTGCCCGCCCAACGCGAACGCCTCGTCCGCGACCCGCACGTGCAACGCGTCACGGTCCGGCTCCGCGTAGACCGCCACACTCCCGATCCCCGCATCCCGGCACGCCCGCGCCACCCGGACAGCGATCTCGCCACGATTCGCGATCAGCACCTTGCGCACGATTGCTTCCTCCAAATAAAACAAGCTGAGTTTAGGGACTGCCGACACGGCCGTGCGAGCCGTCCCCAATGGTGAGCTCGTCCACACGGAGCGTGATACGAGGTTCGCCCAGGTAACGAAATCCCTTGTGGCACCACGGTACGCCGGGATTCTTCCTCGCACAGTAGCGCCCTGATGTGGCCCACCTCTCTGTGCGACTGCTCCGCGCTGAATCCTGTTTCTTTGTGGGAAGTCCATAAAGGCACCGGGGAGCCGCCCGGTCGTCGGGCCGATTCGTCCGGGCTCGGTGCGACCCCTTGTCCCTCCGTTTACCGATGAGTAGCGTGCGCGGGACGCTCTGTACTCGGGGTAACAGGAAGGGGTGGGCGCCGTGGCTCGCCGACCGGTGGTGTGGGTGGCCTGGGTGGCGGCGGTGTTCGTCGCCGTGGAGGCCGTGGTCCTGGTCGCGGTGGCCGCGCTGCTCTCCAGGGTGGTGGGCGCCCAGCACATGTCACTCGCGGGCCTCAAACCCTCCGCGATGACGCTCGGGGCCTGGGTCGCGTGCGGCATCGGCGCGCTGTTCTCGCTGGTCTGCGCGTTCGTCCTGGCGCGCACCGCCCGCGCCGACCGCGGCCCTGGCCGGGTGGGGCGGATCCTGCTCATCGTCGCCGCCGTCGTCCACGGGCTGCTGGGCGCGGTGGCGTCGGGCCTGCTCGGCTGGGGCGTGTTCGCGGTGCTGATGGCCGGCCTCGGGCTGCTCGTGTGGGTGCTGCTGTCCTACGGGCCGCCGCGTGCCGAGGCGGCGCGCGGCTCCGGCGGGCCGGAGCCCGGCGCGGGCATTCCGCGCCAGTCAGGCCCAGAGGTCCGTGAGGGACCCTCCCACCTCGTGGAGAAGCCGGCGGAATAGCGGCAGCGAAAGGCCGATCACGTTCGACGGGTCGCCCTCGACGCCGTCCACGAACGGCGCCGAGCGGCCGTCGAGGGTGAACGCCCCGGCCACGTGCAGGGGTTCGCCCGAGGCGACGTACGCGGCGACCTCGGCGTCGGTCGGCGTCCCGAACCGCACGGTGGTCGACGCGGTCGCCGCCGCGCGCCGCCCGCTCGCCGTGTCGATCAGGCAGTGGCCGGTGCGCAGCACGCCCGAGCGGCCCCGCATCGCCTTCCAGCGCGCGGTGGCGTCCTCGGCGTCCACGGGCTTGCCGAGGGCCTCGCCTTCGAGGTCGAGCACGGAGTCGCAGCCGACCACCAGCGCCCCTGCGGCCTCGGGCCGCGCCGCCACGCTCGTGGCCTTCGCCTCGGCGAGCAGCAGGGCGAGTTCGCCCGGCGTGGGCGCGGAGAGCGCCTCCTCGTCGACGCCGCTGACGATCACCTCGGGGGTGAACCCGGAGGCCCGCAGCAGGCCGAGGCGGGCGGGGGACTGCGAGGCGAGGACCAGGCGGCGGGGTTCTGTCATGGCCCCGAGGCTATCGGCCCCCGCGGCCCGGTACGCACCCGCCGGTCCCGCGCCCACCCCGGCCCGGAGCCCCGCGGCCGGGCACCGCACCGCGCCCCGGACCCGGCGCGGGCCCGCCCTGCCTCACAGCAGCCCGACCGCCAGCATTGCGAGCACCATCCCCAGCGCGATCACGATCCCCGCGCGCCGCAGCATCGTCTGCGCGTCACGCATCTCCTTCGGGGGGCCTTCTTCGGGATCGGACCAGAGCATGCGACTGATGGTCCGCCGCCCGCCCCTCCCCGCGCCTGAGTACGCGTACTCACCGGGGCGCGGCCCCGCCCGTCACCCGGGCCAGTACGTGTGCGCCCACGAGCGCGGGCCGGGACTCGGCACCCGGGTGCGGGCGATCCGCGCGGGCGCCGCCCACTCGGCCCGCCCGCCCGGGGACGGCGGCTCGGCGCCCGCCGCGCCCGCCGCGCCCGCCGCGCCGGCCCGGACGACCGCGACCGCCGCGGCCAGCTCCTCGGGTGTCGGATTGCCCCGTATCACCTTGATCATCGATGGCCTCCGCTCCTCTCGCGGCCCGCTACAGCGGGACGGTGCCGTGCTCACAGCGGGATGTTGCCGTGCTTCTTCGGCGGCAGCGCCTCGCGCTTCGTGCGCAGCTGCCGCAGCGCCTTCACCACGTGCGCCCGGGTGTCGGACGGCAGGATCACCGCGTCGACATAGCCGCGCTCCGCCGCCACGTACGGGTTGAGCAGGGTGTCCTCGTACTCCTGGATCAGCTCGGCGCGGCGGGCCTCCTGCGCGGCGGCGTCGCCCGCCTCGGCGATCGTGCGCCGGTGCAGGATGCCGACCGCGCCCTGCGCGCCCATCACGGCGATCTGCGCCGTCGGCCAGGCCAGGTTGACGTCGGCGCCGAGGTGCTTGGAGCCCATCACGTCGTACGCGCCGCCGAACGCCTTGCGGGTGATCACCGTGATCAGCGGGACCGTCGCCTCCGCGTACGCGAAGATCAGCTTGGCGCCGCGCCTGATGATGCCGCCGTACTCCTGGTCCACGCCCGGCAGGAAGCCCGGCACGTCCACGAAGGTCAGCACCGGGACGTTGAACGCGTCGCAGGTGCGGACGAAGCGCGCCGCCTTCTCGCTCGCGTTGATGTCGAGGCAGCCGGCCAGCTGCGTCGGCTGGTTGGCGACCACGCCGACGGGGAAGCCCTCGATCCGGCCGAAGCCCGTCACGATGTTCGGCGCGAACATCGCCTGCGTCTCCAGGAACTCCCCGTCGTCCAGGACGCGTTCGATGGCGCTGCGCATGTCGTACGGCTGGTTCGCCGAGTCCGGGATCAGCGTGTCGAGCTCGCGGTCCTCGTCGGTGGGCTCCAGCGACGCCTCCTCGGGGAAGGCGGGCGGCTCGGTCAGGTTGTTCGACGGGAGGTACGACAGGAGCGACTTGACGTACTCCATCGCGTCCTTCTCGTCGCCCGCCATGTGGTGTGCCACGCCCGAGGTGGTGCTGTGGGTGCGCGCGCCGCCCAGCTCCTCGAAGCCGACGTCCTCGCCCGTCACCGTCTTGATGACGTCGGGGCCCGTGATGAACATGTGCGAGGTCTGGTCGACCATCACCGTGAAGTCGGTGATCGCGGGCGAGTAGACCGCGCCGCCCGCGCACGGCCCCACGATCACGCTGATCTGCGGGACGACGCCCGACGCGTGCACGTTGCGGCGGAAGATCTCCGCGAAGAGGCCGAGCGCGACCACGCCCTCCTGGATGCGGGCGCCGCCGCCGTCGTTGATGCCGATCACCGGGCAGCCGGTCTTCATGGCGAAGTCCATGACCTTGACGATCTTCTCGCCGTAGACCTCGCCGAGCGACCCGCCGAAGACCGTGAAGTCCTGCGAGTACACGCACACCGGGCGGCCGTCGACCGTGCCGTAGCCGGTGACCACGCCGTCGCCGTACGGGCGCTTCTTCTCGATGCCGAAGTTGGTGGACCGGTGCCTGGCGAACTCGTCGAGTTCGACGAACGAGCCCTCGTCGAGCAGCAGGCCGATCCGCTCACGCGCCGTCAGCTTGCCCTTGGCGTGCTGCTTCTCCACCGCGACCGCCGTGCCGGCGTGCGTCGCCTCCTCGATACGCCGGCGCAGGTCGGCGATCTTCCCCGCGGTGGTGTGCAGGTCGGGGCCCGCGCCCTCCGCGGTGTTCTGGTCCGGCTCGGTCGGCTGGGTCATCGGCAACGACTCCTACTGATCCGTAACTTGTTTCCGTAGCGTATCGGCGGCCCCACGGTTCGGCAGTGCGGCGTTTGCCACACATAGTCTGGCCTGCATGACCGATCCGAACACCTCGGGAAGCCGCTGGTCCGACCTCGACCGGCCGCCCCTGAACGCCGAAGGCCTGCGGCGGGCGCTGATCAGGCCCGGCACCCTGTGGACCTCGCTCGACGTGGTCGACGCGACCGGCTCGACCAACTCCGACCTCGCGGCGCGGGTGGCGGGGAGGGCCGGGGACGCGCCCGCCGAGGGGGCCGTGCTGGTCGCGGAGGAGCAGACCGCGGGCCGCGGCAGGCTCGATCGGACCTGGAGCGCCCCCGCGCGCTCCGGCCTCTTCTTCTCCGTGCTGCTGCGGCCGGGAGACGACGTGCCCGCAGCCCGCTGGGGCTGGCTGCCGCTGCTGACCGGCGTCGCCGTCGCGACCGGCCTCGCCAGGGCCGCGGGCGTCGACACCTCCCTCAAATGGCCCAACGACCTGCTGGTCTCCGTCGACGGCGAGGAGCGCAAGGCCGGCGGCATCCTCGCGGAGCGCGCGGGCGAGGACGCCGTCGTCGTCGGCATCGGCCTCAATGTCTCGCTGCGCGCCGCCGAGCTGCCGGTGCCCACGGCCGGCTCGCTGGCCCTCGCGGGGGCCGTGTCCCTCGACCGGGAGACGCTGCTGCGCGCCGTCCTGCGCTCCATCGAGCAGTGGTACGGGGACTGGCGCGCGGCCGGCGGCGACCCGGCCGCCTCCCGCCTCCAGGAGGCGTACGCGGCGGGCTGCGCCACCCTCGGCCGCCGGGTCAGGGCCGAGCTGCCCGGCGCGCGCACGCTGACGGGCGAGGCCGTCGCGATCGACGGCGACGGCCGGATCGTGCTGGCCACGGAGACCGGGCTGCGCGAGCCGGTCGCGGCGGGCGACATCGTCCACCTGCGGACGGCCGACGCCGACTGAGCACCGGCGCGGCGCGGGCCCGTGCGCCCCGCGCCCCGGCGCACGGGGCGGCCCGGCCCGCGCCGCCCGGCCCCCTGAGCGGGGGAGCAGGCCGCACGGGCGGGACGTGAGCCAGGGCACACCTGCCGTATCGTTGAGGCAGTTCACGAAGATCGGTCACAGGATCGGCAGGACAGTGCGCAGGGAACGGGCAGGAGGCGGCTGGTGACCGTCGACGACACGAATTCCGGCGCGGACGACCCGCAGGACCCGCCGGACGCCGCCGGCGACCCGCCGACCCCCGACGAGCCCGCGGACCGGTCCGCGCCGGGGCCGGGTGCGGCAGGGCAGCGCGACGGAGCGCAGGCCCCCGCGGACGGTGACGGGGAGGACGGCCCCGGACCGCGGGCCGTGAGCGGCGAGCACCCCTTGCCGCACCACGTCGTGGAGCACACGGCGGAGCCGACCGACAATCCGCTCGCGATCCGCCTCGAACACCTGATCCTCGGCGCGGAGCGCCAGTACACGCCGTTCCAGGCCGCCCGCACGGCCGGCGTCTCCATGGACCTCGCCTCGCGGTTCTGGCGCGCCATGGGCTTCGCGGACATCGGCCAGGCCAAGGCGCTGACCGAGGCGGACGTCCTCGCGCTGCGCCGCCTCGCGGGCCTGGTCGAGGCGGGGCTGCTGAGCGAGCCGATGGCCGTGCAGGTCGCCCGGTCCACCGGGCAGACCACGGCGCGCCTCGCCGAGTGGCAGATCGACTCGTTCCTCGAAGGGCTGACCGAGCCGCCGGAGCCGGGCATGACCCGCACCGAGGTCACGTATCCGCTGGTCGAGCTGCTGTTGCCGGAGCTTGAGGAGTTCCTGGTCTATGTGTGGCGGCGGCAGCTCGCCGCGGCCACCGGGCGGGTCGTCCAGGCCGGCGACGACGACGAGATGGTCGACCGGCGGCTCTGCGTCGGCTTCGCCGACCTCGTCGGCTTCACCCGTCTGACCAGGCGCCTCGAAGAGGAGGAGCTCGGCGAGCTGGTCGAGGCGTTCGAGACGACCGCGGCCGACCTGGTCGCCGCGCACGGCGGCCGCCTGATCAAGACCCTCGGCGACGAGGTGCTGTTCGCCGCGGACGACGCGGGCATCGCCGCGGAGATCGCGCTGCGGCTGATCGAGACCATGACCCATGACGAGACGATGCCGGCGCTCCGCGTCGGCATCGCCTTCGGCACGGTCACCACGCGCATGGGCGACGTCTTCGGCACCACCGTCAACCTCGCGAGCCGGCTCACCTCGATAGCCCCGCGCGACACGGTCCTGGTCGACGGCGCCCTCGCGGAGGAGCTGATCCGCACGGGCGAGGCCCCCGAGTCCGAGGCGCTCGCCGCCGAGGAGGCGGCCACCGCGGAGAAGGAGGGCACCGAGCCGCCCGCGTACCGCTTCGGGCTCCAGCCGATGTGGCAGCGGCCGGTGCGCGGCCTCGGCGTGGTGGAGCCCTGGCTGCTGGCCCGCCGCCCCGCGGGCGGCACGGAGGAGTGACGCGGGGCGGGGCGCCGCGCCCCGCCCCGCCGGCCGTCGACAGCAGCCCGCCAGGCCGCGGGAGCGGTCAGAGCAGCCCGAGCTGCCGCAGGTCGCTGACGTACTTGGTGATCAGCTCGGGGGTGACGTGCGGGATGTCGTCGTACCCCTCGATGTCCGCCGCGCGCACCGCGCGGCGGAACTCGTCCGCGGGCGCCGCCCCCCGGTCGAGGGGGACGCCCGGCGTCCCGTACGAGTGCAGCAGCGGCAGCAGGGACTGCCTGCGCTGCGCCTCCGGCAGGGCGCGCAGCGCGGTGGAGAACCGGCCGAGCCACTCGTCGTAGTCGTCGATCCTGGTCATGGCCAGGCCGTCCGCCGCGAGCCAGTCGACGTACGTGTCGAGGGAGAGCCCGTCCTGGTGCGGGTTGAGCACGTGGTACGTGCGGTACCCCGCGGTGTTGGCCGCGCCGATGACGTCGACGGCCCGCGCGCTGAAGTCGGCGGGCAGCCCGTCGTAGTGGGCGCGCTGCCGGTTGCCTTCCCGGTCGAGCCGGTAGAAGGACTTCGGCGCGACGCCCGTGGCCACCAGGCTCAGGATGAGCCGGGTGAACATGTCGGGCAGGTTGAGCTGCCCCGTGTAGCGGCTGTGCGTGAGGATCATGTCCGAGCGGAACACCGACACCGGCAGCCCGCACTTCTCGTGCGCCTCGCGCAGCAGCACCTCGCCGGCCCACTTGCTCATCGCGTAGCCGTTGGCGTACGAGTCGTCGCACTTGCGCACCGGGCTGAGTTCGCGGATGTCGGAGACCTCGTCGAACGCCTCCTGGTCGACCTGGTCGCCCACGGCGACGGTGGAGACGTTGGTGAACGGCTTGATCCGCCCGGTCACGGCGAACCTGATCAGCTCCGCGGTGCCGACCACGTTCGGGCCGAACAGCTGCTCGTACGGCAGGACGTGATTGACGAGGGCGCCCGGGTGCATGACCACGTCGACCTCGCCCGCGAGCCTGTCCCAGGTCGCCCGGTCGAGCCCGAGGCGCACCTCGCCCAGGTCGCCCGCGACCACCTCCAGGTGGTCCGCGGCCAGCTCCCGGTAGTGGCGCAGGAGTTCCTGGTCGCCGGTGTCGAAGGTGTCGTCGAGCCGCCTGCGGGCCGCCGCGTCGTCGGCGCCGCGCACGACGCACACCAGCTTCCCGCCGCGCTCGGCGAGACGTTCGAGCCAGTCGACGCACATGAACCGGCCGAGGTAGCCCGTCGCGCCGGTCAGCAGCACCGTGCGCGGCGGCTCGCCGCCCGGCCGCGGCAGCGCGGCGGCGGCGTCGAGGACCGCGGGGTCGATGAACTTCTCCAGGCTCAGGTCCGCCGCGTGGACCTCGACGGCGTCCGCGCCGTGCACGGAGGTGAACGTGGGGCGGTCCGCGCCGGTGGCGAGCCTGGCCTCCACGTGGTCGGCGAGCGAGCGCAGGGTGGCCGCGGGGCCGATCACCAGGCCCACCGGCACCTCGACGCCGAAGGTCTCCTTGAGCAGGTTCGAGAACGACAGCGCGGACAGCGAGTCGCCGCCCAGGTCGGTGAAGCGCACACCCGGGTGCACGTCGGTGCCCGAGCAGCCGAGGAGCGCCTGAGCGGCGCGCGCGACCGTCTCGTACACCGGCTGGTCGGCGCCGCCGTGGCGCAGCGCGCGCAGCTGCTCGCTCTGGCTGCGGGCGAGTTCGGCGTAGAGGGCTTCGAGGCGCTCGCCGTAGCGCTCCCGCAGCCGGGGCCGCAGCAGCTTCCTGAGGTCGGAGAGCATGCCGTTCGCCGTCGTGAAGGGCTCGGTCTCGACCAGGAAGTCACGCGGGGTCTCGTACGACTCGAGGCCGGTCTCCTGCGCGGTGCGCTGCAGCGCGTCGGCCAGCAGGCGCTTGAGGGCGTCGGGCCCCTCGGCGGCGCGCAGCGCCGGCTCCGAGGGCACGACGACGGCGAGCAGGTACGGCTGCTCGCTGCTGCCGTACACGTAGATCTGGCGGATCAGCGGGTTCGAGGTGAACACCGACTCGACCTTGGAGACCGCCACGAACTCGCCCTGGGACAGCTTCTGGACGTTGTTGCGCCGGTCCAGGTAGACGAGCTGGTCGGGGCCGACCTCGGCCATGATGTCGCCGGTCTTGTAGAAGCCCTCGTCGTCGAAGACGGAGGCGGTCACGTCGGGCCGCTTGTAGTAACCGGGGAAGATGCTCCGTGTCCGCAGGAGGAGTTCGCCGCGCGGGTGGGGCACATCCGTGTGGAAGTAGCCCAGTTCCGGCACGTCGACGAGCTTGTACTCCAGCACGGGCGGCCGCTGCACCCTGCCGTCCATGATCACCATGCCGGCCTCGGTCGATCCGTAGCCGTCGTGCAGCGGCAGGCCGAGGCAGGACTCGGCGAACGCCTTCATCTCCCGGGAGATCGGCGCGCTGCCGACGACGGCCCGGTGCACCCGGCCGCCGAGGAACCGCTCGCGCAGGTCCGCGAGCAGGGCCGCTTCGAGCTGCTCCTCGTCGGCGAACTCGCCCTCGCGCCTGTCCCGTTCGCCCTGGTACTCCTGGAAGAGCATGTCGAAGATGCGCGGCACGGCGAGCAGGTCGGTCGGCCGGGCCAGCGCGATGTCCTCGAACAGGGTCGACAGGTCGCTGCGCGCCGTGAAGTGGTTGAGGCCGCCCATGCCGAGCGTGGCCAGGATCGAGACGCGGCCGAACATGTGGCTCATCGGCATATAGCTGACGGTCACCGCGGGGACGCCCTCGATGCCGGGGAAGGCGCCGGTCCAGTAGCCCCGCAGGATGCTCTCGCGGTAGATCGCGCCCTTGGGGGCGCCGGTGCTGCCCGAGGTGTAGATGAGCAGGCTCAGCGGGTCGTCGCCCTGGTCGGGCACGTGCAGCGGCACGGCGGGCAGCGACCGGCCGCGCCCGATCAGCTCCTCCAGCGTGACCAGACCCCGCCCGGCCCCGCCGAGGCGGCGCGCGGCGGCCTCGTACACCTCGCGCTCGCCGTCGTCCTCCGGGTGGTGGTCGAAGACCACGATCCGCGGCGCGGACGGGGTGGTGAGTGCCAGCTCCACGGCCTTCTCCAGGCAGGCGGTGCTGGTGGCGAGCAGCCGCGGGCCCGTCTCCTCAAGGATCGGCAGCAGCTGCGACGCCGGCGCGGTGGGCTGGAGGGGCACCTGGGGCGCGCCCAGGTACACGGCCGCGAGGTCCACGGTCAGGTACGAGTCGCTCGTGAAGCCGATGGTGGCCACGAAGTCGCCGGGGCGCAGGGCGGCGTCGGTGCTGTCGGTGCTGTCGGCCTCGCTCGGCGCGGTGGCCCACGCGGTGGCGAGCGCCGCGGCGCGCGACCAGAGCTCGCCGTAGGAGACGGTCTCGAACCTCGGCAGCAGCCGGAGTGTGCTGCGGCCCGACGCGGGGTCTCTCACGACCTCCGTGGCGCGGTGGCCGAGCGCGGGCCGGTCCGCGTAGCCCCGCATGACGCGTTCAATGGTCTGACCGAGCGAGAGGCCGGGCGCCCGAGCGGCCTCCGAGACCGCCTCGGACGGCAGCCCCTCCCGCCGCCACGCCTCGTCCCCGCCCGCGGCGGCCGACTGTTCCCCCTGGTCATCGCTGACCTTCGACTCCGTGCTCACTTGTCCACCAGCTTTGTCTTGTTGCGGTGCCGTGTGCCGAGAAACACCGTCGTTCTCAGAGTTGGTTGCCTCAACGTACTTATTTGCGATCGAGAATGCGAGTGCGCACAGTAAACGTGATGTGATCCACAGTGACGAAGGCGGGCATAGGGCACATGGTCAGCCCAATCGTCCGGACATGGTCGACAAGGGCCGCTGGGGCGTATCGGAACGGGTGCCTCCGGGGGTGCGGGCTCCGGTCGGTACCCGGTGCGAGCCGACGCCCAGGGGGCGGCGTGCGAGAGTCGCGCACGTGGCAGACGTCGACGCACGCACGCTCGGTGAGCGCGTCAGGGATGCCCGCAAGCGTGTTGACGTGAGCCAGGAGCACCTCGGGCGGGCGGTCGGCCTGGAGCGCGCGGTGGTGAACAGGATCGAGGGGGGTGTCCGCAGGGTCACGGCCCTGGAGCTGTCCGACATCGCCGCCGCGCTCGATGTCCGCATGTCCGCATGTCCGCGTTCTTCGCGGAGGCCACCCCGGCGCTTGTCTCGCACGGGTCCAGTCACGGCCTGGGCACGGCCGACTCGCAGATCGACACCCTCCTCGCGAGGCTGGCGGGTGAGGTCGGGTTCGTCGAGGGCTGGGGGCTCGCGAACTGGGCCTCGGCGCTGCCGGCGCAGTCGCCGAAGCCGGCATCGCGCCGCCCTCGACGGGTGCCGAAGCTGAGGAACTCGCAGCGAAGGCGCGGGAGTTGCTGAATGCTCGGGCGGACGACCCGATCTATCGGCTGTCCGACAGGGTTGCCGACGTCGGGCTTCTGGCGTTCTCCCGCGACATCGGAAAGGACACTGCCGGTGCTGGGACGGTCTTGTTGCGCCGTGGCGGTGTCGGTCTTGTCAACAGCCATATGAAGGTCGGCCGCAGGCGGCTCGCGCTCGCGCATGAACTCTGCCACTTCCTGATAGCCGACGACTGTGCCGTTGACTGGCGAGTGGCGACGCATTCCGATCGTGACGTTCCGATGGAATCGCGCCTCGGCCGTTTCGCGCGTGCGCTCCTGCTGCCCGCGGCTGCGGTCGGCGGGAAGTGGCAGGAGGAGATCGCCCTGCGCGACGAGCGCGGTGCGGCGATCGTGCTGGCCGGCCAATTCTGAGTGGACAGCGCGACGCCGGCGACCCGACTCAAGGAGCTGGGCCTGGCCGACGGTGGGACGGTCGAGGCGGTACGCGGGTTCCGCGCGACCCAGACCGATATCGTCGAGATGAACCTGAACGTCCCTCTGGAGGAGTTGGGAGGGACCGAGGTTCCTCGAAATTCCGCGCTCGCGGTGTTGCAGCTCGTGCGCGGTGAGCGAATCAGGTGAGCGAATCAGTCGTGAACGGTCCCTCGAACTGCTTCGAGGCACGTTCGACGAGGGAGACCTGCCGGACATTCGGGTGCGCAGGGCCGACGAGATCTGGAAGTTTGTATCGTGACGGTGCCTGCCGACGCCTGGGTTTTCGATACGGGGCCATTACGTCATTTTGCCGCCCGCGGATGGTTGGCGGTCCTGAGGTTCTCGCCATGGGCGAGATCGGTGGTTGCGAAATCGTCGTGGACGACGCCACGCCAGATCGCCGAGGAGGACGGGCTCAAAGTCGCGGCGACTGTCCCGGTGCTGTGCGAAGCGATTCGCGCGAAGAGACTCACGATGGTGATGGCCGAGGAGCTGGCCGACCATCTCCTGGAGGGTGCGTACTTCCTGCCTTTCGGGCCAGGTGGTTTCCGTCGGCGCGTCCTCCAGAACGGACTTTTGGGCTACGGCGACCTCTGACTCCGCCGCACGTCATCGGTTCCGCTCATGGGATCTGCCGCGCACGCCGCCACATCCGGGTGTGCTGGGCAAGGGAATGAACCGTCGTTAACATCGGGGCTCCGGTGGCGAGTGCGGGAGGGCGCATGGGTGACAGCGGCGGGGTCGAGGGGCGGTTCGGGGGGGTCGTCGAGGTGCGGCGGCACGGGGACGGGGGAGCCGTGGCCGAACTGCTGCTCGACCGGCCCGAGGCGATGAACGCGATGTCCACCGCGATGGCCGGGGCCGTCGCCGACGCCTGCGGCGCGCTCGCCGCCGACCGGTCCGCGCGGGTCGTGGTGGTGGCGTCGAGCCACCCGCGCGCGTTCTGCGTCGGCGCCGACCTCAAGGAGCGGAACGGCTTCAGCGACGCCGACCTGCTGCGGCAGCGGCCCGTGGCGCGGGCCGCGTACACCGGCGTGCTCGAACTGCCGATGCCGACCGTCGCCGCCGTGCACGGGTTCGCGCTGGGCGGCGGCTTCGAACTCGCGCTCTCCTGCGACCTGATCGTCGCCGACCCCACGGCGGTCGTCGGCCTGCCCGAGGTGTCGGTCGGCGTGATCCCCGGCGGCGGCGGCACGCAGCTGCTGCCCCGCAGGGTCGGGGCGGCCCGCGCCGCCGAACTGGTCTTCACGGCGCGCAAGGTGGCCGCGGCCGAGGCGGGCGAGCTGGGGCTCGTCGACCTCCTCGCGGCCGAGGGGCGGGATCGCGAGGAGGCCCTCGCGCTGGCCGCGCGGATCGCCGCCAACTCGCCGGTCGGGCTGCGCGCGGCCAAGCGCGCCCTGCGGCTCGGACACGGGCTGGACCTGCGCACGGGCCTTGAGGTGGAGGACGCCGCGTGGCGCTCCGTGGCGTTCTCGGGCGACCGTGCCGAGGGCGTCGCCGCGTTCAACGAGAAGCGCGCCCCCCGCTGGCCGGGGGAGTGAGCGCCCGCGGGACCCGTGGCGCGCACCCTGCGTAGCCGTCCATCGCTCCAGGTGATCGAAATCTCCCGAACGGCCCTAAGGTGGGGTTATGGGAGTAGATGTACGCATGCGCGCCATGGTGGCGCTCGCCCAGGGCATGGCCGCGGCGCAGTCGCCGCACCAGTCCTGGCGGGCCGCCGCCCAGGGCGCCCGCGCCGCGCTCGGCGGCAGCTTCGCGGCGCTCTCGGTGTGGGAGCGCGACCTCGGCAGGCTCAGGGTCCTGGTGAACGCGGGGGAGCGGGCCGCCGGTGAGGAGGAGTTCCCCGAGGACGAGGCGTACCCGGTGCATCAGTTCCCGGAGATCGCGGAGTTCCTCCACGAGAAGTGGGCGGGCGGCGGCGGGCCGCACGCCTGGGTGGAGACCGCGGCGGGGCCGGCCGGCGGCGACCCGGGCTACTGCCACCAGCGGGTGGCCGCGCTGCGCCGCAGGGGCCGCGGCTGCTGCGTGGTCGCGCCGATCATCCTGCACGGCACGGCCTGGGGCGAGTTGTACGTGGCGCGGCCGGTCGGCGCCCCCGCCTACGGCCCGGAGGACGCCGACTTCGCCACGGTGATCGCGTCGGTCGTGGCCGCGGGCATCGCGCAGACCGAGCGGCTCGAAGAGGTCAGGCGGCTCGCCTTCACCGACGCGCTGACCGGGCTCGCCAACCGGCGCGCGGTCGACGCGGGCCTCGACGAGGCGATCGCGCGGCACCGCGCGGAGGGCAGCGTGGTCAGCCTCGTCGTGTGCGACCTGAACGGCCTCAAGGCCGTCAACGACACCTACGGCCACGCGGTCGGCGACCAGCTGCTGGAACGATTCGCCTCGGTGCTCTCCGTCTGCGCGGCGAAGCTGCGTGGCGCGCTCGCCGCCCGCCTCGGCGGCGATGAGTTCTGCCTGCTGACGGTGGGGCCTGGCGCGGACGAGGTGATCGTCGTCGCGGACGAGCTGTGTCTGCGCGCGGGCGCGCTCGACCTCGGCGAGGGCGTGGCCTGCGGGGTCGCCTCCACGGCCGATCCGATCGGGCAGGTGCGCTCGGCGCGGCGGCTGTTCCGGCTCGCGGACGCCGCGCAGTACCGGGCGAAGGCGGAGGGCTCGGCCGTGCCGGTGGTCGCGGGCCGCGACGGCGTGGCGATCCGCCTGGCCGACGCGGCCCCGGACGCGCCTGCCCCGGCGGAGGGCGCCCGCCGCCACTTCCGCGACACCCGCCCGCCGCTCCCGCCGCCGGAGCCCGGCCCAGGCCCTGGCCCTGGCCCTGGCCCCGGTCCCGGCCCTGGCCCCGGTCCCGGCCCTGGCCCCGGCCCTGGCCCGCGTCCCGACTGAGGGCCCGTGTACCGCCTGAGGGGCCGTGTACCGCCTGGGGTCCGTGTACCGCCTGGGGGTCCGCCTCCCGCCTGGGGGGCTCGCGTGCCGGGGCCGGCTCCCGTTGCGGCGCGGGCTCCGGTCGCGACAGGGGCGCGGGCGGTGCTTGCCGGAGGCGGGGGCCCGCGGCGGGCGTCCAGACGGTGACAGGTGCCGATTCAGTCCGTACGCTGCTGAATATGGATATGCATACCGTTGTGCTGGGGACGTCGGGCGTCACCGCGCGGGACGTCGTCGCCGTGGCCCGCGAGGGCGCCCGGGTGGAGCTCGGCACCGGGGCGCTGGAAGCGCTCGCCGCCGCCCGCGCCGTGGTGGACGCCCTCGCGGCCAAGCCCGACCCCGTCTACGGCGTCTCGACCGGCTTCGGCGCGCTCGCCACCCGCCACATCGGGCAGGACCTCCGCGCGCAGCTTCAGCGCAACATCGTGCGCAGCCACGCGGCCGGCATGGGCCCGCGCGTGGAGCGCGAGGTGGTGCGCGCCCTGATGTTCCTGCGGCTGAAGACGCTCGCCTCCGGGCACACGGGCGTACGGCCCGAGGTCGCGCGCACCATGGCCGACGTGCTGAACGCGGGCATCACGCCCGTCGTCCACGAGTACGGCTCCCTCGGCTGCTCAGGCGACCTCGCGCCGCTCTCCCACTGCGCGCTCGCCCTCATGGGCGAGGGCGAGGCCGAGGGCCCCGACGGGGCCGTGCGGCCCGCGGGCGAACTGCTCGCCGAGCACGGCATCGCCCCCGTCGAACTGCGCGAGAAGGAGGGGCTCGCGCTCCTCAACGGCACCGACGGCATGCTCGGCATGCTGGTGCTCGCCCTCGCCGACCTCGGCCGCCTCTACACCTCGGCCGACATCACCGCCGCCCTCACCCTGGAGGCGCTGCTCGGCTCGCAGGGCGTGCTCGCGCCCGAGCTGCACGCCGTGCGTCCGCACCCGGGCCAGGCCGCGAGCGCCGCCAACATGCTGCGCGTGCTGGCCGGTTCAGGTCTTACGGGCCACTTCCAGGAGGACGAGGCGCCGCGCGTCCAGGACGCCTACTCGGTGCGCTGCGCACCGCAGGTGGCGGGCGCGGGCCGGGACACCCTCGGCCACGCCGCCACCGTCGCGGAGCGCGAGCTCGCCGCCGCCGTCGACAACCCCGTGGTCCTCGCGGACGGCCGGGTCGAGTCGAACGGCAACTTCCACGGCGCGCCCGTCGCCTACGTGCTCGACTTCCTCGCCATCGCCGCGGCCGACCTCGCCTCCATCGCCGAGCGCCGCACCGACCGGCTGCTCGACAAGAACCGGTCGCACGGCCTGCCCGCGTTCCTCGCCGACGACCCGGGTGTGGACTCGGGCCTGATGATCGCTCAGTACACGCAGGCAGCGCTGGTCAGCGAGTTGAAGCGGCTCGCGAACCCGGCGTCGGTCGACTCCATCCCGTCGTCCGCGATGCAGGAGGACCATGTCTCCATGGGCTGGTCGGCGGCCCGCAAGCTGCGCACCGCCGTGGACAACCTCACCCGGGTCGTCGCCGTCGAGCTGTACGCGGCGACCCGGGCGATCGAGCTGCGCACGGGGCCGGGCTCCGGCCTGACGGCCGCGCCTGCGAGCACGGCGGTCATCGAGGCGCTCCGTACCGCCGGGGCGCGGGGCGCGGGCCCCGACCGCTTCCTCGCGCCCGACCTGGCCGCCGCCGACGCCTTCGTACGGTCCGGCGCCCTGGTCGGCGCCGTCGAGCCGGTCACGGGCCCGCTGGCCTGAGCCGCCGCCGGAGCGGTACGGGTGCGCCGCCGGGCGCCGCCCGTACCCGCTCGGGCCGCGCAGCGCCGCCCGTACCCCTCAGGGCGCCCCGTACGGTCCGTGGCGCTCAGGCCGCGGCGTTCCTGCGGCGCACCACGCGTGCGCCGTACGCGGCGCCGACGCACAGCACGCCCGCGGCGCCGATCACATACGGCGTCGCGTCGCTCGCCGGCGCCTCGCCCAGCGCGAACTGGCGCGAGGCCCGCGCGCCGGCCGCGTCGTCGCCGGGAGCCCCGTCGTCGCCGGGCGCCGAGCCCTGCGCGGGCGCCGCCGCGTCCTGGTCGCCGTGGACCAGGTCCGTCAAGACCGCGGTCCTTCCGTCTCTGTGCGGTGTCTCACCGCGCTGCCCCTCGCCGTGGGCTGAGGGCACGAAGAAGAGACCGCAGAGCATCACCCCGGCGGCACCTGCGGTGACGAGCGGACGGAACGCTGAGGAGCGGGAGGCGACGGGCACGAGATCGATCCCCTTGTGACGAAGCCGAATTGGCGGGGTGGGCCGATGCTAGTGAACCCGGCCCGGCCGGGGAAAGTCGCGCTCCGCTTCTCCTACGCCGCGTGCACGGGCGGACACGCCGCGTCCACCGCCGGGTCCGGGACCTCGGTCAGGGACCCACGTCCTGAACGGTCCCCGATCCGGACGAGGCGTCACGAGTCGCGCGGAAACCGTGTCACCCTGGGAGACCCGGCCCCGCTCCGAACGCCGGTCCGCCGCGTCGGGCGGCGCCCCGCCGGCCCGGCAGCGGCCTGGCCCCGCGCGGGCCGGGGAGCGAGAACGGCACACCGCGGCGCCGCGGCGCCAGTGGCCTCGGACACATCGCGCGGCGGTGTGGAACCGAACGGCCCGCGAAGGCTGTTCTTAGAAGCTACCGGCGGAGTTCGCAGAAGCCGCCGGCAGAGGATTCGGCGATGATGGAGATGCGTGTGATGACGGAAAGGAAGCGGCGCAACAGCATTGCGGCCGCGTCCGCGGTACTGGGCGGAGTCCTGGTGCTCTCGGCATGCAGCGGCGGCGACGGGGGCGGGGACTCCTCGTCCTCGCCGAAGCAGTCCGCGCAGGCGGAGGCCGTCGACAAGGCCGCCGCTCAGGACACGTCCGACGCGAAGATATCCATCACGCCGGGCAACGGCGCCGACAACGCCAGCATCAACAACGCGGCCAAGGTCCGCGTCACCGACGGCACCCTCACCCATGTGAGCCTGACCACCGCGGACGGCACCGCCGTCAAGGGCACGCTCGCCGCCGACGGCAAGAGCTGGAGCCCGGACGGGCAGCTCTCCCGCTCCACCACGTACAAGATCGCGGCGACCGCCGAGGACGCCAAGGGCCGCGACGCGACCGAGAACGCCACCTTCACCACCGTGTCGCCCGACAACAGCTTCATCGGGAACTTCACGCCGGAGGACGGCTCCACGGTCGGCGTCGGCATGCCCGTGTCGATCAACTTCGACAAGGCGATCAGCGACAAGAAGGACGTGCAGTCGCACATCCAGGTCTCCTCGACCAGCGGCCAGCAGGTCGTCGGCCACTGGTTCAACTCCCAGCGCCTCGACTTCCGCCCGCAGGACTACTGGAAGTCCGGCAGCAAGGTCACGCTCAAGCTCAACCTGGACGGTGTGCAGGGCGCTGACGGCGTCTACGGCGTCCAGCAGAAGACCGTGTCCTTCACCATCGGCCGCAACCAGGTCAGCACGGTCGACGCCAAGACCCACACCATGGTCGTCCAGCAGGACGGGAAGACCGTGCGCACGATCCCGATCTCCGCGGGCTCGCCCGACCACACCACGTACAACGGCCAGATGGTCATCTCCGAGAAGTACAAGAAGACCCGCATGAACGGCGCGACGGTCGGCTTCACGGACTCGGACGGCAAGGGCGAGTACGACATCAAGGACGTGCCCGACGCGATGCGCCTGACCAACTCGGGCACCTTCGTGCACGGCAACTACTGGGGCGCGCCCTCGGTGTTCGGCAACTCCAACACCAGCCACGGCTGCGTCGGGCTCCAGGACGTCAAGGGCGCCAAGGACCCGAACATGCCGGCGCACTGGTTCTTCGACCACTCGCTCCTCGGCGACGTGGTCATCGTGAAGAACTCCCACGACAAGACCGTCCAGCCCGACAACGGCCTCAACGGCTGGAACATGAGCTGGTCCGACTGGCAGGCGGGCTCCGCCGTCTGACCGGCCGCGCGAGCCGGGCGACCCAGGGGCCCGGCACGGCGCCCCGTACCCCCCGCGGGTACGGGGCGCCGTGCCGGGCCCGGCCGCTTCTCATGGTGCTCTCATCACCGCCTCAACAAGCGCTCACGCCCCGCCCGTAATTTCACGCCATGTTCGTCACCTACCTCCGGCGCGAGTTGCGACGCCGCAGAAAAGCGGCCCTCGTCGTCGCCTCAGGACTCGCTCTCGGCATCGCCCTCGTGATCGTGGTCAGTTCGGTCACCGCGGGCATGAACAAGGCCCAGGACACCGTCCTCAAGTCCCTGTACGGCCTCGGCACCGACATGACCGTCACCAAGGCGGCCCCCGCCCCGGGCAGCAGCGCGGGCGCCGACGGAGGCCGCCCCCGCTTCGACTTCCGCGGCCAGGACGACGACGACAAGAGCAGCCAGAGCACCGACCGCGTCACGGTGCAGGGCTTCCAGACGCTCGCCGACACCACCGTCACCGAGGTCGGCAGGCAGCACGGGGTCGCCGCCGCGGCCGGCGGGCTCAGCCTCAACGTCCTCAAGGTCAACGGCCAGTTCAAGCGCGGCGCGGTCACACAGGGCCAGGGCGGCGGTCGCGGCGGCTTCGGCGGCGGGGGAGCGGCCGGCGGCACCGGGGGCCAGGTGCAGGGCGGCGGCGCCTCCTTCAGCGTCGACTCCTACACCGTCTTCGGCACGGATGTCACCGATCCCGCGCTCGGCCCGCTCACCAGCTCCAAGATCACCTCGGGCCGGACGTTCAAGGCGTCCGAGACCGGCGCGGACGTGGCCGTCGTGGACAGCGGCTACGCCAAGCAGAAGAGTCTCGCCGTGGGCAAGAACCTCACCGTCCACGGCACCGCGTTCAAGGTCGTCGGCCTCGCCACCGCCGACAGCGGCGACGCCGCGGCCGACGTGTACCTGCCGCTGGCGAGGGCCCAGGCCCTCGCGGACGCCAAGGCGAAGGTCACCACCGTCTACGTGAAGGCGTCCGACTCGCAGCAGATCGCCGCGGTCAAGGCCGCCGTGCGGAAGAACGTGCCCGGCACCACCGTCACCACCTCGGCCGACCTCGCCTCCACCGTCTCGGGTTCGCTGTCCACCGCGTCAGGCCTCGCCTCCGACGTCGGCAGGTGGCTGTCGATCGCGGTCCTCGTCGCCGCGTTCCTGGTCGCGGGGCTGCTCACCTCCTCGGCCGTCAGCCGCCGCGTCCGGGAGTTCGGCACCCTCAAGGCACTCGGCTGGAAGAGTGGCCGCGTCACCCGGCAGGTCATGGGCGAGGCCCTGGTCAACGGCCTGATCGGCGGTGTGCTCGGCATCGCGCTCGGCCTGGTCGGCGCGTACGCGGTGACCGCGATCAGCCCGAACCTGACCGCGCAGCTCGCCGGCGCCGGAAGCGGCGGATCCGGCAGCGGCTTCGCCGGCCGCTTCGGCGGCGGCGCGGGCGGCGGCGCGGGCGGCGGGGGTGGCGCGGGCGGCCCTGGACGGCAGCTCGCCGCCAAGGCCGTGCACGTCTCGCTCACCGCGCCGGTCTCGCCCGGTGTGATCGCCGTCGCCGTCGCGCTCGCCGTGGCGGGCGGCCTTGTCGCGGGCGGGTTCGGCGGCTGGCGCGCCTCCCGCCTGCGCCCGGCGGACGCGCTGCGCCGCATCGAGTAGACGCGCGGCCCGAGCCGGCCGTACGAGCGGTACGCCGCGCCGCGGGCCCCGCGCCGCGGCCCGGCGTACCCGCCCCGGGCGTCCCGCAGGCCATACCGCCCTCCTCATCCCCTCCCGCACCTGTCGCCTCTCTCGTCACCAGGAGTCACACCGATGTACCAGCTCACCGGAGTCACCAAGCGCTACCGGCGCGGCAAGCAGACCGTCCAGGCGCTCGACGGCGTCGACCTGACCATCCCGGACGGCGGCAGACTCGTCATCCAGGGCCCCACGGGCGGCGGCAAGTCGACGCTCCTCCAGATGCTCGGCGGCCTCGACCGCCCCACCGCGGGCACCGTCGCACTCGACGGCACCGACCTCGGCGCGCTGTCCGAGGCGGGGCTGACCAGGGTGCGGGCCGAGACCATCGGCTTCGTCTTCCAGGGCTTCAACCTGATCCCCACGCTCACCGCGCAGGAGAACGTGGAGACCGCCCTCGTACCCCTCGGCACGAAGGGCGCGGCACGGCGCCAACAGGCCGCGGACGCACTGGAGTCGGTGGGGCTCGGCGAGCGGCTCGGCCATCTGCCCGGCGAACTCTCCGGCGGGCAGCAGCAGCGCGTGGCGATCGCGCGGGCCCTCGTGAAGCGGCCCAGGGTGCTGCTCGCCGACGAACCGACGGGAAACCTCGACGAGTCGATGCGCGACGAGATCATGGAACTCTTGGAGGGGCTCTGGAAAGAGCACGGCCTGACCTTCATCATGGTCACTCACGACAGCACCATCGCCCGCCGCGCCCCGAGGCTGGCCACGATCCGCAAGGGACGGGTCACGGTCACCGCGAACGTGGCCGCCTGACCCGCACGGCACGATCCGCACAGCACGGCCCACCGTCCGCAAGCACCCGGCCCACTGTCCGTCCGTACGCTCCCGCCGTCCGCCGTGTCCGTCCCCGCAGGGGCCGCGGTCCCGCCGGCCCCGGGCTGCCGCCAGGACACCCCGTAAGCCAGGGGCGTCGCCACCCTCGTACGCGTAGGTTCTCTACATGCTGATCACACTGGGAAACCCGCCCTCGGACGCCGAGATAGACGCTTGGCACGCGGTGGTCAGCGCCGCGCACATCCGTGATGTCCCGGCAGCAGTGCCCGAGCCCAGCCGCTCCGAGACCGCGGGCAGGCTGGGCGTGCAGCCCTTCGACGGACGCGAGGTGCACCTCGCGTCCGTCGCGCGGGACGGCTCCTACGAGGGGGTGGCGTCGCTCCTGCTGTGGACCAGGCCGCCCCACCAGCACACCGCGTACCTGCACAAGCTGGTGGTGGATCCCGGGGTGCGACGCGGCGGCGTGGGCGCCCGCCTGTGGACGGCGATCCGCGACCTGCTCGCGGAAGAGGGCCGCACGTCCGTCTCCACCCGGGTCGAACTCGGCGGCGCGGGCGAGGCGTTCGTGGACAGCCTCGGCTTCGTGAAGGTGCTGCCGCTGACCCGGTACGTGCTGCGGGTGGAACCCGCCCTCGCCGCCACGGCGCCGCTGCCGCTGCCTGAGGGGCTGCGCTTCGCCCACTGGACGGGCGCGGCGCCCGAGGCCCTCGCCGGCTCCCTCGCCGAGGTGCACAACGTGCTCGTGGACGCCCCCGGCGGCGACCCGGCGTGGCGGCAGCCGCACTGGGACGCGCGCCGGGTGCGGGAGGCGGCGCGGCTCGTGGAGGCGCGCGGTGGGCTGCTGATCACGGTCGCCGCGCTCGACGGCTCCGACGCGGTCGTCGCGTACACCGAGGCGGTCCTGCACGCGCCGGGCGACACCCGCGCCGCCCAGGGCGACACGGCCGTCCTCCCCGTCCACCGGGGCCGGGGCGCCGCCCGCGCGGTCAAGCGGCGCCTGCTCGACGTGCTGCACGAGCAGCACCCAGGCGTGCGGGAGCTGTCCACCTCGGTCGCCGACGACAACGCCCCGATGCTCGCGGTCAACGCCTCGCTCGGCTACCGCCGCGAGCGGCCCGCCGGGCTGTTCGCCATGAAGCTCTGAGGACCGCTCCCCGGGAACCCGCGGTGTGCTGACGCGCCGGGAACTCTCCGCGCCTCAGGACGCGTTGCGCACCGTCGTGTCGCGGGCCCGCATGTAGAGGCCCTCCCGCGCGTAGTACCGCCACGGCAGCGCGTTCACATAGCCGTCGACCCGCCGGAACTGTTCGAGGGCCGCGTCGAACCTGTCCTGCTTGTAGAGGAAGTACGCCAGCAGGTGGCGCAGCTCGGGCAGCCGCGGGTGCGCGGCGGGTGCCGCAGCCGCGTCCATCAGGGCCCGGTCGACCAGCCGCGACAGCTCGTCCGTCCGGTACTCCTCCGGGTCGCGAGTGCTCTCCAGGTGCTCCTCGAACCAGGCGATCAGCGGAAACGCCGACATCAGCGAGCCGAGCGGCGCGCCGTCCGCCGCGTCCGCCGCGAACTCCTCCGCGAGCGCGGGCGAGCCCTTGCCGCCTGCCAGCCAGTACCGCAGCGCCGCCTCGTGCGCCGCGTACAGATACGGCGCCCGCGCCACCGCCTCCTTGAACAGGGCGCTGACCTCCGCGTGCGACAGGTCCGCCGCGACCGCGCCCGCGAGCTCCACCACATACGGCACCGGGTCCTGCGTGTGGGCGCGCTTCGCCGTCTCCAGCGCGGCGGCCCGCGCAGGGCGCGCCGCCCCGTCCGGCGCACCCGCCGCCCCGCCGGGGCGCTCCACGGGCGTGGCCGCGGCGGACCGCACGAGCGCCGCGTCGCCGTCGCCCGGCCGCGCCGCCTCCCAGGCGTCGAGCCACGCCGCGCCGGCGGCCGCCTCCCGGCCGAGCAGCTCGACGCTGAGCGCGCGCCGCTCCCAGTCCTTCGCCGCCGCCTGGGCCGCGAGCAGGTCGGCCGCGGGTCCCCAGTCGCCCGCGCGCACCGCGGCGAGCGCCACCTCGTCCGCCGGGTCGGGCGCCGCCGCGTACCGCGTGTCCTGCTTCTCCGCGGGCAGCAGGCCCAGCTCGGCCGAGCGCTCGGAGCCCTGCGTCGCGTCGCCGGCCACGGCCCGGTCGCCGCCCGTCATCGACGAGAGCATGCGGTCGGCGCCGCGCCGGGACCTGAACCAGAAATAGACGCAGATCCCTATGAGGACTACCAGGATGACGCGTGACACGTGGGGTCCAATCGGTCGGCCGGGAGCGGTGTGCTCGGGTGGCGGGTGTGCTCGGCCGGCGGGTGGTCCGGCCTCATTCAGTGTGCGCCCTGGCGGCGGGGGCGCCCTCGGCCCGCATACCGCACGGGCGGCGGGGACATCCTCGGCCCGCGTACCGCACGGGCGGCGGGGGCGCCCTCGGCCCGCGTACCGCACGGGCGGCGGGGGCGCCCTCGGCCCGCGTACCGCACG
>NZ_BAABEP010000018.1:71429-119422 GCF_039540215.1 Streptomyces tremellae
CGTACCGCACGGGCGGCGGGGGCGCCCTCGGCCCGCGTACCGCACGGGCGGCGGGGACGCCCTCGGCCCGCGTACCGCACGGGCGGCGGGGACGCCCTCGGCCCGCATATCGCACGGGCGGCAGGGACATCCTTGGCCCGCGTACCACGCGCGGCACCCGGCCACGCGGCGCCTCGGCGGGGCGCCTCAGCGGGGCAGCGTGGCCGGGCTGCCGCCGTTCGCCTCGTACCCGGCGACGGCCAGCGCCCGGTGGAGCGCGTACTCGGCGGCCGGGTCCTCGCTGTACGTCCACGGCACGGCGCCCACCTGCCCGTCGACCCCCACCAGCTGGGCCATCGCCTCACCCCACCGGTCCATCCTGACGAGGAAGAAGACCAGCAGATGCCGCACGTGCGGCAGCACCGGGTCGTCGGGCCGCGCCGAGTGCACCGCGTACAGCGCCCCGGCGACCGCTTTCGTGACAGCCTCGCTGCGGTAGAAGCCCCGGACGAGATTGACCTCGGGCAGGTGCTCGTAGAGCGCGAACAGCGGCAGCGCCGCGAGCAGCGAGCCCCGCGGGGCGCGGGCCGCGGCCGTCCGCGCGAAGCGGTCCGCGTCCTCCCGGGAGCCGTGCCACGCGGCGCCCCAGTAGCGCAGGGCCGCCAGGTGCGCGCCCATGTGCGCGGGCGCGCGGTCCATCACCTCCGCCCACAGCCGGTCGAACTCGGCGGGCGGACAGCCGAGGCCGCGCGCGGCGGACAGCTCCACGATGTACGGCACCGGGTCGCCCGGCGCGAGCAGCGCCGCCTCGCCGCACACCGTCCGCGCCTCCTCCAGCAGGATGCGGAACTCCTCCTCGCCCGGCCGCGAGCTGCGCCACGCCCGCTGCACCAGGAACTCCGCCTGCACCGCCGCGCCGCCGGCGTCCTTCTGCGCCTCCACCCGCCACTCGCGCAGCCACCTGCCGCCCGCGCCGGGCCGCCCGGCGAGTTCGAGCGCGGCGGCGCCCGCGAACCCCTGCACCCGCTGCCAGCGCGCCTCGCCGTCCGCGGGAGTCCCGGCGAGCAGCCGCGACGCGGCCCCCCACTGCTGGGTGCCCTGCACCACGTCGAGCACGTGCAGCAGCTCGTCGTCGGGCCCCGGCACCCGCACGTCGAGCTCCTCCTGGCGCAGGAAGCCGTACGCCTCCGGGTCCGCGGCGTCCGGAGCGTCCGCAGGCACCCGCCGGATCGGCCCCCCGGCCGGCCAGGAAGCCTCGCGCGGGGCGCTGCGGGCCGGGCGCGCGGCGCGCCTGCGCCGCAGGATCGGGCCGAGCGCGGCCGCGAGCAGACCGAGGGCGAACAGGAACCAGAGGATCTCCATGCCTCCATTGTCCCCAAGTCCGCCGCCGACCGGATGGCCGGGAACCGACCTGCGCGCCCGCTACCCTCGGCCCCATGAACCACGAGCACACCGGCGATTCCCTGAACTTCGAGACCCGCGCCATCCACGCGGGCAACACCGCGGACCCCGCGACCGGGGCCGTCGTCCCGCCGATCTACCAGGTCTCCACCTACAAGCAGGACGGCGTGGGCGGGCTGCGCGGCGGCTACGAGTACAGCCGCAGCGCCAACCCCACCCGCAGCGCCCTTGAGGAGAACCTCGCCGCGCTGGAGGGCGGCAGCCGCGCCCTGGCGTTCGCCTCCGGCCTCGCCGCCGAGGACTGCCTGCTGCGCACGCTGCTCGCGCCCGGCGACCACGTGGTCATCCCGAACGACGCCTACGGCGGCACCTTCCGGCTGTTCGCGCGGGTCGCCTCCCGGTGGGGCGTGGAGTGGTCCGTCGCCGACAGCTCCGACCCCGAGGCCGTACGGGCCGCCCTCACCCCGCGGACCAAGGCGGTCTGGGTCGAGACGCCCTCCAACCCGCTCCTCGGCATCAGCGACATCGCGGCGCTCGCGGGCGTCACACGCTCCGCCGGCGTGAAGCTCGTCGTCGACAACACCTTCGCGAGCCCCTACCTCCAGCAGCCGCTCGCGCTCGGCGCCGACGTCGTCGTGCACTCCACCACCAAGTACATGGGCGGCCACTCCGACGTGGTCGGCGGCGCGCTGGTCGTCTCCGACCCGGCGCTCGGCGAGGAACTCGCCTTCCACCAGAACGCGATGGGCGCCATCGCGGGCCCCTTCGACGCGTGGCTCGTGCTGCGCGGCGTCAAGACGCTCGCCGTGCGGATGGACCGGCACAGCGAGAACGCCGAGCGGATCGCGGACATGCTGGCGCACCACCCCCGCGTCTCCCAGGTCCTCTACCCGGGGCTGCCGGGGCACCCGGGCCACGAGGTCGCGGCCAAGCAGATGAAGGCGTTCGGCGGCATGGTGTCCTTCCGGGTCGCGGACGGCGAGGCGGCGGCCGTCGCGGTCTGCGACCGCGCCCGCCTCTTCACCCTCGGCGAGTCCCTCGGCGGCGTCGAGTCGCTGATCGAGCACCCCGGCCGGATGACCCACGCCTCGGCCGCGGGCTCCCCGCTCGAAGTCCCCTCCGACCTGGTGCGCCTCTCGGTGGGCATCGAGTCGGGCGACGACCTGCTCGACGACCTGAAGCAGGCGCTGGCGCGCGACTGAGCCGCCGCGCCGAGGACGCCCGCGCGCTCGGCGCAGAGCGGGCCGCGTCAGAACACCCGGGGCGGCGGCGCGACGACCGAGGGCGGCGCCGCCCACGGCCCGGTGAGCGCGAGCCACACGGCGAGCGCCGCCACCGCGGCGGCCAGCGTCAACACGGCGGCCAGCCGCCTCACCCGTCTGTGGCGGACGATCCGCGCGCCCCGGGCGGCCGCCGCGGGCGCGAGCCCGGGAGGCACCCGCGGGTGCGGCCCTTCGAGCATCCGCCGCACCTGGTCCTCCTTGCGGGTCACCGCGCGGTCCGCCCGTCCGCGGCGGCCCGCGCCAGGTCCCCCTGCCGGGCGGCGCGCGCCCCGGAACGCAGCACGGCGACGCCCCGCGCGCACAGCGCCCGCACCCGCTCGGGCGGCAGCCCGGTCAGCGCCGCGGTCTGCTCCTCGCCCGCACCCTCGTAGAGCCGCAGCACCAGTACGAGCCGCTCCTGCCTGCCGAGCGGTCCGAGTACGCCGCCGCGTCCGCGCCCGCTCCGCCAGGCGGCGTAGCGCGCGTACCGCACCACGAGTTCGCGCCGTGCCCTGTCGTACGGATCCTCGCCGCGCAGCCGCGGCCAGTCGGCGTAGGCGGCGGCGAGCGCGGCCGTCAGCAGCCGCAGCGCACGCGGCGCGGCCTGCGGCGGCTCGCCGGTCAGCAGGGCGGCCAGGTGCAGCAGCCGGCCGGCCGCGCCCGCGACGAACGACTCGAACTCGGGGGCGCGGCCACGCTCTGCTCCCGGGGCCCCGCGCGGCTGCCGCACGCCTTCATGGCAGCGCCGCCGGGGGCCGCGGTCAAGAGGCCGGCGGCGCCTCGTCCGGGTCGAGCCTCGGCTGCTTGGCCGCGGGCAGGCTCCTGTTGAAGCGGGCGAGCAAGGTGGTGAAGGAGATCCGCTCGTCCTCGGTCCAGTCCTCGGTGACCCGCTGCATCAGCAGCCTGCGGGAGCGGCGCACCTCGTCGAGGCGGGCGCGCCCGCGCTCGGAGAGTTCCAGGACGACGGCCCGCCCGTCGTCGGGGTGCGACGTGCGCTTGACCAGGCCGCTGTCGACCAGCGGCGCGACCTGCCTGGTCACGGTCGAGGAGTCGATGCCCATGCCGGCCGCGAGCGCCTTGACGCCCATGGGGCCCTCCAGGTCGAGGCGGTTGAGCAGCAGGTACGCGGCGCGGTCCATCGTGTTGCGCACCTGCCCCACGCCGCCGAGCCTGGTCTGTTCGGCACGCCGGGCGAAGATGGCGACCTGGTGCTGGAGGGCGTCGAGGAGACCGGCGCCGTCCGGGAATTCGGATGCTGCCGGAACGGTGTCCCTGGAATCCTGGCGGTCCAGCGCGCCCGTCGCGTCCTGCGAGACCGACGCATCGGAAGTCATGTCCTGAATGGGGGGCATGGCCGGGGCTCTCTCGTGCGGTGGTCGGTTAATGGTGGTCAAGGGTACGCGGAAGACGTCCTTCCTGTGGCGCTCCCTGCCGGGCGTCCCGGACCTGCGCGGGCGGGGACAGCGGGCGGGGACGGGGGTGGGGCGACGAGTTCCGCCCGCCCGGGGGGTCACCCGTGCGGGGGGTGTGCGGAAACGGCCGCACGGCTAGCCGTGCGCCTCGCTTGAAGCAACGCGATGTATCGCGATACCGTTCGGCCCGCCGGCGGCCCGGGACCCGACCAGTCCCCTGCCGCCGTCGGCCCAGGACCCACCAGTCAGGAGAACCCTCATGCCAGGCGCCATCCATGCCGAGGGTCTGGTCAAGACCTTCGGCGACGTACGGGCTCTGGACGGCGTCGACCTCGACGTACCGGAAGGCACCGTCCTCGGTCTGCTGGGACCCAACGGAGCCGGCAAGACCACCGCCGTCCGCGTCCTGACGACCCTGCTGCGGCCGGACAGCGGCCATGCGGTCGTCGCCGGGATCGACGTCCTCAGGAGGCCCAACGACGTACGCCGCTCCATCGGACTCTCCGGCCAGTTCGCCGCCGTCGACGAGTACCTCACCGGCCGGGAGAACCTCCGGATGGTCGGCCAGCTCTACCAGATGAGCGCGCGGCGGGCGAAGGCCAGGGCCGACGAACTGCTCGAACGCTTCCACCTCGCCGACGCCGCCGACCGCACCACCAAGACGTACTCGGGCGGCATGCGGCGCAGGCTCGACCTCGCCGCCGCGCTCGTCGTCTCCCCGCCCGTGATGTTCATGGACGAGCCCACCACCGGGCTCGACCCGCGCAACCGGCAGCAGCTCTGGTCGATCATCGAGGAGTTGGTGGCGGGCGGCACGACCCTGCTGCTGACCACGCAGTACCTGGAGGAGGCCGACCACCTCGCCCACGACATCGCCGTCGTCGACCGCGGCAGCGTGATCGCGCGCGGCACCGCGGACGAGCTCAAGGCGCGCACGGGCGGCGAGCGCGTCGAGGTCGTGGTGCACCGGCAGGACGACGTCGCCACCGCCCGCACCGTGCTCGGCGGCTTCGGCAAGGCGGGCGCGGTCACGGGCGACGCGGCCGTGACCGTCGCCGAGCACACCCGCAGGCTCACCGTCCCCGTCACCGGCGGCGCCAAGCTGCTCGCCGAGGCGATCAGGGAGCTGGACGCGCGGGGCATCGAGATCGACGACATCGGCCTGCGCAGGCCGACCCTGGACGACGTGTTCCTCTCCCTGACGGGCCACGCGGCCGAGGAGGCCGACGACCAGGGGCGCGACACCACGAGCGGCCCGGGGGACCGGGCGGAGGGGACGGCGTCATGACCGCCATCACGACCCAGGCACCGGCGGCGCGCGGCGGCCTCGCGGGCTCCGTGCGGGACTCGCTCGTCGTCGCCCGGCGCAACCTGATCCGCATGACCAGGATTCCCGAGGTCATCCTGTTCGGGCTGTTCCAGCCGATCATGTTCGTGGTGCTGTTCAGCTATGTGTTCGGCGGCTCCCTGACCGTCGGCGGCACCACGGACCCGAGCGTCTACCGCAACTTCCTGATGGCCGGGATCTTCGCGCAGACCGTCACCTTCGCCACCGCGGGGGCGGGCGCGGGCATCGCCGACGACATGCACAAGGGCCTGGTCGACCGCTTCAGGTCGCTGCCCATGGCGCGCGGCGCGGTCCTGACCGGGCGCACCCTCGCCGACCTCGTGCAGACCACCCTGACGGTGGTGGTGCTCGCCGTCGTCGCCGTGCTGGTGGGCTGGCGCATCCACGAGGGCGTGGGGAAGATGTTCGGCGCCTTCGGACTGCTGCTCCTGCTCGGCTACGCCTTCTCCTGGATCGGCGCGCTGATCGGCCTGTCCGTGCGCACCCCGGAGGCCGCCACCTCCGGCGGGCTGATCTGGCTGTTCCCTGTGACGTTCATCTCGAACGCGTTCGTGGACTCCAGCCGGATGCCGGGGTGGCTCCAGCCGGTCGCGGAGTGGAACCCGTTCAGCGCGACCGTGCAGGCGAGCAGGCAGCTGTTCGGCAACCCCGGCGTCTCCACGTCGACGGCCTGGCCGATGCAGCACCCGGTGTGGGCCTCGCTGATCTGGTCCGCGCTGATCATCCTGGTCTTCCGCACGCTGGCCGTGCGCGCGTACCGCTCCGCCGCCTCCTGACGGGCCGCCGGCCCGTTCTCAGGGCAGCTCGGCCCGCGCGCCGTCCCGGGCCGGCGCCGCGAGGCGCAGGTCCTGGACCTCGGCGCGGATGCCGTCCGCCGCGGCCCCCGCGAGACCCGCGTCCGTGACGAGGACGTCGAAGGCGCTCAGCGGCGCGACCTTGTACAGCCCGAACGTGCCGTACTTCGACGCCCCCGCGACCAGGACCGACTGCGCGGCCGAGGCCATCACCGCGCGCTTCACCTCGACCTTGTCCTGCGAGGGGGTGGTCACCCCGCGCAGCAGGTCCCAGGAGCTCGCGCTGACGAACGCGATGTCGAAGGCGAGCTGGCGGACGGTGGCGGCGGCGAGCGGGCCGACGGTCGAGCGGTTGTCGGGCTCGACCCGGCCGCCGACGTGCACCACCTCGATGTGCCGTGCCCGGCCCAGCTGTTCGACGGCGTTGAAGTCGTTGGTGACCACCGTCAGCGCCGCGTGCTCGGTGAGGGCGGGGATCATGGCGAGCATCGTCGTGCCGGCGTCGAGGTAGACGGTCATGCCCTCGCGCACCAGGGTGGCGGCCTCCCGTGCCATGGCGTGCTTCTCCGGCTGCTCCACCAGGGACTTGGCGGCGAAGCCGGGCTCCGAGCGCATCCCGTTGGCGATCCGTACGCCGCCGGGCACGGAGTAGACGAGGCCCTGCTGTTCGAGCTCCGCGATGTCCCTGCGGACCGTCATGTGGGAGACGCCGAACAGCTGGGTGATCTGCTGGACGCTCAGCACCCCCTCGCGCCGCAGGTGCTTCAGCAGTACCTCGCGCCGCTGGTCGGGGATGAGCGGCGGCCTTTCCTGCGAGCTTTCCTGCGAGGAGGTCACGCGGGTACTCCGTCTCGTGTACGGCGGCCGGCGGCCGCGTTGCCGTCCATTGTCCGATGGCGGGTGGCGGCGCCGCCGCCCGGTGCCGGTGCGGCCCCGGTGCGGGACCGGCGTACGGCAGCGGGCGGCGGGCTCCCGGCGGGCGTCAGCTCACCACCGTGCTGAGCAGCAGGACACCGCCGAGGCTCAGCAGGGACTGGAGCGACAGCATGAGCGTCCAGGTGCGGAACGTCTGGGCCACGGACAGCTGGAAGTACTCCTTGAACATCCAGAAGCCGGAGTCGTTGACGTGCGACAGCATGACCGCGCCCGACGCCGTCGCCAGGACGAGCAGCTCGGGCGAGAGCCCGGGATAGGAGCCCATCAGCGGTGCCATGATGCCCGCGGCGGTGACGGTGGCGACGGTCGCGGAGCCCAGGCAGATCCGCAGCAGCGCGGCCACGCCCCATGCGAGGACCAGTGGCGATATGGACCAGTGGGAGGCGTTGTCGGAGATCACCTTGCCCACACCGGTCGCGGTGAGCATCTCGCTCAGCGCGCCGCCCGCGCCCAGGATGAGGATGATGGTGCCCGCGGGCCCGAGGCCCTTGGAGGTCATCGCCCGCAGCTGGCCGAGGCCGAACCCGGAGCGCACGCCGAGCGCGAAGAACGCGAAGATCACCGCGATCGACAGCGAGAGCACCGGGTTGTCGCAGAACTCGAAGACGGGATGCGCCCAGGAGCCCTCGGAGACCTGCCCCTTGCCGAGGGTCCCGACGAGCATCAGGGCGGCGGGCAGCGCCACGGTGATCAGCGCGAAGGCCAGCGAGACCGGCCGGCCCCGGCGGTCGGGCTCGATCCGCTCCTCCGGCATCGGGCCGCCCGTGCTGAGGTCGGGCGCCGGGCCGAACCAGCGGCTGAGCACGCGGGTCAGGACGGGCCCGTTGAGCGCGGCGATCGGGATGCCGATGGCCAGCCCGTACAGCAGGGTCAGACCGGTGTTGGCGTGGTACGTGCCGATCGCGGCGGTCGGCGAGGGGTGCGGCGGCAGCAGGCCGTGCGAGATGTACAGGCCCGCGGCCATCGGCAGGCCCACGTACAGCAGATGGGTGCCGGTGCGCCTGGCCGTCGCGTAGACCAGCGGGACCAGCATGATGAAGCTGACGTCGAAGATGTGCGGCATGCCGATGAGCAGGGCCGCGGCGGTGATGGCGGTCGGCACCCACTTGATCGGGCGGGCCCCGATGAAGGAGGTCGCGATCCGGTCGGCACCGCCGGAGCCCAGCAGGATGCCGCCGAGCACGGTGCCGAGGCCGATGATCGGGCCGGTGTCGCTGAGCGAGTCGCCGAACCCCTTCTCGAAGGCGTCGACCGCCCCGCCGGGGCCGAGGCCGGCCGCGAGGCCGAGCCCGAGCGCCGCGACCGAGAGCGCGAGGAACGGCATCAGCCTGACCTTGGTGATCAGCAGCACCAGGACGACGATGGCCACCGCGGCCATGATCACGTGTTCCATGGCGGTGCTCATCGGTGTCCGCCCTCCTCTCCCTCGGTGCCCCGCGCGGCGTCGTCCGCCGCGTCGGCGCCGGCCAGCCAGGCACGCGCCAGGGCGGGGTCGGCCCCTGCCAGGTCGTCGAGGCCGATCAGCTCGCCTGCCGCGACGGGCCGGGCGAGGCGGGCGCCCGCGGCCAGGTAGAGCGGGGCGGTCTCGGCGGGTGCCTCCTCGGCGCGCAGCAGGACGGCCTGCACACCGGCGACGTCGTGGTGGTGGCCGCCCATCGACAGGGTGTCGCCGACGGCCAGGTCCTGGCGGGCCCGCCCGGCGAGCACCGCGCTGCGGCGCGGGCGGGCCGCGCCCCTGCCGCGGCCCCCGGCTGCGGCCCGCAGCGTCGCCGGGGCCTCGACACCCATCAGGTGGTACGGCAGGTAGATCGCCGCGTAGCGCCCGTCCCGGCTCACGACGTGGCCCTTGCCCGCCAGCATCCGCCAGGTCTCGGCGTCGTGGGTGCGGACGACGGCGAAGACGCCCCCGGCGAAGGACGCCTCACCGGGAAGCCGCAGCGCGCGGAAGACGTCGACCGCGCCGGGGCGCCGCAGGACGCCGCCGTGCTCGCGCAGCGCGTACACGTCGGCGAGCTCCGCGGGGCGTGCGACCGGGTAGTGCAGCAGCTCGGTGTCGGGGCGGAAGCCGGTGTGGTCGGCGACGACGGCCATCTCGCAGTAGTCGGCGGTGGCGCCGACGGGCAGCGCGCCGACGGCGCGGGCGCGGGCCGCCAGGGTGGCGCGCGGGTCGTCGCCGAGGTCGAGCAGGCCGGCGAGTTCCGGCGCGTGGACGGTGGCGTCGAGCTGCGTGACGGTGCCCGTGGCGGGGTCGAGCACCAGGTCGTACTCGCTCGACTTGCCGATGGCGACGATGTCGAGGCCGAGGCCGCGGACCCGTGAGACGAGGCCGATGAGGTTGGCGGGCTGGTCGCCCTCGACGGGCGTGTGGACGAGGCCGCGGGCCGCGGCGGTGCGGGCCAGGTGGATGCCGGCGACGGAGTCCACCTCCTTGCTCACCATCGCCACGTGCCGGCCGGCCGCGAGTGCCTCCTCGGCCATCGCGAGGCCGTGCGCGGGGCTGCCGGTTGCCTCGACGAGGACGTCCCACTCGGCGGCGGCCAGCGCGCCCGCGTCGGATGTGACGGCGGTCAGGCCCGCGGCTGCGGCCCGCGCCACGGCGTCGGCGTCCTCGCACACCGCGAGGGTGTCCGCCGCGTAACCGAGCTCGGTGCACAGGGCGACGACCCGGTCGGTGTCGAGGTCGCACAGGACGGCCGGGGTCAGCCAGGACAGCAGGCGGCTCTGGGCGAGCAGGGTGCGGGCGAAGCCGCCTCCGGCCCCGGTCAGCGCGTACCGGACCGGCGGGCCGCCGGCGGCTGGTGACTGGTCGCGCACGTTCATCGCGGACTCTCCTCGTCGGGTTCTCACGACGGCGGGGCGAAGAACGCGAGGGAGAAACGCGCCGGCGACCGCCGATTAACGCAAACTAAACACTTCTTCACGCTTGCGTCAACAGTGGTAACATCATTTCACATCCGGGTGGCGTGGGGGCCCAGCTCCGCCCAGGGAAGACACCCACCGGTGACCGATCAGGAGGACCGATGCCACACCTCGGGGCGATCGCGGACGACTTCACGGGAGCGACGGACCTGGCCACCATGCTCGTCGCCCGCGGCTTCAGAACCGTCGTCGCGGTCGGCGTCCCCGGCGGGGGACAGGACGCGGCGGACGTGCCCGCCGAAGCGGACGCCGTCGTCGTGGCGCTCAAGTCGCGCACCGCGCCCACCGGGCAGGCGGTGGCCGAGTCGGTCGCCGCCCTGCGCGCGCTGCGTGCCGCCGGGTGCGAGCGCTTCTACTTCAAGTACTGCTCGACCTTCGACTCGACACCGCGGGGCAACATCGGCCCCGTCGCCGACGCGCTGCTCGACGAGCTCGGCGCGCCGGGCACCGTCGTGGTGCCCGCCTTCCCCGCGACCGGCCGCACCGTCTACCGCGCCCGCCTCTTCGTCCACGACGACCTGCTCGACGAGAGCCCGATGCGCGACCACCCGCTGACCCCGATGCGCGACTCCCACCTCGGCAGGCTGCTCGCGCCGCAGACCGTACGGGCGGTGCACCGCGTCCCCCACGAGACGGTACGTGCCGGGGCGGGCGCCGTGCGTGAGGCGCTCGACGCCCCGCAGGCGCGCGACGCCCTCACCGTCGTCGACGCCACCACCGACGACGACCTGCGGACCATCGCCGCGGCCACCGCCCACCTGCCGCTCGTCACGGGCGCGGCCGGGCTCGCGCTCGGCCTCACGGGGCCGCACGGCGACCAGGAGTCCGCGCGGGCCCGCGCGACGGGCCGCGGCCCCGCCGCGGTCCTGTCGGGGAGCGCGTCGGCCGCCACCCGCGCGCAGGTCGGGCACGCCAGGCGGGTGCTGCCGTCCCGCGCGCTCGACCCGCAGGCGCTCCGCGCCGACCTCGAAGGCGCCGTGGCCGGACTGGTCGCGTTCGCGACCGGCTGCTGGCGCGAGGACCCCGGGCGGCCACCCCTGATCTACGCCACGGGCGAGGAGACCGCCGTGCCCGGCTCCGCGGACCCGGGGGCCGCGCAGCTCGTGGAGACGGCCCTCGCGCGCTGCGCCACCGCGCTGGTGGCCGCGGGCGCCCGCCATCTGCTGGTGGCCGGGGGCGAGACCTCGGGCGCCGTCGTCACGGCGCTCGGCGCACGCACCCTGCGCATCGGCGCGCCGATCGCGCCCGGCGTCGCCTGGGCGCACACGGAGGCCGTTTCCGACGGGTCCGCGCACCCGGTCGACCTGGCCCTGAAGTCGGGGAACTTCGGCGGCACCGACCTGTTCACCACGGCGTGGGGAGCGCTCTCATGAGCACGCCGCGGCAGGACCTCGTCGCCGCAGGCACCAGGCTCGCCGGGCTCGGGCTGAGCCCCGGCGCGTCGGGCAACCTCAGCGTCCGCACGGGCGACCGGGTGCTGATCACGCCCACAGGGGCCGAGCTCGGCGCTCTCGACCCCGGCGCGCTCACGGTCCTCGACCTCGACGGCGGACACCTGGAGGGGCCCAGGCCGTCGAAGGAGTTCCCGCTGCACACGGCGTTCTACCGACGCCACCCGGACACCACGGCCGTCGTGCACCTGCACTCCCGCAGTGCGACCGCCGTCAGCTGCCGGCCCGCCTGGTCGGAGCGGAGCGCCGTGCCGCCGCTGACGCCGTACTTCGTGATGCGCGTGGGCCAGACGCCGCTCGTCCCGTACGCCGCCCCGGGCGACGCCGTCCAGGCCGCGGTCATCGAGGCGATGCCCCTCGCGTTCCGCGCCGTCCTGCTGGCCAACCACGGCCCCGTCACGTCGGGCCGCGACCTGGCGGCCGCGGTCGACGCCGCGATCGAGCTCGAAGAGGTCTGCACCCTGCTGCTGCTCCTGCCCGAGGGCGAGCGGCGCCTCCTCGCGCCCCCCGAGATAGCGGAGCTGACCGCGCGCTACGGGTCCGACTGGGACCTGTGACGCCGGAAGGCGCGCCGGGGTACCGCTCGGCGACCTCCTGGTCGCGCCCCGTGCACGGCAAGGGCCGTGCGGCACCGGTGGATCGGTGCCGCACGGCCCGTGCGTGGAGTGTGGAGCGTCGAGTCGGCCGCGTCAGCCGGAGTACGGCTTCGCGGCGAGGATCCTCACCGTCGCCGTCTTGCCGTTCGGCAGCTCGTACTGCGCGTCCTCGCCGACCTTCTTGCCGTTCACACCGGAGCCGAGCGGCGACTGCGGCGAGTACGTCTCGATGTCGGCGCTCGCGTACTCGCGGGACGCCATCAGGAAGGTGAGCGTGTCGTCCTCGTCGCCGTCGAAGGCGATCGTCACGACCATGCCGGGCTCCACGACGCCGTCGTCCGCGGGCGCCTCACCGACCTTCGCGTGTTCCAGGAGCTGGGTCAGCTGGCGCACGCGGAGCTCCTGCTTGCCCTGCTCCTCCTTGGCCGCGTGGTACCCGCCGTTCTCCCGCAGGTCCCCCTCCTCGCGCGCAGCCTCGATCTTCTTGGCGATCTCGGTGCGGGCGGGACCAGACAGGTATTCCAGCTCTGCCTTGAGCTGGTTGTACGCCTCCTGGGTGAGCCAGGTGACGTTCTCGCTGGTCTGGGTCACAGGTGCTCCTCGTAGGTACTGGGAATACAAATGAACGCCCTACCAGTAAGGATGGGGCCTTCCCGGTCGGGCGAAACCACGAGCCTAACAATTTCCCGGCCACAGGGGGAAGGCAAAAGCCGCCTACCTGGCATCGCCGCTGGTCGGCGCGGTGTTTCGGCGGCCTGGGCGGGCGGGGCGGGGAGGCGCGGCAGGCGGGCGCCCGGCGCACTCCCGGCGTGATCCGAACGAAAGGCCCTAGCTGTCGGAGCAGCCCACGAGCTCGGCGGCCGTCGCCCTCCCGGTGGTGCGGAGCGTGACGACCTCGTCGACCTGCGTCCTGTGCTGGTCGTAGCGGACCGTCTTGCGGCCGACCTCGACGTGGTCGGTGTCGAGCGCGCGGACCGTGCAGCTGCCGGTGGTGGTCTCGCCCTTGCGCACTTCCAGGTGGATGCGCATCGCGGACGCGTCGACCGCCTCGTACGAGATGACCTGGCCGGACAGGCTCCGGTCGGTGAGGCTGTGGAACCCGTAGTAGCCGAGGCCGAGCACCGCGAGGGCGCCGAGCACCACGCCGATGATCTTCAGCCTGTGGTCCGCACGCTCGTCCGCCGAGCGGCCGTAGCGGCCCGCGGGGGCCTGCGTGCCTGCCTGGGCCATGGTCCGTCCTCTCGCGGCGGGCGCCGATGCCGGAATTTTCGCCCCCCGGTATCCGTCACTATAGAAGCCGCCCTTTGCGACGAATCACTGAGGATCGAGTCTTGACTGAGCAGCTGCGACTGATGGCCGTTCACGCCCACCCCGACGACGAGTCGAGCAAGGGCGCGGCCACGATGGCCAAGTACGTCTCCGAGGGGGTGGACGTGGTTGTCGTGACCTGCACGGGCGGCGAGCGCGGCGACATCCTCAACCCGAAGCTCCAGGGGGACACGTACATCGAGGAGCACATCCACGAGGTGCGCAAGCGCGAGATGGACGAGGCGCGGGAGATCCTCGGCATCAAGCAGGAGTGGCTCGGCTATGTGGACTCCGGGCTGCCCGAGGGCGACCCGCTGCCCCCGCTGCCGGAGGGCTGCTTCGGCCTCGCGGACGTGGACGAGGCGGCGGGCCGGCTGGTGCGGCTCATCCGCTCCTTCCGCCCGCAGGTCGTCACCACGTACGACGAGAACGGCGGCTATCCGCACCCCGACCACATCATGACCCACAAGATCTCGATGGTCGCCTTCGAGCACGCGGCGGACACCGAGAAGTACCCCGAGGCCGAGTTCGGCCCGGCCTTCCAGCCGCAGAAGCTCTACTACAACCAGGGCTTCAACCGGGCCCGTACGGTCGCGCTGCACGAGGCGCTGCTCGCGCGCGGCCTTGAGTCGCCGTACGGGGAGTGGCTGGAGCGGTGGGACAAGAGCGACCGCCCCGAGCGGACGCTCACCACGCACGTGCCGTGCGCCGACTTCTTCGAGATCCGCGACAAGGCGCTGCTCGCGCACGCCACGCAGATCGACCCGGACGGCGGCTGGTTCCGCGTCCCGCTCGACCTCCAGAAGGAGGTCTGGCCGACCGAGGAGTACGAGCTCGCTCGGTCGCTTGTCGACACCTCCCTCCCCGAGGACGACCTCTTCGCGGGCATCCGCGACAATGCATGACATGGATGCGACTCACGCAGTGACGCACATGGTCACGCTCGCCGAGGTCAACGAGAACAAGGTGACCCCCGGCCTGCTGGGGTTCGTCGTCTTCGCGGTGCTGGCGCTCGGTGTCTGGCTGCTGATGAAGTCGATGCACCGGCACATGGGCCGGGTGGACTTCACGGAGGAGCCGGCCAAGGCCCCCGGGGGCAAGGCCGTCGCCGCGCGCGGCACGGCTCCCGCGCAGCGCACGGCGGAGGCGACGGGCGCCAGGAAGGCCCCCTCGGACCAGTAGGCGCAGGCGGCGGGCCGCCGGTTTCCGGCGCCCGTCTGCCCGCGCTTGTGGCGCCCCCGCACCCACGGGGGCGCCATCTCGCGTTGTCCGGGGGCCGCGCACCGCGAGGCGCCCCCGACCCGCTGTGAGCGGCCCGCCCGGTGTTCGCGGCAGGCGCGGACCGGACGGTCAACCGGCCGCGGCACCAGGCGTGTTGAGGCCCCGGCGACCCGCGGAGGATGGCCGTGTCCCGCCCGAACTGCCGGATATGTCCCCAGCGGGTACCGTCGGTGGGACGAGGTGCTCGCGCGCACCGGGACGACCCGCTGCCGACCGACTCCGCTTCGCCTTCCCGTGCGTCCGCCGCCGGCCTGTGGTGTGAGAACCGCGTTCCGCCCCGGGCACCGGGCTCCGCCGGCGCGGAGCCGTCCCCGGCACCGAAAGGAACCACCATGCCCTTCGCCACCGCCGCCGACGGTACGCAGATCTTCTACAAGGACTGGGGGTCGGGGCAGCCCGTCGTGTTCTCGCACGGCTGGCCGCTCACCGCCGACGCCTGGGACGCCCAGCTCAAGGTGGTGGCCGACCACGGGTTCCGCGCCGTCGCCCACGACCGCCGGGGCGGCGGGCGCTCGGGGCAGACCTGGGAGGGCAACGACCTCGACACGTACGCGGACGACCTGTCCGCCGTGATCGAGGCGCTCGACCTGCGCGACGCCATCCTCGTCGGCCACTCGACCGGCGGCGGAGAGGTCGCGCGCTACATCGGCCGCCACGGCACGGGCCGGGTCGCGAAGGCCGTGCTGCTCGCCGCGATCCCGCCGCTCATGCTGAAGACCGAGGCCAACCCGGAGGGCCTGCCCATCGAGGTCTTCGACGAGATACGGCAGGGCATCCTGAAGGACCGCTCCCAGTTCTACCGGGACCTGAGCGCGCCCTTCTACGGCGCCAACCGCGACGGGTCCGCCGTGACGCAGGGCATCAGGGACCAGTTCTGGCTGTGGTCCATGACGGTCGGGATCAAGGGCGCGTACGACTGCGTCAAGGCGTTCTCCGAGACCGATCTCACCGAGGACCTGCGGAGGTTCGACGTGCCGACGCTGATCGCCCACGGTGACGACGACCAGATCGTGCCCATCGTGGCGTCCGGCGAGAAGTCGTCCGAGCTGGTCTCGGGATCGACCTACCGCGTCTACCGGGGCGCGCCCCACGGGCTCGCGATGGTGCCGGGGTTCGCCGAGACCTTCAACGCCGACCTGCTCGACTTCGCGCGCGGCTGAGGCGTGCTCGACTTCGCGCGCGGCTGAGGCGCGGGAGCCGGGCGCAGAGGAGCCGTCCTCCCTGGTCACGGTCGGCGAGGCCGTCTACGGCATCCTGCGCAAGCGCGGGGTGCGGGCCGTCTTCGGCCGACCCCGGCTCCCACGGGCTCTCCTTCCCCACCGGACTGCCCGACGACGTCCACTACTGCCCGGCCCTCCGGGAGGGTGCCGCCGCCATGGCGGACGCGTACGCGCCCAGGCGTCGCACACCACGGGCTTCCTCAGCCTGCACGCGGCCTCCGGCACGGGCAACGCCGTGGGCGGGCTCACCGACACGGCGGCCTGCCACACCCCGCTCGCGGTGCTCGCCGGCGGGCAGACCCGCCGATACGTGCCGTTGGGCGGCGACACTCACCCATGTCGACGCGACGAGACTGTGCGACCCCTGGTCAAGTGGTCCGGCGAAGCGCTGCCGCCCGAGGACGGCCCGGTCCTGCTCGCGCGCGCCGCCGGCCTCGCCAACAGCGCGCCGTGCGGCCCCGCCCACCTGTCGGTGCCGCTCGACGACCGGGACGCGGAGGCCGACGAGGACGCCGTGGGGCACCTGCTCGGGCGCAACGTCCCGCCGCCCCCGGGTGGTCGAGCCCGCCGCGCTCGGCGGGACCAGCGGCGCCCTGCGCGCCGCGCGCCACCCCGCGCTGATCCTCGGTACCGGCGCCGACACGGAGTGCGGCTTCACCGCCGCGGGCGCGCTCGCCGAGCGCGCCCGGCGGCCCGTGTACGTCGCGCCCAGCGCGCCGCGTCCGCCCTTCCCCACCAAGCACCCCTGCTACCAGGGGCTGCTGCCCTCGTCGGTCGGCGCCGTCGCGGACACGCTCGCGGAACACGATGTGGTCCCCGCCGTCGGCGCGCCGGTCTTCCGCTACCACGCCCCGGGCGGCGCCGGCTTCCTCGCACCCGGCTGCCGGCTCTACGGCGTCACCGACGATCCGGACGAGGCGGCCCGCGCCCCGTCCGGGCACCTCCTGACCGGGGACCCGGCGGACGCGCTCGTACGGTGTGCTCGCGCACCGTGCCGAGAGCCTCGACGAGCTGACGGACTTCCTCAAGGCCGCGGACGGCGAGCAGGCGCCCCGGCTGATCGAGGCGCCGCAGCGCTGAACGGGCCCGCGCGACAGCATAGTTGCCGTCAGGCCCGGTCCCTGGCCGTCTCCACCCCCATCACCTCCTGCGCGTGGCGCCCCGGCACGAGCCCCAGCGACCAGGCGCGCCAGCCGTCCTCCAGGGTCGTGCCCCTGGCCAGCATCACGGCGAGCGCCTCAGCGCACTCGTCCAGCTTCTGGTCGCGCAACGCGTGGTGCTCTGCCGCCAGTTCGGCCAGTTCCTGCTCCGCGACCGCCGTGCCGACCTCCGTGCCGCCGGGCGACGCGTACGGCAGCAGCGTGCAGCGCAGGAAGCGGGACCAGTCGGCGCCCCGCCGGTCGCCGTACGAGCCGAACAGCTCCGTCGCCTCGTCGCACAGGGCGAGCGCCTGCGCCGCCCGGTTGTTGCCCGCGTCCACGATCGCCAGCTCCACGCAGGTCCACCCCTCGCCATAGGCGACACCCGCCCTGCGGAAGTCGGCGCGCGCGTCCGCGAGGAGCTGCCGCGCGAAGCCGGAGTTGCGCAGGTTGCCGGTGCGCGCGGCGCGCTGGTCGCGGGTGGCGCGGCCCAGGTGGTGGCGCGCGCAGCCGAGCCCGTACACGTCCCGCATGCGGGAGAACATCGTGCGGGCGCGCTCCAGTTCGCGCACCGCCTGGTCGCGGTCGCCCGCGTCTTCGAGGGCCTGGCCGAGGTAATACAGGGTCCACGCCTCGCCGCGCGCGTCCTCGTTGTCCCGGTGGCGGGCGAGCGCGGCGCGCAGGTCCTCCGCGGCCTCGGCCGGCTCGCCCGCCATCAGGCGCGTACGGGCCAGCTGCGTCAGCGCCCACGCCTCGCCGCGCCCGTCCCCGGTGCGCCCGTACAGGTCGAGCGCGAGCCGCAGCGACTCCTCGGCGCCCGCCGGCTCGTCGAGCCGCAGCAGCACCTGCCCCAGCTGGAAGTGGGCCCACGCCTCACCGTGCACCGAGCCGTTGGCGCCGTGCAGTTCGAGCGCCTCCGTCAGCATCGCGAGCGCCTCGCGGACCCGGCCGCGGTCGCGCTCCACCGCGGCCAGCGCGTGCAGCGTCCACGCGCGGTCGCCCGCGAGCGGCTCGGGCTCCTGGAGCGCGAGCGCCTCCCGCAGCCTCCCCGCCGCGCCCGCCAGGTCGCCCTGGTGGTGCAGGGTGATGCCGAGCGAGCACAGCGCGAGCGCCTCGCCCGCGGCCTGCTCGGCCTCCCGGTAGAGCTCCACCACGGACGTCAGCGTCGTACGCGCCGTGTCCAGGTCGCCGACCTGGCGCGCGGCGATGCCCGTACGCCACTGCACGGAGCGCACCAGCAGGCCCTGGCCCACGGCGTGCGCCAACTCGTTGATCTCGCCGAGCCGGTAGAGGTCGCCGCGGAGCAGGCAGTAGTCGCACAGCGCGCCGAGCAGCCCCAGCACGGCCTGCTGGTCGACGCCCTCCGCCTGCCGCAGCGCCGCCGTGATGAAGCTCGACTCCTCGTCGAGCCAGCGCAGCGCCGCGTCGGGCGAGGTGAAGCCGTGCGCGTCCGCCGTGGTGCGGAACAGGTCGGCGCGCGTCGACATGTTGCCGTCGACCAGCCGGATCACGGTGTCGGCGAGCTCGCTGTAGTTCCTGATCAGCCGCTCCTGCGCGGCCGTACGCTCCTCGGCGCCCTCCTCGTCGAGCAGCCGGGCGAGCGCGAACCCGCGCACCACGTCGTGCAGCCGGTAGCGTCGGCCCCGCACATGGTCGATGAGCCCGGCGTCCGCAAGCGCCGTCAGCAGCCGCTGCGCCTCCTGCTCGCCCGTCGCGAGCAGCGCTGCGGCCGCCGAAGCGCCGAGCGACGCCCGGCCCGCGAGCGCGAGCCGTCGCAGCAGGCGGCGCGCCAGGTCGTCCTGGTCCGTGTAGCGCAGCCACAGCGCGCGCTCCGCCGACGGCACGGGGCCGTACGCGGCGAGGTCGCCGGCGAGCCGGGCCGCGGAGCGCGCGCCGAGCGCGGAGCCCGCGACCCGCAGGGCGAGCGGCAGCCCGCCGCACAGGCCGGCGATCCGGTCGACCGACGGTGCGTCGTACACCTCGCCCGCGGTCACCGGGGCCCCCGCCTCCTGCTCGGCCGCCGCGGCCGCGGCGGCCGCCTCCCGCAGCAGTTCCTCCGCGCCCGCCACGTCCAGCGGCTCCACCGGCAGCCGGTGCACCCAGGCGCCCAGGTCGTCCGGCAGGGCGAGGTCCTGACGTGCCGTCACCAGGATGAGGCTGTCGGAGCGTTCCGGCACCAGCGGCAGCACCTGCGCGGCGTCGGACGCGTCGTCGAGCACGATCACCACGGGCAGCCGCGCGAGGTGCCTGTGGTACAGCCCGGTGAGCCGCCGGACCTGCTGCTCCTGCGACGACGAGTCGCGGAACAGCAGCTGCTCCTTGGGCGCCCCGAGGCGGTTCAGCAGGTGCAGCAGAGCGTCCCGGGTGGACAGCGGGGCGAGCGGAGCCGCGGCCGGGTGCTCCACGCCGCCGCCGCGCATGTCGACCACGCACGCGCCCCTGAACTCGTCGCGCAGCTCGTGGGTGGCGCGCACCGCGAGCGTCGTGCGGCCGGATCCCGGCTCGCCGTGCAGCACCACCACCGTGGGCCTGGTCTCGGTGGCGGCGCGGGCCGCGCGCACCCACTGCGCGATCTGCGCCACCTCGCGCCGCCGCCCCGCGAACGGGCCCGCCGCCTCCGGGAGATGGCCGAAGGACTGGTCGAGCAGCGAGCGCCGCCTGGCCGCCGCGCTGCGGTCCTGGCCGCGCAGCGAGGCCACCTGCGAGGCGCGTCCGCGCGTCTCGCGGCTCGTCGCCGACCTGACGACCCGCTGCCGGTCGAGGAACGGCCGGATGCCGCGCACGTCGAGCGCGCCGAGCCAGGCCAGCCTCAACTGCTCGACCCGCGCCGGGTCCTGTGCGGTGGCGCCCGCGGGCCGCTGCCCCGAGGTCGTCCGCACGACCGTCGTCGCGGCGCCCGCCACGGCGGCGACGGCGCCCGCGCCGAGCGCGGTGGCGGGGCCCGTGCCGAACGCGGCGTCGGCGCAGGCGGCGGCGACCGCGGCGACCGCCGTCACCAGCACGGGCGTCGCCACGGCCCCCTTGCCGAACCGTCCGCCGAGCGGACCTCTGCCCGCCTCCAGGTCCCGGAGGGCCGTCTCGTACGCCTCGTACTCCTCGGCGGCCGTCGCCAGCAGTTCGTCGAAGTGTGCGCGGGCCCGCACGAGCAGCGCGGCGCCGTCGATCCCGCCGCCGGCGCGCCGCACCTCCTCCTCCACAGCCCGCACCAACAGCCGCTCCGCCTCGGCCCGATGGCGCTCCCGCATCTGCCGTCCCCCTCCGCGTCCGTGTCGTGTGTGCCAGGCTCCTGCCCGCCCCGCACCCGCGTGAAGCGGCGCCAGGAACACCCGTACGAAACCGCGACCGAACCGCGACAGCCCGGGACCGCGCGGCGGCCGGGCGCGGTGTATCAGGGACGGTACGCGACGGCGCGTACGGGGGAGCCCGAGCCGCCCCGCACGGGCAGGGGAGCCGTGGTGAGCAGGGTCCAGGGGGCCAGCTCCCCGAGGCGGGCGAAGTTCTCGCCGATGAGGACGCCCGCGCCGAGCAGCAGCCGGTGCGCGGGGCAGGCCTCGGAGCCGTACGGGTCGGGGGACGGGGTGTCCACGGCGACCAGCGCGACGCCGCGGTCGAGCAGCTCGGCGGCCAGCTCGGCCGTGACGTACGGCCAGGGCTCCAGGTAGCCCGGGGTGTTCCAGCGCGCGCTCCAGCCGGTGTCGACCAGGACGCGGTCGCCGGGGCCCACGGGGCCGTGCGCGGCCTCGAACGCGGTGAGCGCGGCCGGTGCCACCGCCGCCGTGCCCGCGGGGGCGCGCAGGGTGGCGGCACGGCCGGTGAACACCCCGGGCGGTGTGTCCGCGATGCCGGCGCCGCCCGGCACGAAGTGCACGGGTGCGTCGAGGTGGGTGCCGGTGTGTTCGCCGAGTGCGACGCGGTGGTGCCTGGAGAGGTCGCCGCGGCTGTAGCACTCGACGAGTTCGTGTTCGAAGCGCGGGTGGCCGGGCCAGACCGTCATGCCCTCCTGGAGCGGATGGCTGAGGTCGACGGGGGTCAACAGGCCGATGGAGTCGGCGAGTCGGGTCATCCGGTGGGCTGCGTCTGTGGTCATGCGGGTGTGCTCCCCGGTGTCTCGGGGCGCCGTGCGGCGCCCTTGATCCGCAGCAGGGGTACCAGGCCGAGTACCGGGCCCGCGACGAGCACGCAGAAGGTGGCGCCCCAGCCCCAGTGGTCGATCAGCCAGCCGGCCGCTGTGGAGACCACCGCGCCGCCGAGGCCGGTCGTGATGCCGATCATCAGGCCCATCGAGGAGCCGGCCTGCTCGGGCGCCGCGTCGATGACGACGGAGTAGATGACCGGGTAGGGCGCGTTGCGGAACAGCCCCCACAGCAGCAGGAGCAGCCACGCCTGCCACGCGGTGTGCACCAGCAGCAGGGGCAGTGTGGTCGCGATCCACCCCGCCACGCACACCACGAGGACCGGGCGCCTGCCGATGTGGTCGGAGAGCGTGCCCCAGACGATCTGCCCCACCCAGCCGGTGAGGCCGGAGGCCCCGGAGGCGAGTACGGCGGCCCCGGTGCTCATGGTGGTGCGGTCGTGCAGGAACACCACGAGGAAGGTCATCAGCCCCAGTTCGCACCAGAGGAAGCCGAAGTTGACCATGATGGCGCGGCGCACGTCGGCGACCGCAAGCACATCCCTCAGCAGGCGGAACGGGCTGCGCGCGGCGGCGGGCGCCCGCTCGACCGAGGGCAGCGGCGTGGTCAGGCCCCTGGCCCTGATCCACTCGTACACCCGCTCCTGGTTGCGCCGGGTGCCCACCCGCACCTGGGCCAGCATGATGGGCACGCCGATCAGCGGCAGCACCAGGAAGGTCGCCTGCCAGCTCATCACGCTCATCAGCGCGGCCACCAGCGCGGGGCCCGCGAACTGCCCGAGCGGGAAGCCGACATGGTGGGTGCCGACCGCGAAGCCGCGGTTCTCCACCTGCCACCACTCGCCGACGATGGCCACATTGGTGGGTTCGCTGCCGCCACGGCTTACCCCCATCACGACCCGCATCAGCTGGAAGGCGACCCAGCTCGACGCCAGCAGGAAGGTGAAGGTGCCGCCGATCACCGAGAGGGCCATCGCCGCGGCCCACACCCAGCTGCGCCGGTAGCCGTTGCCGACCACGTCGGAGAGCCAGCCGAACAGCACCGCGCCGGCGACCGTGCTGACGAAGAACACCGAGTTGAGGGCGCCCGCCGCGGTGTCGCTCAGTCCGTAGGACGCCTTCACCTGGGGCAGTACCGAGGGCAGGATCGCCGCGTCGAGCGAGGTCATCAGGATCGCGAGCGAGGTGATCAGCAGGGTCCACCAGGAGACGGGATGGGCCCGGATCGCCCAGCGGCGGCCCCTCCCCGGTCGCGGCCCTGACGTCCTCACGGTGGGCGGTACGGCGCTCATCGGCCCTCACCTTGCCTTGACGGATGTGTCGCTGCGGCCCCGCGCTTGCCGGGCGGCCTGCTCGGGCCGCGGCGGGGAGAGCCGGTGTGACGGCGTGCACGCCAGGCGTCCTCCTGGCGTACCAGCGCTGGTATACAAGCACCGGTCGGGCAGGGGGTCAAGGGTGGTGCGCACGCCGGGGCCGGAGGGCGGGAGAGCGGGGGCTCACTCCCAGACGACGACGTTCCGCCGAACCGGGACCGTGTCGGAGTCGGAGGCGAACAACTCGGGGGAGCGGGTCCTGATCTGCTCGATGTCCTCGAAGACTGCCCGCAGGTGCCGGCGCATGGTGGCGCGGGCCCGGTCGACGTCGCTGTCCAGGACCGCCCGGAGGATCTCCTCGTGCTGCCCGGCGAAGACCGCCGGCGAGCTGGCCTCGTACAGGCCGAGGCGGCGCGCGCGGTCGAGGTGGCCCTTGGCCGACACGACGGTCGACCAGGACCTGCCGTGGCCGCTCAGCCGCAGCAGCCCCCGGTGGAACTCCTCGTCGAGCGCGAAGAACTCCTCCACGTCGCTGCCGTGCCGCTGCTGCTGCGCGAGGTTGTCGCGCAGCTCCGCGACGAGCGCGGGGTCGAGCTTGGCGGGGAGGTCGTCGAGCGCCGCGAGCTCCACCGCCTCCCGCAGGAACTGCGCGTCGGCGACGCGGTCGGGCGCGACGCGCGAGACGAACGACCCGACCTGCGGAAAGACCTGTACGAGCCCCTCCTCGGCCAGCAGGATCAGGCTCTCGCGGACCGGCGTCCTGCTCACCCCGAGCGACGCGGCGAGCTCGTTCTCCGACAGGGCGCTGCCCGGCGGCAGTTCCAGGGTCAGCACCCTGCGCCTGAGGGTCTCGTAGACGACCCGGCGGTTGGTGCGCCGTCTGTCGGATGCGGCCATGCCGTTCACCTTAGTCGACCGTCCGGACGTGCCGGTCCGCCCGTCCCCCGGCCCTGCGCGGGCCCTCCGCCAACCTTGACCCACTCATCGACCGATGCTTGTATACCAGTACTGCTATGCCAGCTGGACGCCGCAGCGCCCGCCCTACCGGCCGTCCCCGCCACGGCACGGCGGCACAGGCGAACGGTACGGACGCAAGGAGGCGCCCACGATGACGCACACCACCCAGGCACCGCCCGGGCCCGCCACCAGGACCACCGGCGACCTGGCCAGGGCCGCCGTGTCCGGATGGCTCGGCACGGCGCTGGAGTTCATGGACTTCCAGCTGTACTCGCTCGCCGCGGCCGTCGTCTTCAACAAGATCTTCTTCCCGGACGTCAGCCCCGCCATCGGCCTGATCGCCGCGATGGCGACCTACGGCGTCGGCTATGTGGCCCGGCTCGCAGGGGCCGTCTACTTCGGCCGCCTCGGCGACCGGATCGGCCGCAGGAAGGTCCTGCTCGTCACGATCGTGCTGATGGGCGCCTCGACCACGCTCATCGGCGCCCTGCCGTCGTACGGCGCCATCGGCATCGCCGCGCCCTGCCTGCTCGTCGCGCTCCGCCTGATCCAGGGTTTCGGCGCGGGCGCGGAGATCGCGGGCGCCACCGCGCTGCTCACCGAGTACGCCCCCGTGCGCCGCCGCGGCCTGATCTCCTCCCTGGTCTCGCTCGGCACCAACTCGGGCACGCTCGCCGCCTCCGGGCTGTGGGCCGTGCTCCTCGGCACGCTCTCCGACAGCCAACTGCTCAGCTGGGGCTGGCGCGTGCCGTTCCTCTCCAGCTTCCTGCTGCTGGTCTTCGCGGTGTGGCTGCGCTCGCGGCTCAAGGAGAGCCCGGTCTTCGAGGAGCGCCCCGACGTGGTCGACGGGGTCGCGCTCTCCCGCAAGGAACTGAAGGAACTGGAGGACGGGGCAGGCGCCGAGGGCGCCGCCGCGGACAGGGAGGCGCGCCGCGCCATCGAGGCAGGGCTGCGCCAGCGCAAGGGCAGGGCGTTCTTCCTCGCGCTGGGCCTGCGCCTCGGCCAGGCAGGCAACTCCGGCCTCGTGCAGACCTTCCTCGTCGGCTACATCGCCACCAGTGTGGCGGTGAACGACTCCGTGCCGACCACCGCCATCGTCTACGGCTCGCTGCTCGGCTTCGCCACCGTGCCCTTCGTCGGCATGCTGGGCGACCGCTTCGGCCGCAGGCCCGTCTACCTCGCCGTCACCGCGCTCACCGCGCTCCTCGCGGTGCCGATGATGTACACCGTCGTCCACGGCGGCACCGCGGCCCTGACCCTGGCGATGGTCGTGGGACTCAACTGCGGCGTCCTCGGCCTGTTCGCGCTCGAAAGCGTCACCATGGCCGAACTCTTCGGCTCCCGCACCCGCTTCACCCAGCTCGCCCTCGCCAAGGAGCTCGGCGGCATCCTGACCACCGCCGCAGGGCCCGTCATCGCGGCCTCGCTGACCGCCGCCACCCACCACTGGTGGCCGATCGCCGCGATGCTCATCGCCTACTCGCTCATCACGTTCACCGCCACCTGGTTCTCCCCCGAGACGAAGGGGCGCGACCTCGTCCGATTGGAGGACGCGGCATGAAGGCCGTCGTCGTACACGGCGCGGGCGATCTGCGGATCGACCACCTGCCCGACCCCGAGCCGGGGCCGGGAGAGGTCCTCGTCGCCATGGAGTGGGGCGGGATCTGCGGCTCCGACCTCGCCTACTGGCGCCACGGCCGCTCCGGCACCGCGATCCTGCGGCACCCCATGGTCCTCGGGCACGAGGTCGCCGGCCGTGTCGTACGGCCGGGGCCCGGCGTCGAGGGGTACGAGCCGGGCCTGCCGGTCACCGTGCACCCGGCCCTGACCGTCGGCGACGCCGCGCTGCCCGACAGGATCGCCGGGCGCACCAACCTGCACCCGCACGTCAGGTACTTCGGCTCCGCCGCCTTCGACCCGCACACGGACGGCGGGTTCAGCGAGCTGCGGGCCGTGCCCGCACGGCAGCTGCGGCCCCTGCCCGAGGGGGTGGGCACCCGTGAGGGGGCGCTCGCCGAACCGCTGGCCGTCGCCCTGCACGCGGTGCGCCGCGCCGGCGACCTGCGCGGTCGCCGCGTCCTCGTCAACGGCGCGGGCCCGATCGGCTCACTCGTCGTCGCCGCGGCCGGGCTCGCGGGCGCCGCCGGGGTCACCGCCGCGGACATCGCGGACTCCTCGCTCGCCGTCGCCCGCGCCCTCGGCGCCGACGACCTGCGCAACACCGCCGCGGGCGACGCGCTCCCCGACGACGTCGAGGTGGTCTTCGAGGCGTCGGGCGCGCCCGGGGCCCTCGGCCCTGTCCTGCGCGCCACGGCGCGCGGCGGCACCCTGGTCCAGGTGGGCAACCTGCCGGGCGCCCCGGCGCCCGCCGCCCTCGGGGACCTGGTCAGCCGCGAGATCACCTGGATCGGCTCGTACCGCTTCGTGGAGGAGATCACCGACGCGCTGGGCGCCCTGCGCGGCGGGCTCGACCTTTCGCCGCTCGTCACCCATGTCTTCGACCTCGACGACGCGGCCGAGGCGCTCGCCGTGGCCGCCGACCGCTCCACCGGCAGCAGCAAGGTGCTGCTCCGGCTCGGCACGGAGAGGGATGCATATAGTAGTAAATGAGGTGATAGATGTATCGCAGTGGGACGGCCGACGACGGCGAGGAGCTGCTCGCCGAGCTCCAGTCGCTGACCACCCAGGCGCGGAAGCTGGCCGAGATGCAGCGCTCCCGGGTCGAGCTGGCGGTGGCGTTGCAGCGGGGCATGCTCCCCAGGGAGCTCCCGCAGCCGCCCGGCGTCCGGCTCGCCGTCGGATACGTGCCGGCCAACCACGGGCTCAACGTCGGCGGCGACTGGTACGACGTGTTCGCCCTGCCGGACGGCCGCGTCGGTATGTCCGTGGGCGACGTGCAGGGGCACAACATCGAGGCCGCCGCCTTCATGGGCCAGGTACGGGTCTGCCTGCGCGCGCTCGCCTCCGTGACCGGGGACCCGGGCGAGCTGCTCGCCCGCACCAACGACCTGCTGGTCTCCCTCGGCGCGGACCTCTTCGCCACCTGCACCTTCCTGCTGCTCGACCCGGCCGAGGGCACCCTCGACTGCGCCAGGGCGGGCCACATCCCCCATGTCTGGGCCACCGCGGACGGCGCGGCCGGCGTGGACGACGGGGAGGGCGGCCCCCCGCTCGGCGTGCTGCACGGCGCCGAGTACCCGGTCACCCGGCACCGGATCGCCACGGGCGGCGTCTTCGTCCTGCTCACGGACGGTGTGGTGGAGGGACCCTCGCTCGTCCTCGAAGAGGGCCTGCGCCAGGTGATGGCGCTCGCCTCCACGGCCGCCGTCGAGGGCGGCGACATCGACGCCCTCGTGGCCTCGGTGATGCGGCTCGCCGGGACCGTGGGGCACGAGGACGACGCCGCCGTCCTCGTCGTCGGCCACGACGGCGGCGCCGCGCGCCCAGGGCCGCCGGGGGAGTGAGACCGGGCCCGGGCCGGGACCGGCTCGCCGGGACACGGAAGGCCGCGCTCACCTGGCACTCCCGGCCCGGCCGGTGTCAGATGGCTGGTGTGTGGCGTACTCGGCAGCTCCGGCCCTCCGTGCAGGCGGTCCTGAGGGTGCTGGGCGTGGCCGCCTGCTACTACGCGGCGGGCCGGCTCGGCCTGCTCGGCAGGCTCGTCGTCGAGGGCGTGGTCGTCACCCCCATCTGGCCGCCCACCGGCGTCGCCGTCGCCGCGCTGCTGCTGTACGGGATGCGGGTATGGCCCGGGATCGCGCTGGGGTCCCTGCTGGTCATCGCGTCCCTCACCACCCCCACGTTCTCCACGCTCATCACGGTGGCGAGCAACACGGCCGCACCGCTCTGCGCCTACCTGCTGCTGCGCCGGGTGGGCTTCAGGCTGGACGTGTCCCGGCTGCGCGACGGGCTCGCCCTGGTCTTCCTCGCCGGTCTCGGCGCCATGCTGATCAGCTCGACGGCGGGAGTCGGGCTGCAGGCGTGGGCCGGGCAGCTCGCCGGCCGGGACTTCTGGCCCGTGTGGCTCGCCTGGTGGGTCGGGGACGCGATGGGCGTCCTGCTCGTCGCCCCGCTGCTGCTCGTCGCCGTGCGCGGCAGGCCCAGGATGCGGCGGTGGAAGGAGGCGATGGGCCTCGCCCTCGCGGCCTGTGTGATCGTCCCGGTGACCGTGCTCAGCCCGATCAGCCTGCTTTTCCTCGTCTTCCCGCTGCTGATCTGGGCCGCGCTGCGCTTCCAGCTCACCGGCAGTGTGCTGTGCGCGCTGTTCGCCTCCGTGCTGACCACCTTCGAGGCGAACGCAGGTCGCGGCGCGTTCCTCCACCTCTCGGGCGTCGAGATCATGACCAAGCTCCAGGCGTTCAACGGCACCGCGGCCCTCACCGCCCTGCTGCTGTCCTCCGTCATCGCCGAGCAGCGCACCACCCGCCGCTCGGTGCAGCGCGCCTGCCAGGAACTCGCCGAGCTGCTCGAACACCTCGCGGCGGGCGAACCCACGCCGCAGCTCACCACGGGCGACGCCGCCCAGGCCGGCCCTGGCGGGCCCCGGGCCGCCGCCCGCGGCGAGGACAGGGCCGCGCGGCCCCCGCCGTGACGGGCGGGCGGCTCACGCTCCGGCGCGCGGGTTCTCCAGGACGACGGCGAGGCCCTGGCCCACGCCGATGCAGATCGCGGCCACGCCGTAGCGCTCGCCGCGCTCGCGCAGCACCTTCGCCAGGGTGCCGAGGATCCGGGCGCCCGACGCGCCGAGGGGGTGGCCGATGGCGAGGGCGCCGCCGTGGACGTTGACGATCTCCGGATCGATCCGCCACGCGTCCACACAGGCGAGGGACTGGACCGCGAACGCCTCGTTCAGCTCGACCGCGCCCACCCGGTCCCAGCCGATGCCCGCGCGGGCGAGTGCGCGCTCCGCCGCCGCCACCGGCGCGTAGCCGAACCGCTGCGGCTCCAGCGCGCAGGAGCCGCGGCCCGCGATCCTGGCGAGCGGGTCGAGGCCGATCGCGCCCGCGGCCCGCCCGGAGCCGAGCAGGAGCGCGGCCGCGCCGTCGTTGAGCGGGCTCGCGTTGCCCGCCGTGATGGTGCCGCCCTCGCGGAACGCGGGTCTGAGCCCGGCGAGCACCTCGGCCGTGGAGGCCGGGCGGATGCTCTCGTCGCGCGTCAGGGCCGTACCGGGCACGGGGGTGACCAGGTCGTCGTAGAACCCCGACTCCCAGGCGTCGTGCGCGCGCAGGTGGGAGCGGGCGGCGAAGGCGTCCTGCCGCTCGCGGGAGATCCCGTGGATCTCCTGGAGCTGCTCGTTGGCCTCGCCGAGGCTGACCGTCCACTCGGCGGGCATCCGCGGGTTGACAAGACGCCAGCCGAGCGTCGTCGATACGGCCGTCACGTCACCCGCGGGGAAGGGCCGCTCGGGCTTGGGCAGCACCCACGGCGCGCGGGTCATCGACTCCACACCGCCGGCGAGCACGACGTCCGCGTCGCCGGTCTCGATCTGCCTGCTCGCCGCCATCGCCGCGTCGAGGCTCGAACCGCACAGCCGGTTGACCGTCGTGCCGGGCACGCTGACGGGCAGCCCGGCGAGCAGCGCCGCCATGCGCCCCACGTTGCGGTTCTCCTCACCGGCACCGTTGGCGTTGCCCCACACCACCTCGTCGACGCGCGCGGGGTCGAGCCGGGGTGCCTTGGCCAGCACCGCCGTGATCGCGTGCGCGGCCAGGTCGTCGGGGCGCACGCCCGCGAGCCCGCCGCCCCACCGGCCGAACGGCGTGCGGTCCGCGGCGTAGAGGTACGTCATCGGTCACTCCTTGGTCTGCTGTGCGAAATGGGCGCGCCCGCGGGCGCCACTCCTACATGTGGCGTCCGCCGGTGACCTCGACGACCGTCCCCGTGATGTACGAGGAGAGGTCGCTCGCGAGGAAGAGGGCGGCGTCGGCGACGTTCCCGATCTCGCCGATCCGGCCGAGCGGGACGTCCCGCAGCCGTTCGCCGAGCACCTCGGGCGGCATCGCCGCGGTCATCGCGGTGTCGATGAGCCCCGGCTGCACGGCGTTGACGCGGACGCCGTAGCGCGCCGCCTCCTTGGCCGCGGCCTTGGTCAGGCCGACGATGCCGGCCTTCGCCGCGCTGTAGTTGGTCTGGCCGGGGTTGCCCACCTTGCCGGAGATGGACGACATGTTGACGACGGAGCCGCGCGTGCCCGCCGCCCGCATCGCCGCGCAGGCCGCGCGGGTGCCGAGCCAGGCGCCGAGCACATGGACGTGCAGCACCGAGACGAAGTCGTCGACGCTCATCTTCCGCATCACCGCGTCGCGGGTGAAGCCCGCGTTGTTCACGTACACGTCGAGGCTTCCGAAGGCCGAGACGGCCGCGTCCACCGCGCCCGTCACCGACGCCTCGTCCGTGACGTCGCAGCGCACGCCCGCCGCGGCCACGCCCTCGGCCATGAGCTCGGCGGCGGCCCGCTCGGCCGCCGCGCCGTCGATGTCGGCGACGACGATCCGCGCGCCCTCGCGGCCGAAGCGCGCCGCGATGCCCCGGCCGATCCCGGTGGCGGCGCCGGTGATGACCGCCGTACGCCCCTCAAGCAGCATCGCCGGCCTCCTCCCGCGCGCCCGCGGAAGCTGGCTCGCGGCACAGGATCAGCACGGTGATCACACCGTCCTGCACCACGGCGCCGTGCTGGTTGACCAGCTTCAGCCGCCGCCGTACGACTCCCGACGTGCCCTTGCTCGTCAGCCGGGTGGACTCGATGGTGAGCTCCAGGTGGATCGTGTCGTTGATGAGGATCGGCCCGGTGAACCGCCAGTCCTCGATGGCGAGCATCGCGCCCATCGACTCCTTGAAGAGGCCGAGGCTGTCGAGGAGCCCGGTGGCCATCGACAGCCCGAGGACGCCGTGGGCGACGCGCTCGCCGAACATGCCGTCCTTGGTCGACTCGCGGTCCAGGTGGATCGGGTTGAAGTCCCCGCTCAGCCCCGCGAAGTTGACCACGTCCGACTCCGTCACGGTCCTGCCCTTGCTCACGAACGTCTGGCCCTCGACCAGATCCTCGAAGAACATGCTGGTCACGTCCGGTGTTCCTTTCGATCGTCCCGCGGGCCGACGGCCGTCGGCGTGCTCGTCCAGAGCCGCGGTGTGCTTGTCGTGCCGGTCACCAGGCCGGCGTCCCGCGCGTCCAGCAGGTAGGCGAGCGCCTCTCCCGTGGCGGCCAGCCTCGCGTTGCCGTTCAGGTCCTCCCAGCGCTGCCGCCTGCGCATCCGCCGCGCGACCTGCCACGCCGTCGCGGGCTCGGCGGCGAGGCCGACCACCTCGGCCCGCTTGCGCTCCCGGAAGCCCGCAAGCTCCCCGGCGCGCGCGGCGAGGTCCGTGAAGGGTTCCCCGTGACCGGGCAGCACCGTGCCCGCGCCGGTCGCCAGGAGCTTCGCCATGCTCTGCCAGTACGAGGCGACAGGGCGCGGCACGGAGGGCGGCCGTGCCACGGCGTTGCCGCGCCGCCGCCGGAAGACGTGGTCGCCGGCGAAGACCAGGCCGCGCCGCCGCTCCACGAAGCAGAGGTGACCGGGGGTGTGGCCCGGGGTCTCGACCACGTCGAGGCACCAGTCGCCGACCCGTACGGTGTCGCCGTCCCCCGCGCACCGCACCCGCGGCAGCGCGTACAGCCGGGCGCCGAGGGCGCGTTGCTGGTCGAAGGCGTACGCGCGGGTTCCTGTGTCTGCGCCCACCGCGTCGAGCCAGTCGCCGAGCTCCGCGCCGTACCCGCCCTGGTCGGGCCCGGTCCTGCGGCGCAGTACCGCGTGGTCGCGCGCGCTCATCACGACCTCGCTGCCGGAGTGCTCCTGGAGCCACCCCGCGGCGCCCGAGTGGTCCTCGTGGTGGTGGGTGACGAGGACGTGCCCGACGGCGGACGGGCTGGTGCCGGTCGCGGCGATCCGGTCGGCGAACGCCCCGATGACGTCCGGTGTGCCCCACGGGGTGTCCACGACGGCGGCCCGGCCGCCTCCGGTGATCAGATACGAGTTGAGGGAGCCCGTGCTGTGGCCCGGCAGGGGGGTGCGCAGCAGCCACAGCCCGGGGGCCAGCTCCCTGACGTCCGCGGCTGCGTCCCGCGGTGGTACCTGTGCCACCTGTCAGATCACGCCCGCGGTGCCGAGGTCGGTGAGCTCCTCCTCGGTGAGGCCCAGTTCGCCGAGGACCTCGCGGGTGTGCTCGCCCAGCGCGGGCACGCCCCTGCGCACGTCGAGCGGTGTGTCCGTGTAGTGCAGCGGTGTGGCGACCACCCTGGCCTGTCCGCCGTCGCCGCGCGGCACGTCGAGGAAGGCGCCGAGCTCGGCGAGCTGTTCGTCGGCCGCGACCTCGTCGAGGGTGTTGAGCCCCGCGCAGGACACGCCCTTGGCCTCAAGTCCCGCCAGGCACTCTGCCGTTGTCCTCTCCGCTGTGATGGCGGAGAACGTCGACACCAGCTCCTCGGTGTTCCGGTAGCGGTCGCCGAGGGTGGCGAAGCGCGGGTCGTCGGCGACCTCGGGCCGGCTGAGGCCCTCGCAGCACCGCCGCCACATCGACTCGTTGGCCGTCGAGATGACGACCCAGCCGTCCTTGGTGCGGAACGCCTGGTTGGGGATGCCGAGGCGGTTGGCGGTGCCGAGCGGCTTCGGCACGATCCCCTTGAGCCAGTAGTCGGCGAAGAAGTAGTTCATGATGCTGACCTGGCTCTCCAGCATCGAGGTGCGCACGTGCTGCCCCTGCCCGGTGCGCTCGCGGTGGGCGACCGCGCCCAGGATGCCGATGGCCGCGTAGAGCCCGGCGGAGAAGTCGGAGACGGCGGTGCCGCAGCGCACCGGGTCGCCGTCCGGCTCGCCGGTGAAGCTCATCAGCCCGCTGTACGCCTGGACCACCAGGTCGTTGGCCGCCTTGGTCGCCAGCGGCCCGGTGTGGCCGAAGCCGTTCATCGAGCAGTAGATCAGGGAGGGCTTCTCGCGCGACAGCGACTCGTAGTCGAGGCCCCACCGCTCCATCAGCCCGAGCCGGAAGTTCTGCACCACCACGTCGGCGGAGAGGATCAGCCGCCGCACGACCTCGATGCCGCGCTCGGCGGAGAGGTCGATGGCGACACTGCGCTTGTTGCGGTTGAGCGCGAGGAAGGCGCCGCCCATGTCGTCCTCGCCGGTGTGCTGCCCGTACCGCCTCGCCGCGTCGCCGCCGGGGCGCTCGATCTTGATGACTTCGGCGCCCATGTCGCCGAGGGTCTGCGTGGCGAGGGGGCCCGCGAAGATGTGCGTGAAGTCGACGACGCGCAGGCCTTCGAGGAGTCGCCCGGTCATGCCGCGCCGCCCGCGTCGTGCGGCTGCCCGCCCGCGGCCCGCACCGGCTCCTTGCCGGGGGAGTAGTTGAGCAGCGCGGTGTCCTGGTAGGTGATCACGAGGTCGCCGGTCTCCGTCTCGCGCACCTCGATCTCCATGTCGAGGTAGACCCGGCCCTTCTTCTCGTACCGGCGGGCCACCACACCCGAGCAGGTCAGGCTCGCGCCGACCGGCGTCAGCTTGTGCTGCTTCGTGCGGAACTCGTAGTGGATACGGGCGTTGGGCCCCGGGCCGTCCGGGCAGTTCTCCTTGATCAGCCTGATCTTGTCGATGTGCGCGAGCGGGGGAGGCACGAGCTGGCCCTCGAAGCCGGGCAGGGCGCGGTGGAACTCCTCTGCGCTCTCGCCCACGCCGTGGCAGTACTCGCGCACGACGAACGGCGTCATCACGTAGGTGACGGGCCTGAGTTCGTCACCGACCTCCAGGTCGCTGACATAGCGTCCCACCGTCATGCGGGCACCTCCTCCTGGGACGCCGGCACCGACGCGGTGCCGACGGTGACCTTCTGACCCGACTCCGTCTCCACCCAGAGCTCCAGGGTGCGGCGCCCGTCCTCGACGCCGGTGACCACGGCATGGGCCTGGAGCACGTCGTCCTCGTACACGGGGCGGATGAACTTCGTGGCCAGCTCGCCGCCGCGCAGGTAGGCCACCCCGAAGTGCCGGTAGAGCAGGCTGGAGAGGTAGTTGGCCGACAGCATCCCGTCGGCGATGATGCCGGGCAGCCCCTGCGCCCTGGCGTACTCGGCGTCGGTGTGGATGGTCGGCTCGGCGACGACGAACTCGCCGCTCTGCGAGGCGGCCGTCTCCAGCGCGTCGCAGTACCAGCGCATCCGCTCCCTGGTCATCATCAGCGGGCGGGAGCTGACGTGCGCGCCCACCGCGAGGTCCGAAGCAGTCATGGTCCCCTTCATTTCAGATCAAGTATCTTTGATATTTAGTGTAGGCGTAAAAAACGGCTGTGTTCAACCGTCTCCCCGTCTACTCCGTGCCCGCCCAGAAGCCGACGGCCTCCAGGTGCCGTACGGCCTGCTCGCCGGTGTGGACGAAGTGCTTGGCCAGCGCCTCGGCGGCGGCCTTGCCCTCGCCCTCGCGGATGTGCGTGACGATCTGCTCGTGCTCCGCGAAGGTCTGCTCCCTGAACTCCCACTCGGTGTTGGAGGCGAAGAAGTTCGAGGGCATGTTGTTCGCCAGGATGCGCAGGACGGAGATGAGCCTGCGCGAGCCGCCCGCGCGGTTGATCGTCTTGTGGAACAGGTAGTTGAGCTCGTCGTGCTGGGCGGGCTCCGAGCTGGCCCGCATCTGCTGCATCAGCGTGGTCAGCCGTTCCACCACCTCGGGGGGCCGCTGCTCGGCCACCCGCTCGGCCGCGATCCCCGACAGCAGCCCGTACATCCTGAAGTGGTCGAGGATGTCCTCGGGTTCGAGGGCCGCCACGAAGGCGCCCCTGCGCACCACGTTGGTCACCATGCCCTCGGCCTCCAGGGTGATCAGCGCCTCCCTGATCGGGAGCCTGCTCACTTCGAGGGCCGCCGCGATGCCGTCCTGGTCGAGCCGTTCCCCGGCACGCACCTTCCCGGAGAAGATCAGGTCGCGGATGTAGTTGGCCGCCTCCTGCTTGAGGCTGAGCCGCCTGCGCCGGGTTCGGCTCGGGTCGACGTCGGTCATGGGGGGCTTCCGGTCACCTTCTGGTGCGAGAGACATCTGCTGGGCGCCGGCCCGCCGTCGCGGCGGGCCGATGGTGAAACAGCTTAGACGTTCCCGCTCCGGACGTAGGTGGAGCCGCCTGGGCGGTGCCCGGCCGCCTGGGCGGCCGGGCACCGCCTCACGGGCCTGCCGTCCCGCGGCCGGCCCGTGCCGGGTCCGCCGGGCGGCCGGGCGCCGGCGCCTCCTGGGCGTACTCGTCGGCGATCTCCTCAAGGACCTTGCCCTTGGTCTCGGGCGCCATGAAGACGGAGAGCACGACCGCGGCGACGCCGACGGCGACGAACATCCACAGCGAGCGCTGGAGCCCCCAGTCCTCGATCATGTGCGGGAAGACCAGGACGCCGAGCACGGCGCCGATCCGCCCCGCGGCCACCGAGACGCCGACGCCCGCGCCGCGCAGCGCGGTCGGGAACAGCTCGCCGGGGTAGAGCAGGATCATCACGCCTGGGCCGATGTTCGCGGAGAACAGGCCCGCGGCGAAGATCAGCACCACGACCGCGAACGGCGGGCTCGCGACCAGCGCGAGAACCGTCAGCAGCACCGCCTGGCAGGCGAGCCCGAGGATCACCAGCGGGCGCCGCCCCCACCGGTCGATCAGCAGGGAGCCGGCGAAGATGCCGAGCATGCCGACGGCCGAGACGCAGGCCGAGCCCACCGAGGCGAGCTTGTCCGAGCTGCCGGTGATCCCGGAGAGCACCGTGGGCGTGTACAGCTGGATGCCGTAGAACACCACGTCGAAGAGGAAGAAGAAGGCGCACACGAAGACCGTGGCCCGCAGGTACTGCCGGGACAGCAGGCTCGCCCGCGCGGACGGCTTCGCGCCGGCCTCGGCGGCCGCGTCGATCCGCGGCGCGCTGCCGACCAGGCCGCCGAGCACCTCGGCCGCCTCGCCGGTGCGGCCCTGGGAGGTCAGCCAGCGCGGCGACTCGGGCACCGACTGCCGCATCAGCGCGACGATCAGCGCGAGCAGCGCACCGAACAGCAGCATCCACCGCCAGGAGCTGTCCCCTAGGCCGCCGAAGACGATGCCCATCAGATAGGCCACCATCGCGCCCGCGCTGTAGAGGGACGACATGTACGCCAGGTGTCGGCCCCGGCTGCGGGTCGCGGAGAACTCGCTGGTCAGCGAGGTGGAGATCGGATAGTCCGCGCCGACCGCGATGCCCAGCAGGAAGCGGAAGACGATCAGCTCGGCGGGGTTCTGCGAGAGCGCGGCGAGACCGGCGAAGACGATGAAGAGGATGAGGTCGAACGCGTAGACCTTGCGCCGGCCGATCTTGTCGGTGAGGCGGCCGAGCACGACCGCGCCCACGAACATGCCGATCAGCGCCGACGAGCTGGTCAACCCGACGACCCAGCCGGAGATGTGCCACTGCTTCTCCAGCAGCGGCAGTGCGACGGCGATGACGGTGAGGTCGAACCCGTCGAGGAACATCCCGGCAGACGAGAGTGCGGTGACCTTTCGCCTGAACCGGGTCAGCTCCTGGTTGTCCAGTGATTCTGAGAGTGTCATCTGTTCCGTTCCTCAGGGGTTCGGTCGGCTCTTGACAGGGTGCCGACTGCGACCGGCAGTCCGGCGCTCTCTTCTGGGGGGCCCGCGGTGGGGCGGTCGCAAGAGGTGCGACCCGTCGGACGCTCGCCCTGCTGTCCGGTGGTGCACGTCACGCTAGAACTGGTGATATCAATAATCAAGTATTAGATCTGCGGTGCTCGGATGTACAGGGTTCGCGCGGCGCAGCGGAGGAGAGGGAGGGCCATGCCGAGCACAACGAGCGCACTGAGCACACTGAGCGCACCGGGCACACCGAGGCCGACGCGGGCACACCGCGCCAGGGAAGCGGGGCAGCGGTGATCGGGCAGCCGGAGGCACTCACGGGCAGGACGGCCGTCGTCACCGGCGGCGCCTCGGGGATCGGCGCGCGCACGGTGGAGGTGCTGCGGGCGCTCGGCGCGCGCGTCGTCGCCGTCGACAAGAGCTTCGGCCCCGCGGACGGCGAAGACACCGAGCACTGCGACCTCGGCGACGTCGCGGAGATCCGCGCCTGTGCCGACCGGATCGGCCGCCGCACGGGACGCATCGACATCCTGGTCAACTGCGCGGGCATCGTGGGCCCGGAGGCGAGCGTCGCCGACATCGCGGAGGACGCGTGGGACCTGGTGCAGGCCGTCAACCTCAAGGCGGTCGTCTTCATGTCGCAGGCGGTGATCCCGTACATGACCCGCGGCGCCCGGGGCGGGAACATCGTCAACGTCTCCTCGGCCTCCGCACACCGCGCCACCGCGCGCTCCGTCGCCTACGCGAGCTCCAAGGCGGCGGTCGAGTCGGTGACGCGCGTCCTCGCGGGCGAACTCGCGCCGCACGACGTCAACGTCAACGCCGTGGCGCCCGGCGTGACGGCGACCGCGATCTTCGGCGCGGCGCAGGACTCCGACGAGGACCGCGCGCGGCGCGCCTCGCAGGGCGCCACAGGCAACCTGTTCAACCGGTTCGCGCAGCCCGACGACATCGCGCAGGTGATCGCGTTCCTCTGCCTGCCGGAGAGCCGGCAGATCACCGGCCAGACCGTGCACGCCTCCGCGGGGTCCATCGTCTGAGGGGTCCGGCCGGCCCCGGCCAGAACGTCCGCTGGGCCGGCCGCCCCGCACAAGGAGTCCCATGACCGCGCACGACGACGTCTCCACCGACGACCTGCGACTCCTGCTCGCCCTCGCCCGCACCGGCAGGCTGGTGGCAGCGGCCGCCGTCGTCGGTGTCGACCACACCACCGTGCGCCGCAGGCTGCGCAGGCTGGAGTCCGGCCTCGGCGTCACACTGATCGAGCACGGACACGACGGCTGGGTCCTCACCGAGGTCGGCCGGGCCGTCGTGGAACGGTCGAGGCGCATCGAGGACATCGTCAAGGACGTGCGCGCCGCGATCCGCGGCGACGGCGAGACCGTGCGCGGCACCGTCCGCATCGCCGCCCCCGACGGCTTCGGCTCGACCCTGGCCGCCGCCGCGATCGCCGAGGTCGTGCGCGAGCACCCCGGCATCGCGGTCGAGCTGGTGACCTCGACGAGGCCGCTGAGCCCGCGCGCCGCCGGCTACGACCTGTCGGTCAGCATCGGCGAGCCCCGGCAGGGCTGGCTCGCCTCCGAGCTCCTCACCCGCTACGAACTCGGCCTCTACGCCACCCGCGACTACCTGCGCGGACACGGCCCGCTCACCGGCACCGCCGGCCTCGCGCGCCACCGCCTGGTGTTCTACGTCGAGTCCCACCTCGCCGTCGCCGAACTCGACCTCGCCCGCAGCTTCGCGGGCACGGGCGTGGGCCTCGCCTGCACCAGCGTGCTCGCCCAGCTCGCCGCGACCAGGGCGGGCGCGGGCCTCGGCCTGCTGCCCGCCTTCCTCGCCGAGCCCGAGCCCGACCTCGTGCGCGTGCTGCCGGACGAGGTGCGCTTCGTCCTCGCGTACTCGCTGAGCCTGCGCAGGGACAGCCCGGCCCCCGACGCCGTCCGGCTCGTCAGGGCCGCCCTGCACCGCCATGTCGCACGCCACCGGGAGGAACTGCTGCCCCTGGGCTGACCGGCCGTCCCGCCGCGGGCCCCGGCGGGACCCGGTGTGCGAAAACGCAGATCCGGTGTGCTCGATCAGTACTTGTCCGCCCGCTTCGGCGGGGCGCAGGCTGGGCGCTGATCGCCCCCTCACCGTGGAGGACCCGTGTCCGCTGTTGCCCTGCCGAGCGAGATGAAGGCGGCCGTCCTCACGGCCGACGCGCCGGAGCTTGAGATCCTGCGGATCCCGGTGCCGCGGCCGCGCGCGGGGGAGGCACTGGTCAAGGTGGGCTCCTGCGGCGTCTGCCACACCGATCTGCACGTCATCAAGGGCGAGGTCGGCTTCCCGCGCCCCGCGGTACTCGGCCACGAGATCAGCGGCAGCGTCGTGGCGCTCGGCGACGGGGGCGAGGAGGCCGGCGGCCTGCGCGTCGGCGACGAGGTCGTGGGCGCGTTCATCATGCCGTGCACCGCCTGCGCGTCCTGCGCGAAGGGCCGCGACGACCTGTGCGAGAACTTCTTCGCCCAGAACCGGCTGCGCGGCACCCTCTACGACGGTGAGAGCCGGCTCTCGATGCCGGACGGCTCCTTCCTCGCCATGTACTCCATGGGCGGGCTCGCCGAGTACGCGGTCGTGCCGCTGGCCGGCCTGACCGCGCTCGCGCCGGGCCTCGAAGCGGACTCCGCCGCCATCCTCGGCTGCGCCGCCTTCACCGCGTACGGCGCCGTCCACCGCGCCGGCCGGGTCGGGCCGGGCGACGCGGTCGCGGTGGTCGCGGTCGGCGGGGTCGGCTCCGGGGTGGTGCAGCTGGCCAGGGCCGCGGGCGCCGACCCGGTGATCGCCGTCGACGTCGCCGACGACAAGCTGGCGGCCGCCCGCCGGATGGGCGCCACCCACACCGTCAACTCCCGTACCACCGACGCCCGCGCCGCGGTCCGGGAGATCTGCGGCGGCGTCGACGTCGCCTTCGAGGCGCTCGGCCACCCCGGCACGTTCACCCAGGCGGTCGAACTGCTCGGCGACGGAGGCCGGATGGTCGCCATCGGCATCGCCGCGGGCCGCGCGAAGGCCGAGATCGAGATCACCCCGCTGGTCAGGCGCGGCTACACCGTCACGGGCTCCTTCGGCGCACGGACCCGCGAGGACCTGCCCGCCGTGGTGGAGGCCGCGGCCCGCGGGGGCTTCGACGCGGCAGGGCTCGTCACCCGCCGCTACTCCCTGGACGAGGCGGACGAGGCGTACCGGGCGCTCGCCCGCGGCGAGATCACCGGCCGCGCCGTCGTCGTCATGGACTGACCGCGCGCCCCGCCGCCACCCCGCACCCGACCCGTCAGCGAAAGGCCAGCCATGTCCGAGTCCGCCACCGCCGCGGCACCCGCGCGCATCCCGCACTGGATCGACGGCGCGCCGTCCGACCCCGAGGGCTCACGCCTCGGGCCTGTCTACGACCCCGCGCTCGGGGTGCGGACCGCCTCGGTCGTGCTCGCGGGCCCCGACGACGTGGAGCGCGCCGTCGCGGCAGCGGCCCGCGCCTTCCCCGCCTGGAGCGCCCTGTCGATGGCCCGCAGGCAGGCGATCCTCTTCCGCTTCCGCGAACTGCTCAACGCGCGCAAGGACGAGCTGGCCGAGGTCATCACCGCCCAGCACGGCAAGGTGCTCTCCGACGCGCTCGGCGAGATCGCCCGGGGCCAGGAGGTGCTCGAATTCGCCCTCGGCTTCCCCGAGATCCTCAAAGGGGCGTTCTCGCGGAACGTGTCGAGCGGCGTCGACGTGCACTCCTTCCGCGAGCCGCTGGGCGTGACCGCGATCGTCAGCCCCTTCAACTTCCCCGCCATGGTGCCGATGTGGTTCTTCCCCGTGGCGCTCGCCGCGGGGAACACCGTCGTGCTCAAGCCGAGCGAGAAGGACCCGTCAGCCGCGCTGTGGCTCGCCGCGCTGCTCGGCGAGGCGGGCCTGCCTGACGGGGTGTTCAACGTGGTGCAGGGCGACAAGGAGGCCGTGGACGCGCTGCTCGAACACCCGGGCGTCGCCTCCGTCTCCTTCGTCGGCTCCACCCCGATCGCGGCGTCCCTCTACGAGCGCGCGGCCCGCGCGGGCAAGCGCGTCCAGGCGCTCGGCGGCGCCAAGAACCACATGCTCGTCCTCCCCGACGCCGACCTCGACCTGGTGGCGGACGCCGCGGTCAACGCGGGCTTCGGCTCCGCGGGCGAGCGGTGCATGGCGGTGTCCGTGGTGGTCGCGGTGGAGCCGGGCGCCGACGCCCTCGTCGAGGGGATCACCGCGCGCATGGCGAAGCTGCGCACCGGGGACGGCAGGCGCGGCTGCGACATGGGCCCGCTGGTCACGCGGGAGCACCGCGACAAGGTCGCCTCGTACATCGACCTCGCGCGGCGGGACGGCGCCTCGGTCGTCGTGGACGGCAGGACGGTCGAGCCGGACGGCGCCCCCGAGGGCTTCTGGCTCGGCCCCACCCTGATCGACCGGGTGCCGGTCACGTCGAAGGTCTACACCGAGGAGATCTTCGGCCCGGTGCTCTCCGTCGTGCGGGTCACCTCGTACGAGGACGGCGTGGCCCTGGTCAACTCCGGGGCCTTCGGCAACGGCACCGCGATCTTCACCAACGACGGCGGAGCCGCCCGGCGCTTCCAGAGCGAGGTGCAGGTCGGGATGATCGGCGTCAACGTCCCCATCCCCGTGCCGGTCGCCTACCACTCCTTCGGCGGCTGGAAGGCGTCCGCGTTCGGTGACACCAAGGCGTACGGCACGCAGGGGTTCCACTTCTTCACCCGGGAGAAGGCCGTCACCACCCGCTGGCCCGACCCGAGCCACGGCGGCATCGACCTCGGCTTCCCGCGCAGCGAGTGAGCCGTACGCGGGGGCCGGGCGCCACGCGGCACCCGGCCCCCGCGCGTGCGGTCAGAGGCGGCAGCTGATCTCCATGCCGTCCTCCACGGGGAACGTGACGCTGTGGTAGCCGTTCGCGGTGTCCCGCACGTACTCCAGGTAGGGGCCGAGATTCGGCAGGACGACGTCGTCCGCGACGACCAGGGTGCCGGGCGCGAGGCGCGGTTCGAGGAGCCGCAGGACCGGCAGGCACAGGTCCTTCCAGCCGTCGAGGAAGAGGAAGTCGACCGGGCCCTCCAGCGCGGCCAGCGTCTCCAGCGCGTCGCCCTCCAGCAGGGTGACCGCGTCGGCGAGGCCGGTCTCGGCGAAGGTGCGGCGGGCCGCGTCCGCCTTGGTGCGGCTCATCTCGGTGGTGACGACGCGGCCCGTGCCGTTGTCGCGCACGGCGGCGGCCAGGTGCAGCGTGGAGATGCCGTACGAGGTGCCGAACTCGACAACGGTGTGGGGCCTGGCCGCACGGACCAGGTTGTAGAGGAGCCGGCCGCCTTCGGCGGAGACCGGCATGTAGATCTCCTGGGCCGCGTCGGCGAGTTGCTGTGCCGTCAGGGCGGCGAGCGCGGCCGGCTCCTCGGGCGGCCGCGACTCGGCCTGCTCGTCGCGGGCCGCCGCGTCGAACATGTCGGCCAGGGCGGTGGCGACCCGGGGGTCTGCCAGGGTGTGGGGATACGTGGTGACTTCGGGTACTTCGGGCACTGTGGACTCCTCGGAAGCGGTGTGGCGTGCTGCGGTGGTGGGGAACGGAAGGGATCAGGCCGTATAGGCGCCGGTCCTGATGTCCGTGAGCAGCGTCGGACCGGTGGGCTCCCAGGACAGGAGCCGCCTGGTCGCGACGCTCGACGCGGTCATGGTCGAGGCGAAGAAGCCGCCGACGAACCCGAAATGGCCGCCGGCGTCGCCGGGTTCGACGGAGACCACGGGCAGCCCGAGGGCGTCGCCGATCGCCTCCGCGACGGCCCGGGTCGGCACGGCCTCCTCGGCGACGGCGTGCAGGCGCGTCCCCGCGGGCGCGTGCTCCATGCCGAGGCGGACCAGGCGGGCCGCGTCGGCGCGGTGCACCGCGGACCAGGCGGCCGAGCCGTCGCCGACATAGCCGGAGACACCGCGCTCGCGGGCCGCAGTGGTGAGGAAGTTGACGAATCCCCAGTCGCCGCGGCCGTGCACGCTCGGCGCGAACCGGGTGATCACCGTGCGCACGCCCCTGGCGGCGTAGTCGAGCGCGAGGTTCTCGCTGCCGCCCCTGTCGGACCCCGGCCCGACGGCGGGGGACGGGTCGTCCTCGGTCGCCGGCCTGCCCTCGGCGATGCCGGAGAGCGGGGCCGCCACCACGAACGGTCGGCCGGTGCCGGTCAGTTCGTCGCCGAGCGCCCCGACGGCGGCGCGCTCGGAACGGTCCGACTCGGCGGGGTCGCCCCAGTCGTGCTTGTTGGCCAGGTGGATGACGGCGTCGGCGGCGGCCGCGCCGCGGCGCAGCGAGTCGAGGTCGTCCAGGTCGCCGCGGAGCACTGCAGCGCCCTTGGTCTTGAGGGCCTCCTCGGCCGCGTCGGACCGGGCGAGGCCGAGGGGCTCGTGGCCCGCGGAGAGGAGCTCGTCGACGACGGCCGAGCCGATCCAGCCGGTGGCTCCGGTGACGAACACACGCATGAGCGTGACCTCCTTCGCCCCTCAACGGGGCGTGTTGGCAGCCCCTCAACGGGGCGTGTCGGTAATGGACTTGATGGATCCGGTGGGAAGCCCCCGGTCACGGCCCGGCCGGCCGCCCGGGGGAGGCGGGGCCCGGCCCCTGGCCGGCGGGGGCGGTGCCGCGTGCGCGCAGCAGACCGGCGACGACGAGTGCTCCCGCGACGAGCACGACGAGGGCGGCGGCGCGCAGCGCGGTGTCGGCGCCCTGGGTGAAGGCGCTGGTGACGGCGGTGTGGTCGGTGGGGGACAGCGCGAGCGCCTCTCCCACGGTGCGGGGGGCCGGCGTGTGCCCGGCCAGGCCGGCGGGCAGGTGCCGGGTGAATCCCGCGGTCAGTACGGTGCCGACGACGGCGACCCCGAGTGCGCTGCCCAACTCGCGGGTGGCGGACTGGAGTCCGCCCGCGATCCCGGCGCGCTCCACGGGCAGCGCGGAGGCGATCCGCGCGGTCAGACAGGGAGCGGCCAGCATGATCCCGAGGCCGATGACGACCAGCCCCGCCGCGTACACCGGGTAGCCGGCGCCCGAGGAGTACGAGAGGGCGAACAGGCCGGCGCCGGTGAGGGCGAAGGCCGCGCTGAGGGTGGCGGGGACGCCGAACCGGCGGATCAGCCCCGGCACGTACCGGGTGCCGAGCAGCAGCGGGACGGTCAGCGGCACGATGCCGAGCCCCGTCTCCAGCACGGAGAAGCCGCGGCCGTACTGGAGGAGCGAGGCGTTGACGTAGAAGAGGCCGAAGTTGCCGAAGAAGGTGACCGCCATGCCGAGGCAGGCGCTGCCGAGCGCCGCGTCGCGCAGCAGCCGCGGGTCGAGCACCGGGTGGGCGACGCGCAGTTCGACCAGGGCCCAGCACACGCCGAGCAGCGCCGCGCAGACGAAGGCCCCGAGGACGGCCGCGCTGCCCCAGCCGTGCTCGGGCCCCTCGATGATGCCGATCAGCAGTGCCACGACGGCCGCGACGAACAGCAGCGTGCCGGGTATGTCGAGGGCGCGGTCGTGGCGCGCGCTGCGCGGGGCCGAGCGTGCCGCCCACACCAGGCAGCACGCCGCGACGAGCGCGACGGCGAGGAACAGCGCGTGCCAGGAGCCACCGGTCAGTACGGCCCCGCCGCCGACGTTGCCGACGACCCCGCCGATGCCGGAGGCGGCCGCCCAGACGGCCAGCGCGTGCGGGCGGCGCTCCGGCGCGGTGGCGTGCAGGAGGACGCCGACGCAGTTGGGCAGGACGCAGGCGGCGCCGAGGCCGGTGACGGCGCGCCCCGCCAGCATGACCGCCACGTTGGGCGCGGCGGCGGAGACGAGGGCGCCCGCCGCGAAGACGCCGAGGCCGGTCAGGAGGGTCCCCTTGCGGCCGAACTTGTCGCCGGCCGCGCCGGCGGGGATGACCAGGCAGGCGAAGATCACGACATAGGCGTCGACGATCCACAGCAGGCCTGACGACGTCGGGTGCAGGGAGCTCGCGGCCAGCTTCGGCACCGCCAGGTTGATGGCCGCGACGAAGCCGACGACCAGCGCGGTGCACACACTCATGCAGGCGAGCACAGGACCGGACCTCTGCGCCGGGCGCGGGGGGCTTTCCAGGGTGGCAGCCATGGCTCTCGTTTCCTCGTGGACTGGGTGTGCGGTGCGGGGCCCGGCGGAGGGGCGGGGGCGCCGTGCCCTCGCCGCCCCGCCGGGGCACGGCGGGGCGGCGTTTCTCCGGACGCGCCGGGGGTGCCGTCTCCCCGGGTGCGGCGGCTCCGCTTCCCGGGGCGCGGGTTCGCCGCTTTCCCGGTCGCGGCGGGCCGCTTTCCGAGTCACCGTGCACCGTAAAGGTACCACGAATACGAGACGACGTGCCTCGTTTAAAGTGGACCCATGATGGATGGGAGCGGGCGCGGACGGCCCCGCAGCGAGAGCGCACGCACGGCCGTGCTGCACGCCGTCGACGACCTGCTGGTGGAAGTCGGGTACGCCGCCCTGACGATGAAGGGCATCGCCGAGCGCGCGGGCGTGGGCCGCCAGACCGTGTACCGCTGGTGGTCGAACAAGGCCGAGGTGCTGTACGAGGCCAGCGTCACGGACGCGCGCGAGGAGCTCTCCGTACCCCGCGGCGGTGATCCGCGCGCGGACCTCACCGCGTACCTCGACGCCCTCGTCGCCTTCCTCGCCCGCTCCCACGCGGGCGCCGCCTACCGCGCCCTCGTCGGCGAGGCCCAGCACAACGCGGACGTGGCCGCCCTGCTCGCGTCGGGCGACCCCCTCAGGCAGAGCGCGGCCGAGGTGGTCGAACCCCTGCGGTCGGCCGCCGCCACCGCCCTCACGCCCGATCAGGCGAGCGCCCTCCTGATCGGCCCGCCCTTCTTCCACGTTCTCTCGGGCCGCGACGCGGCCACCCTCGACACCGCCGCACTCGCGGAGCAGTTCCTCCGCGCGCTGCACCGGTCCTGACCGGTTCGCGCGCCGGGCACCGGTCCCGGCCTGTCCGTGCGTCGCGAGAGGGGTCCTGCGCCGGGCGCGGGGGCCGGGTGTACGTCGGGCGCGGAGCCGGGGGCGTGCGTCGGACGCGGGCCGCCCGTACCGGCGTTACGGCCGCGGTGGCCGCCCGGACCCCGCGGCCACGCGGAAGGCGATGACCGCGATGTCGTCGCCCGCGTCCTCCGCGCCGCCCGTGGGCGGCAGCAGCGCGGTGACGAGGCCGGCGAGCGGCCGGTCCGCGCGGCGCAGGCAGGCGGCGCGGTCGGCGAGCCGCCTCATGCCCTCGGAGATGTCGGTGCCCGGCGCCTCCACCAGGCCGTCCGTGTAGAACAGCAGGGTGTCGCCCGCCCCGAGGCCGTGGTGCCAGTCCGTACGTTCCACGTCGGGCGCGACGCACAGCGGCGGGTCGGGGCAGACGTCGCCGTGCAGGTAGCGCGCCGGTCCCGAGGCCGGGACGAGCAGCGGCGGCGGATGGCCCGCGTTGGACAGGGTCGCGTCCCAGAGGCCCTCGCGCACCGGCCGGAGCACGGCGTGCAGCGCGGTGATGAGCGCGGCCGTGCTGACGCCCTGGGTGACGTGGTCGAGCCGGCTGAGCGCGCGGGCGGGCCCGGCGGCACCGTCCGAGTAGGCGAACGCCCGCAGCATGCTGCTCGCCTTCGTCATCTCCGTCGCCGCCGCCAGGTCGTGGCCCGCGACGTCGCCGATGGAGAGGGTGACGGTGCCGTCGGGCAGGGCGACCGCGTCGTACCAGTCGCCGCCGATCTCCGCCGTCGTGCTCGCGGGCTCGTACACGGCCGCCACCTCGGCGCCCGTCACCCGCGGCGGCGTGATCAGGAACGAGCGCTGGAGCACGAGGGCCGTGTCGCGGACGCTCTGGAGCTCAAGGGTGCGCCGCAGCGGGTCCTGCACGCTGCGCAGGACCTCTTCGAGCAGGCCGAGCTCGGACTCGGCGGGCGGCGGGTTGCCGGAGCAGGTCGCGGCCGAGGCCAGTGCCACGGTCCGGTCGTCGATGACGATGGGCACGATCGCCAGGCTGGTGGCCCGCGCCTCGGTCAGCCAGTCGGCCGAGGGCCCCGACACCAGGTCCTTCGGCGGCTCGCCCGGCGGGAAGGCCAGCAGCTCGGTCCTGCCCTCGTCGATCACCCTCCGCGACATCGCGCCGAGCGCGAAGTCGTCCGTCAGCGGGGGCAGCGGCGGCACGCCGGGGGCGAGCGCCCGCCGTCCCCTGGTGGCGTACAGGACGTCGCGGCCCGCGCCCGCGTCCGGGTACGGTCCAGGACGCCGCAGCTGGAAGACGACGAAGGCGTCGACGAGGTCGGGTACCACGGCCGTGGCGGTGGCCGCGAACGCCTCCTCCAGGTCACGGGCCGAGGACACCGCGGAGGCGCGCTCCAGCAGCCGGTCCCTGGTCCGTACGCGCCACTGGTCCTCCGCGTCCGTCACGGTGCCGACCCACTCGCGGACCTCGCCCCCGTCGAGGACCGGCACGGCGACGATCTGCACATGGCGGTAGCGCGGCGGCTCCCCGGCCCGCCGCACCCGCACCACGGTGTCGAGCAGGGCGTCGCCCCTGGCCGTCGCGGCCCACCGCGCACCGAACGCGGCACGGTCCTTCGGGTGCACGGCGTCCATCCACGAGAGGCCACCGCCGGGGTGCCAGAGGCCGCCCGCGGCCTCACCCAGCCGGCCGACCAGCGCGGACACCTCGCCGTCCCGGTCCATCCGCCAGACGACCTGCGGCACCGCGGAGAGCAGCGCCTCGTACCGCGCCAGGTCCGCCTCGCGCTCCGCCGCGCCCCGCGGCCGTGTGCCCACGGCGGCCGCGGCCTCCTCGGGGACCCTGGCGGCAAGCAGCAGGACCGAGGGGCCGTGCCGGGAGACCACCGGCACGCAGTTCACCACCCACGAGCGGTGCCCGTACGAGCCGTCGCCCGCGTCCCCCGCCGCGTCGACCAGGGGCGATGAGCGCTCGGTGCCCGCCAGGTCGAGGGCGCGCAGGACCGGCCGCAGCCCCGGCCCGCTCAGGGCGACGCCCGCCTCCTGGCCGGGGCGCCAGAAACCGAAGAGATCCCGGAAGGACTCGTTGTGCTGCACCAGGCGGTGGCCGGGGCCCGTGACCAGCGCGGCAGCGACAGCGGCGTCCTCCAGGCTCTCGATCTCGAACATCCAACCGCCCTTCCGGCCCGTCGGTCAGCACATACCGATGATCCTCCGAGTCGGGGGAGCGGGCACGCGCTGCACCACGCGGGCCGCCGGACGCGCCGGTGTACGCCCCGTCCGGAACCGGGTCCTCGGCTTGCCCCCCCGGGTCGCCCGTCCGCCGCGCCCCGCCGGGCTGATCCGCAGGCGGTCGCCGAAATCCGTGTCGGCGTCCCCGTCCGGCCCTCCGGCTGCCTCCAGGGCACTGGCCGTCGGAGCGCGCCCGCTTGCCGGACTCCGACGCCTGCTGGAAGGCCGTCCGGGAGATCGCCGCGCCTCTCGACACGGCGCCGTGACGGGTCACGACCGAGGCTCCGGCGCGCCCGCGCCCGCGCCCGCACCCGCGTCGAGAGGCGGGCGCGGCGGAGGGCTGACCCCTGCGGGCGATCAGGGCCGGGCGACCCGGGCCTGGGTGTGGGCGACCGCCCAAGGGTGCTGCCTCGGTGCCGGGGACGGGGGAGAAGGCCGTCGCGATCCTCGGGACCTCCGCGTCCGGCGCGCCGGACGGGCCCGTCCTTGGCCGGAGCCCGCGAGATGCGCCGGGCCCTTCACCGTCCGCGGCGGTACTCCGCCATGAGACCGCGTCGCCGCGCGGCGGGCCGCCTCCCGGACGGGGTCAGGTGCCGCTGCCGCCGACCGCGGCGGCCACCGCGTTGAACCGCCCGGCCCCTACCCGGCCGAGGCGGACGGAGTATTCCGGCGCGCAGCGAGCCGCG
>NZ_BAABEP010000019.1:0-104248 GCF_039540215.1 Streptomyces tremellae
TGTGACCGCGCCGCCCGTCCGCGCCGCTGCCCCGTCTGCGCCCGCCGCCCGGCGAAGTCGGGGACGCGGGGCCGGCCGGGCCGCGCGGGCCGCGGTGCGCGGGCCGGGCCCGGCGGTCGCGGGTGTGAGGTTCGACGCTCGCCATGATGGGGGTGGGCAGGTTAATTACTCGCGAGTAGCATGAGCGGCGGCGTGCCCCGGCGCGCGTCGCAGTTGTGCCACCCCGCACCCTGGAGGAGAGCCATCGTGCCTCGTACCGTCAGGGACGTCGTCTTCGTCGACGGCGTCCGCACCCCGTTCGGCAAGGCGGGCCCGAAGGGCATCTACCACGAGACCCGCGCCGACGATCTCGTCGTGAAATCCATCCGGGAGCTGCTGCGGCGCAACCCGGACCTCGACCCCGCCCGCATCGACGAGGTCGCCGTCGCCGCCACCACCCAGATCGGCGACCAGGGCCTGACCATCGGCCGCACCGCGGCCATCCTCGCGGGCCTGCCGACCTCCGTGCCGGGCTACGCCATCGACCGCATGTGCGCGGGTGCGCTCACCGCCGTCACCACCACCGCGGGCTCCATCGCCTTCGGCGCGTACGACGTCGTCGTCGCGGGCGGTGTCGAGCACATGGGCAGGCACCCGATGGGCGAGGGCGTCGACCCCAATCCGCGGTTCGTCTCCGAGAAGCTCGTCGACGAGTCCGCCCTCTTCATGGGCATGACCGCGGAGAACCTGCACGACCGCTTCCCGCACCTGACGAAGGCCCGCAGCGACGAGTACGCCGTCCGCTCCCAGGAGAAGGCGGCCAAGGCGTACGCCAACGGCAGGATCCAGCAGGACCTGGTGCCGATCTCGGTGCGCCGCACCTCGCCCGAGGGCGGCGAGACCGGCTGGGGCCTCGCCACCGCCGACGAGCCGATGCGTCCGGGCACCACCCTGGAGATGCTCGCCGGGCTCAAGACCCCCTTCCGCCCGCACGGCCGCGTCACCGCGGGCAACGCGGCCGGCCTCAACGACGGCGCCACGGCCTCCCTGATCGCCGCCGAGGACTTCGCGCGCGAGCAGGGCCTCCCGGTGAAGATGCGCCTCGTCTCCTACGCCTTCGCCGGCGTCGAACCCGAGGTCATGGGGTACGGACCGATCCCGGCGACCGAGAAGGCCCTCGCCAAGGCGGGCCTGACGATCTCCGACATCGGTCTCTTCGAGATCAACGAGGCGTTCGCGGTACAGGTCCTCGCGTTCCTCGACCACTACGGCATCGCCGACGACGACGAGCGCGTCAACCAGTACGGCGGCGCCATCGCCTTCGGCCACCCCCTCGCCTCCTCCGGCGTCCGCCTGATGACGCAGCTGGCCCGGCAGTTCGAGGAGCACCCGCACGTCCGCTACGGCCTGACGACGATGTGCGTCGGCTTCGGCATGGGCGCCACGGTCATCTGGGAGAACCCGCACTTCGACGGAGGCAGCAAGTGAGCAACATCGCCGAACTGCTGAAGGGCGCGGCCGAGGTCTTCCCCGACGAGGTCGTCACCGAGGCGCACGTACGCCACCTCGACCTGCCGGCCGGCGCCGGGCGCTTCGCGCTGATCACCCTGGACAACGGCTTCGACCACACGAAGCCCACCAGCTTCGGACCGCAGTCCCTCGCCCGTATCGACGCGGCGATCGACCAGGTCGAGAAGGAGGCGGCGGAGGGCACGATCGTCGGTGCCGGCATCACCGGCAAGCCCTTCGTGTTCGCCGTCGGCGCCGACCTCAAGGGTGTCGGGCTGCTCTCCAGCCGCGAGGAGGCCGCGGCCGTCGGCAGGGCGGGGCACGACGTGTTCGCGCGGCTCGGCTCGCTCGCCGTGCCGACGTTCGCGTACTACAACGGCGCGGCCATGGGCGGCGGCGTCGAGATCGGCCTGCACTGCCAGTACCGCACGGTCTCCGCGTCCATCGCCGCGTTCTCCTTCCCCGAGGTCTTCCTCGGCCTGGTGCCCGGCTGGGGCGGCTGCGCCCTGCTGCCGAACCTGATCGGCGCGGGCCCCGCGGTCAACGTCATCATCGAGAACGCGCTCAACCAGAACCGGCAGCTCAAGGGCGCCCAGGTGCTGGAACTCGGCATCGCCGACGCCCTGTTCGAGGCCGCGGACTTCCTGGAGCAGTCGCTCGCCTGGACCGCCGCCGTCCTCAAGGGCGAACTGGAGGTGCAGCGCCCCGAGATCGACCGCGGCGAGGCGTGGGACCAGGCCGTCGAGTGGGGCAGGGCCGTCGCGGACTCCAAGGTGCACGGCGCCGCGCCCGCCGCCTACCGGGCCCTCGACATCATCGCCCAGGCCAAGGACGGCGACCTGCGCGCCGGGTTCGAGGCCGAGACCGAGGCGCTCGCCGACCTCGTGATGGGCGGCGAACTGCGCTCCGGCATCTACGCCTTCAATCTGGTGCAGGGCCGCGCCAAGCGGCCGGCGGGCGCGCCGGACAAGAACCTCGCCCGGCCCGTCAACAAGGTCGGCGTGGTCGGCGCCGGTCTGATGGCCTCACAGCTCGCGCTGCTGTTCGTGCGCCGCCTCCAGGTGCCCGTGGTCCTCACCGACATCGACCAGGAGCGCATCGACAAGGGCGTCGGCTACGTCCACGCCGAGGTCGACAAGCTCCTCGGCAAGGGCAGGATCGACCAGGACACCGCCAACCGGCTCAAGGGCCTGGTCACCGGTGTGCTCGACAAGGCGGAGGGGTTCGCGGACGCGGACTTCGTCATCGAGGCCGTGTTCGAGGAGATGGGCGTCAAGCAGCAGGTCTTCGCCGAGGTCGAGGCCGTCGTGCCCCGGACCGCGATCCTCGCGACCAACACCTCGTCCCTGTCGGTCGGCGAGATGGCCTCGAAGCTCGCCCACCCCGAGCGGGTCGTCGGCTTCCACTTCTTCAACCCGGTCGCCGTGCTGCCGCTCCTTGAGGTCGTACGCGGCGAGGCGACCGACGACGCGTCGCTCGCGACCGCGTTCGCCGTGGCGAAGAAGCTGCGCAAGACGGCGGTACTGGTGAAGGACGCCCCGGCGTTCGTCGTCAACCGGATCCTGACCCGCTTCATGGGCGAGATCCAGAACACCATCGACGAGGGCACCCCGGTGGAGGTCGCGGAGCGCGCCGTCGAGCCGCTCGGCCTGCCGATGTCCCCGCTGGTCCTGCTCGAACTGGTCGGCCCGGCGATCGGGCTGCACGTCTCCGAGACGCTGCACTCCGCCTTCCCCGAGCGCTTCACCGTGTCGCGGAACCTGCGCGCGGTCGTCGAGGCGGGCAAGCGCGGCTTCTACACGTACGACGCGGGGAAGCCGGAACTCGACCCGGAGATCCTGGCCCTGATGACGCAGGGCGACACGGCCCTGACCGAGGAGCAGGTGCGGACGCGCGTGCTGGACGCGATCGCGCAGGAGATCGGGCTCATGCTGGACGAGGGCGTCGTCGCGGAGGCGCAGGACATCGACCTGTGCCTGATCACCGGCGCGGGCTGGCCCTTCCACCTGGGCGGCATCACGCCGTACCTGGACCGGGAGGGCGTCTCGGAGCGCGTCAACGGCCGCCGCTTCCTCGCGCCGGGCGTGGCGAGCGTCCCCGCGTAGAAAACGGGCCCGGGGCTTCCGGCCGGCCGCCGTGTGCACCGCGCACGCGGCGGCCGCCGCGTTCCCCGTGGGGTACGGAACCCGGCCGGGCTCAGGCGCGCAGCGCCGGATGGTCGGCGACCACCGTCGCGCTGCCGGGGGCGATCTCGGTGAAGCCCGCGTCCTGGACCACCGGGAGGCCACCGGCAAGCAGCGACTGCCAGGCGGCGGGGGACGCCACCCGCGCGGCCAGCGGGAAGCCCGCCTCGCGCCAGGCCTTGCGCTCCGCGTCCGGCAGGTCCCACCAGGCGAGTTGGGCGCCGTGGCCCGCCTGCGCGCACGCCTTGCCCGCCGACATCTCCAGATGCGGGTTGAGCCAGAGGACGGGGACGGACGGCGCGGGCGGTGCCGGGGGCTCGGGCTCCGCGAGCTCGGTTCCCGAGACCTGGAGCCGCGCCAGGTCCTTCGGCCAGCCGTCCAGCGGGACCGGCGGGAAGACGCGGACCTCGGCCGGGTCCGAGGGCCGTGTGCCGGTCACGGTGATCCCGGGCAGTGCCCCGGCCCTGCGCCACTCCGCGCCGCGCGCCCTGCGCACCACCTTGCGGATGCGGGCGTCCTGCCAGTCGCGCACGGCGGCGGCCCACTCGCCCTCGCCGAGCGAGCGGTCGTCGGACAGGATCGTGAGGACGGCGCGTGCCGTGGTCTCCAGGGCGTCGGTGCGCGACGGCGGGGCCGTGCGCTCGATGCGCAGCACCAGCGGCAGCACGAACTGGGGTGCCGCGTCGCGCGGATCGGTGTCCCCGCCGCGCGGCTCGGTGTTCGGGTCAGTGGTCACCCGTCGATTCTCGCAGGTGCTTTCTTGGCGGAATCAATGCCTCCGGGTGAGTATGCCTCCATGAAAAGCGACCTCTTCGCCACCGAGCACCTCGTCCAGCCGGCCACCGCGCCCGGCATGACGCTCCAGAACGCCAAATCGGTCCGGTACGTCGTCAACGGCGAGATGCACGCACGGCAGGGGGCCATGGTCGCCTTCCGCGGCAACCTCCAGTTCGAGCGGAAGGGCCAGGGCGTCGGCGGCCTGCTCAAGCGGGCCCTGACCGGTGAGGGTCTGCCGCTCATGGCGGTCAGGGGCCAGGGCGAGGCGTGGTTCGCCCACGAGGCGGCCAACTGCTTCATCGTGGAGATCGAGCAGGGCGACGCGCTGACGATGAACGGCCGCAACGTCCTCTGCTTCGACCCGACCCTCAGCTACGAGATCAAGATGGTCAAGGGCGCGGGCATGACGGGCGGCGGCCTCTTCAACAGCCTCTTCACCGGCTACGGGAAGCTCGCGGTGATCTGCGAGGGCGACCCGATCGTGATCCCGGTCTCCGCCCAGCAGCCGGTCTACGTCGACACCGACGCGGTCGTCGGCTGGAGCGCCCAGCTGGTCACGTCCCTGCACCGCTCGCAGTCCTTCGGCTCCATGATCACCGGCGGTTCCGGGGAGGCCGTGCAGCTGATGCTCCAGGGCGACGGGTTCGTGATCATCAGGCCGAGCGAGGCGACCCCCGCGCAGAGCGGCGCCCACTGAGGGGGGCCGTGTCCCGGACGTACCCTGGGCGCATGGACGAGACCAACGGCGCCGCCACGGCCTGGGCGGACTGTGTGCACTGCGGCGAGCCGACCGAGTACCCGGAGACGACGCGGGGCGCCACGCTCTGTCCGGTCTGCGAGTGGCAGGAGGGCCAGCGGCTGGCCTGCTCGGGCTGACCCCGTCCCCGCCGGCCCGCCGGGGGCCGCCTCAGCCGAGCGCGAGCAGCTGCTCCCGGGCCGCCGCCACGTCGAAGCCGGCCGGCGGATACCGCGGGTCGAGTGCCTCCAGACGCTCGCGCAGCAGCGTGGAGACCGCCCAGTCCCGGTACCACTTGCGGTCGGCCGGGACCAGATACCAGGGCGCCGCGTCGGTGCCGCAGCGGGTCAGCGCCGTCTCGTAGGCCCGGTGGAAGTCCGGCCACAGCGCGCGGTCCGCGAGGTCGCCCTCGCTGAACTTCCAGTGCTTCTCCGGGGTGTCGAGCCGGGCCAGCAGGCGCTTCCGCTGCTCCTCGCGGCTGATGTGCAGGAAGACCTTGACCACGGTCGTACCCCGGTCGGTGAGGGACCGCTCGAACCGGTTGATCTGCCCGTACCTGCGGCGGATCTCCCGGTGGCCCACCAGGTCGTGCACCCGGGCCACCAGCACGTCCTCGTAGTGGGACCTGTTGAAGATCCCGATCTCGCCCGGCTGCGGCAGGGCGCGCCTGACACGCCACAGGAAGGAGTGGCCCAGCTCCTCCCGGGTCGGCTCCTTGAAGGACCTGATCCGGCAGCCCGCCGGGTTGAAGAGACCGATCACATGCTTGACGGTGCCGTCCTTGCCGCTGGTGTCCATGCCCTGGAGCACCAGCAGCACCCGCCGGGTGTCGCCCGCCGTGCTCGCCGCGTACAGCCGCTCCTGGAGGCCGCCCAGCGGCTCCGCGAGCGCCGCGGTGGCCGCCCGGCCCGCGGCCTTGCCCCGGGGCCCGCCGGGCGTCGCGCGCGGGTCGTGCGCGGCGAGGTCGACCGCCTCGCCGGGCGTCAGCCTCAGCAGGTCCGACAGCCGCCGCGCGGGGGGACCGCCGTCCTTGCCGCCCTTGTGCTTCCCGCCCATGGAGCGTCCTTCCTCCCGGTACCCGGCCTGCGTCGAGGATGCGGCAGAGGGACCCGGTGCGCGAGCCGCGCGCCGGGTCCCTCTGCCGGTCGGGCTCAGGCGAGCGACGCGCTCAGCGTGATCGTGGTGCCGGAGAGCGCCTGGCTCACCGGGCAGTTCGCCTTGGCGTCCTCGGCGGCCTTCACGAAGTCCGCCTCGTCGAGGCCCGGGACCTCGCCCTGCACCGTGAGGTGGATGCCGGTGATGCCGGTGCCGGGCTGGAAGGTGACCTCGGCCTGCGTGGTGAGCCGGGCCGGCGGCGTGCCGGCCTTGTCGAGGCCGTTGGAGAGCGCCATGGAGAAGCAGCTGGAGTGGGCGGCCGCGATCAGCTCCTCGGGGCTGGTCCTGCCGTTCGCCGCCTCTGCGCGCGACGGCCAGGACACCGCCTGCTCGCCGATGCCGGAGGAGTCGAACGTGACGGTGCCGGCACCCTTGAGGAGGCTGCCCTCCCAGACGGTGTGTGCCTGGCGCGTGGTGGCCATGGTGGAACCCTTTCTCTGGTTGCGTACGGCTCCGGACGGTTACGTACGGCTTCAGAACCTACCCGGTGTCCGCGACCGTCAGGTGATCAGCTCCCCGGCCTCCCTGGCCAGGGCCGTGAGCCGGGAGATCGCGCGGAAGTACTTCTTGCGGTAGCCGCCGGCCAGCATCTCCTCGCCGAACAGCCGGTCGAAGGGCACACCCGACGCGACGACCGGTACCTCACGGTCGTACAGCCGGTCGGCGAGCACCACGAGCCGCAGCGCCTTCGACTGGTCGGGCACCGGGCAGACCCCGGTGAGGCAGACCGCGCCGAGCCCGTCCGTCAGCGCCCCGTAGCGGCTCGGGTGGACGGTGGCGAGGTGGTCGAGGAGGTCGGGGAAGGCGTCGAGGCTCGCCCCCTCCGTGCCCCGGGCCGCGGCCGTGACCTGCTCGGACGTCCAGGGCTCCGGAGCCTTGGGCAGGCCGCGGTGGCGGTAGTCCTCGCCGTCGATGCGCACCGGCCTGAAGTGCGCGGACAGGCCCTGGATCTCGCGCAGGAAGTCCGCGGAGGCGAACCTGCCCTCGCCCAGCTTGCCCGGGAGCGTGTTGGAGGTGGCGGCGAGCGCCACGCCCGCCTCGACGAGACGCGCCAGCAGGGTGGAGACGAGGACCGTGTCGCCGGGGTCGTCCAGCTCGAACTCGTCGATGCACAGCAGCCGGTGGCCGCTGAGCGTCCGCACGGTCTGCTGGAAGCCGAGCGCGCCCACCAGGTTGGTCAGCTCCACGAACGTGCCGAACGCCTTGCGGGCCGGCTCGGCGGGCGTCGCGTGCCACAGCGAGGCCAGCAGATGGGTCTTGCCGACGCCGTACCCGCCGTCGAGGTAGACGCCGCGCGGGCCCTCGGGTGCCGCGGCCTTCCCGCGCCCGAACCAGCGCCGCCTGCCGCCCGCCGCGGCGTCCCGGCCGAGCCCCGCGGCGAAGCCGCGCAGCACCTCCACGGCCGCTGCCTGGCTCGGCTGCCCGGGGTCGGGCACGTACGTGTCGAACCGTACGGAGTCGAAGCGCGGCGGCGGCACCAGCTCGGCGACGAGCCGGTCGGCGGGCACGTGCGGGAAGCGGGCGCACAGGGAGAGCGGGGCAGCCTCGGTTGCGGGGGCCCCGGAGGCGGCGGAGGAGGAGGTCACGTTGCTCAACTCTAGGAGTTTGACCAGACTGCTGCGCATGCGACGCCTGTTCCCTGTGACCGATCAGACATCCGAGGACCGGGGGCGGGGTCCCCGGCCGCCGGGCGGCGCCGACCGGGAGTGGACGCTCGACGAGCTGGCCGACGCCTACGCCTACCCCGTACGGGAGGCGGGCCGGCCCTGGCTGCGCGGGAACATGGTCACGACGCTGGACGGCGCGGCGCAGCACGAGGGGCGCTCGCACACCATCTCCTCCGCCGCCGACATGCGGGTCTTCGGGGTGCTGAGGGCGCTGGCGGACGCGGTGGTCGTGGGCGCTCAGACCGTACGGCAGGAGGGGTACAGGCCGGTCAGGGCGCGGGAGGCGTTCGCCGAGCGGCGCGCGGCGGACGGCCGGGGGCCCGCGGCGGCCGTCGCGGTGGTCACGGCCGGGCTCGACCTGGACTTCTCGCTGCCGCTTTTCAGCGCCCCCCTGGTGCCGACGCTGGTGCTGACGGGCGCGGCGGCCCCGGGGGAGCGGATGCGGGCCGCGGAGGCGGCGGGCGCCGAGGTGGTGGTCGCGGGCGACGGGAGCGGCGTGGACCCGGCGCGTGCCGTGCGGGAGCTGGCAGCGCGCGGCCTGACGCGGCTGCTGACCGAGGGCGGGCCCCGGCTGCTCGGCCAGTTCGTGGCGGCAGGGGTGCTCGACGAGCTGTGCCTGACGGTGGCGCCGCTGCTGGTGGCGGGCGGCGCGCAGCGCATCGCGGCAGGTCCCGGCCTTGACGTGCCCGCCAGGTTCGAGCCGGTCTCGCTGCTGTCCGACGACGGCTTCCTGTTCTGCAGATACGCGCGGGCAGGTGTCCCGTGGATCTCCCGCGATCAGGGGTAGGGGAAGCGCGGAACGGATTTTCGAGGCCGCGTGCCGGGCCAAGTAACGGAATATCACGTTCCGCTTAGCTCCGGCTGGGCAGACTAGAGGCCACCCCGCCGCGACGGCGGGGAAGGATGGTTTCAGCGGCGGGCCGCGGTCGCGGCCCGCCAGGACGGACGGAAGGGCGCCTGTCGTGTTCACGAGCGTACTGATGATCGAGAAGGCCCTGACGCCCCAGGACGTGGAGTTCGTGACGACCCTCCACGGCGACCAGAAGGTCTCCTTCGTGGTGCTCATGCAGCCCCGCGGTGACCAGGCCGACGTACTGCTGCGCGCCATCGACGACGTGGCCTACGGGGAGCTGCGCGAGGCGGCGCAGGAGGGCGGGGAGCCCGAGGGCAGCGAGGCGAGACACCCCGCGGAGGTCGCCCTCGCCCGCACGCTCACCGCCCTGCGCGAGACCGGCTCGGAGGCGACGGGCGAGGTGGTCGAGGCGCACCCGCTCGACCGGCTCAAGGCCGTCGTGGACGAGACGGCGGCCGACGAGGTGGTCGTGCTGACAGAGCCGCACTACGTCGAGGAGTTCTTCCACCGCGACTGGGCCTCCCGGGCGCGCCACCAGGTCGGCGTCCCGGTGCTGAAACTCTTCGCGCACAGCGAATAGGGTGAGGCGCGACCCACGGCCTGCCGCGACGGGCCCTCGCGCGACCCCCTACTGGAGACACGTATGGCACCCGCTCCCGGCATCCCGGCCGCCATGGAACGGCCGCACTTCATCGGCATCGGCGGCGCGGGCATGTCGGGGATCGCGAAGATCCTCGCCCAGCGCGGTGCCAAGGTGGCGGGCAGCGACGCCAGGGATTCGGCCACTGCGGAAGCCCTGCGCGCGCTCGGCGCGACCGTGCACGTCGGACACGACGCCGGGCACCTGGCGGACGACGCCACCTGCGTCGTCGTCTCCAGCGCGATCCGCGCGGACAACCCCGAGCTGGTACGGGCCGCCGAGCTCTCGGTGCCGGTCGTGCACCGGTCGGACGCGCTCGCCTCGCTGATGGCGGGCGGGCGCGCGCTGGCCGTCGCGGGGACCCACGGCAAGACCACCACCACCTCGATGCTGGCGGTCGCGCTCGGCCGGCTCGGCCTCGACCCGTCGTACGCGATCGGCGGCGACCTGGCGGGCCCCGGCACCAACGCGAGCCACGGCGAAGGCGAGATCTTCGTCGCCGAGGCGGACGAGAGCGACCGGAGCTTCCAGAAGTACGACCCCGAGGTCGCGATCGTCCTCAACGTCGAACTCGACCACCACGCGAACTACGCGTCGATGGACGAGATCTACGAGTCGTTCCAGAGGTTCGCCGCCAAGATCGTCCCCGGCGGCACCCTCGTCGTCTCCGCCGACCAGGCGGGTGCCGTGGAGCTGGCCAGGCGGGTGCGGCAGGACGGCGGCACGGACGCGCCGCGCATCGTCACCTACGGGCTCGCCGAGGACGCCGACGTCCGCGTCCTCGCCATCGAGCCCGACGGCCTGACCAGCCGCGTCACCGTCCTGCTCGACGGCGCCGAGCTGGCCTTCCGCGTCTCGGTTCCCGGCCGCCACTACGCCACCAACGCGGTCGCCGCGCTGGTCGCCGGCGCCGCGCTCGGCATCCCCGCACCGGACCTCGCCGAGGCGCTCGGCGCGTACACCGGCGTGGGCCGCCGCCTCCAGCTCAAGGGCGAGGCGGCCGGGGTGCGCGTCGTCGACTCGTACGCCCACCACCCCACGGAGATGGCCGCGGACCTGGAGGCGATGCGCGCGGCGCTGCCCGAGGGCGGCCGGCTGCTCGTCGTCTTCCAGCCGCATCTGTTCTCCCGCACGCAGGAACTCGGCAGGGAGATGGGCGGGGCCCTCGCGCTCGCCGACGCCTCGGCCGTCCTCGACATCTACCCGGCGCGCGAGGACCCGCTGCCCGGGGTCACGAGCGAGCTGGTCCTCGACGCGGCGCGGGCGGCAGGAGCGCGGGTCACCGCCGTGCACGACAAGGCGGCCGTGCCGGACCTCGTGGCGGGAATGTCGGGGGCGGGCGATCTCGTTCTCACCATGGGCGCGGGAGACGTCACGGACCTCGGCCCGCTGATCCTCGCCCGCCTCACCGATCGGAGGGAGACCGCGTGACATCCGGAATCAAGAAGGCATACGACGTCGTCAAGCCGGACGAGCAGTGGCGTGCCGAGCTCTCGGACAAGGAGTACGCGGTGCTGCGCGAGGCGGCCACCGAGCCCGCCTTCACCGGCGAGTACACCGACACCGAGACCGAGGGCGTCTACTCCTGCCGTGGCTGCGGGGCCGAGCTGTTCCGCTCCGACACGAAGTTCGCGTCGCACTGCGGCTGGCCGTCCTTCTTCGACCCGAAGGACAGCGACGCCGTCGAGCTGATCGAGGACCGCTCGTACGGCATGGTCCGCACCGAGGTGCGGTGCGCGTCCTGCGGCTCGCACCTGGGGCACGTGTTCAAGGGCGAGGGCTATCCGACCCCGACGGACCTGCGCTACTGCATCAACAGCGTCTCGCTGCGGCTCACCCCCGCGCGGAGCTGACACCACCACGGGCCGTCCCGCAGTGCGGGGCGGCCCGCCGTGCGTGTGCGGCCGGCCGTCGTGCGCGGACCCGCCGTGCGGCGCGCGCCCGCGTCGTGTCAGGACCTGCGGCCGAGTCCGCCGAGCCGGCGCCCGAAGCGGCTCAGCGCCGACTCCCGCTGCCAGGCCCTGAACTCCTCGGCGCGATGCGCGCCCGCCGCCTCAAGACGGCGCTCCACCTCCGCCAGGTCCGGCGCGGGCAGCGCCCGCACGGCAGGCCGCGCCACCTTCTCCAGCAGCGCCGTCCGCGTCTCGTCCCACGCCCGGGTCGCGCCGGGCAGCGACGTCCAGGCGGCGAAGCAGTCCGCCGTGTACGCGGGCACCGACCGCAGCCGCTCACCGACCCGCTCGCCGCGTGCCGCGGTCGCGTAGGCGGCCAGCAGCCCGGGATCGCCGCCGTGGACCAGCGCGTACAGCTCGCCGTCCGGCCGGTCCTCGGAGAGCAGGCCGTACGCGAGGGCCGAGGCGAGCCGGTCGAGCACCGGGGGCGGCACCGGGCCGTGCCGCAGCGCCGCGTCGCGCAGCGACAGCCCGCGCTCCACCCACGGCGCGGGCGCGCGGCCCGCGGCGAGCGCGCCCGCGAACTCCAGCAGGGCCAGCGCGGAGCGCGGGCCGGGGCCTATCGCGTCCGGGAAGCAGCGCAGCAGCTCGGGCGCGAGCGCGGGCGCCTCCGCGTCGTCCGCGGGCGCTTCGAGCGCGGCCCGCACCAGCATCCGCCAGGTCCCCGCGACCCGGTGCGCGTCCGAGCCGGTGCCGTCCAGCATCCGGCGGGCCTCACCGGCCCCGGGCAGCTCGTCGCCCCACACCAGGCGCACCGCCGTGCGCAGGACCAGCGGCTCTGCCAGCGGCGACACGCCCGAGGCGCGCAGCGCCGCGTGCAGCGCGCCCACCCGGCCCTCCGCGGGACCCGGCAGCCAGGGCGCGCCCGCGCACATCCGCAGGTGCGGCAGCGCCTGCACCCCGGTCAGCGCGAGCGGCACGACGGCGGTCAGCCGCGCGGCCGCCGCGGGGTCCTCGGCCGCCTTGGCGTCCAGCGAGCTCAGCAGCCCGGTCCGCAGCTCGAACTGTTCCTCAAGCACGGCCTCGACGGCCGGGCCCCAGGCGCCCTCGGGGTCGGCGACGAGCGCGCCCGCGAGCTTCGCCGCCACACCCGGCAGCAGGTCGGCGCAGTCCACGCCCAGCACCCCGGCCACCCGCAGCAGCGTCGGCGCGCCCGCCGCACCGTCGGCGCCGCCGCCCGCCACGCCCGCCCGCAGCTCGTCGGCGAGATCGTCCGCGAGCCGCTGCCTGAGCGCGGCGGGCAGCCCGGCGAGCCGCGCCACCGGCAGCTCGGGCACGGCCGAGGGCGTCCGCACGGCGAGCGTCAGCACCAGCGCGCCGAGCGGCGCCGTCGTCGCAGGGCCCGCCGTCATGCCGAGCGCGCCGAGCAGCCTGGCCAGGGCACCCGCCTCGGTGGCCGTGCGCGGGCCCTCCGCCGCGCACAGTGCCGCCACCACCCGCTCAAGCAGCGCGGGGTCGAGGGCGCGCGCGTGCAGCCTGGCCCAGGCCGCCGCCTCCGCGCGGCCGTCCGCGTCGAGTTCCACGCCACCCGCGAGGGCCGCGCAGGCCAGCGCGCCCGCCGAGAGCCTGCCGTCGGGCAGCGCGTCCGCAGCCTCGAAGACCTCGGGCGCCCCGGCCAGCCAGACCCGGGCGGCCGCCGCCGCCCAGGTGCGGAGCGTGTCGGTGGGGTCCGCGGGCCCGGCGACCGCCGGCGCGCGGTCGTCGGCGCCCGGCTGCCCGGGATCGCCGAGGACCACGTACCCGTCCGCCTCCGGCCGCCCGCGGCCCGCCGGCGCCCCCAGGTCCTCCGGCCGCACCCCGACGACCTGCTGCGGCGCGGAGCCGGGCCGCCTTGTGTACGTGGTGAACGTCAGCCGCGCCGCGTACCCGGGCGGCAGCGCGGCCGACGCCAGCGCGAGCCAGCGCGCCACGTCCGTGCTGTCCCGCTCCACCAGGAAGACCCGGGAGAGCCTGCCCGCGGCCCCGCCGCCGTGCGCGTGCCACCCCTCGCACACCTCGCGCACCGCGGCGAGGAACGGCGCGAGCCGTGCCGAGCGGGTCGTGGCGAACGCCGTCAGCGCGCTGGTGCCCAGCGGGCCGGCTGCGGAGGGCACCGCGCCGAGCGCGTCGAGCGGCGCGATCCGCCCGTCCGCCGGAGCCGTGCCCGCCCACCGCGGGTCCTCCCAGGCGGCGAACGGCAGCGCGCCGCCCGGCAGCCCGGCGCCCGGGGGGATGACCACCGCGTGGGTGTGGAAGGCGCACCAGCGCCCGCTGTGGTCCACGCCCGTGCACACCGCGCGGGCCAGCAGACGGCTGCCGTCCGACAGCACGGTGTGACTCAGCGCCCTGGGGAGCGCGGCCAGTTCGGCGGTCGACGGGTGCGGGGGAGCGTCCCGGGGCGGCTCGTACCCGAGGAGTGCCTCCGCCTCCTTGAGCAGGCCCTGCGGCACCCCGGGCGACACGGCGGTGAACCGCGCCCCGGGCGCGTCGGAGCCGCCCTCGGGAGCCGAGGTGTAGTGCAGCTGCGCCAGGCTCATACCCGGGACCCTTCGTGCTTCGTGCCCTGTCGGCCGTGCGGACCCCGCCGCCGTCGCGCCCGCGCGCGGCGGCCCGGCCGGGCGCGCGGCACGGTACCGGGCGCGGGGGAGCGGGTCCTCGCGGAAAGCTTTTCAGATCGCGGTGCGCGGAGTCGAACAGGGCCCCGCAGCACGGCAGTCCGTGGCCCTTCGGTCAGAATCACCGGTATGGACTCGACCGTGGACGGGCATGCGCACCGCTTCGACGCCCTCGTCGACAGGGCCCGCGGCCTCGCCGCCGCGGGCGGCCGCAGGCTGCTCGGCGTCACGGGGCCGCCGGGCGCGGGGAAGTCGACCCTCGCGCTGCGCCTCGTGGAGCGGCTCGTGGAGACCGAGGGGCCCGAGGCCGCCGCGCTCGTCCCCATGGACGGCTTCCACCTGGCGCAGGCCGAGCTGGGGCGGCTCGGCAGGGCGGACCGCAAGGGTGCCCCCGACACCTTCGACGCGGCCGGGTACGTGGCGCTGCTCGCCCGGCTGCGCGAGGCGAGGGCGGGCGAGGTGGTGTACGCGCCCGCGTTCGACCGGTCGCTTGAGGAGGCGGTCGCCGGCAGCGTCGCCGTCCCCGCCGCGGTGCGGCTGGTCGTCACCGAGGGCAACTACCTGCTGCACGACGACACGGCCTGGGCGCCGGTGCGCCCCCTTCTCGACGAGGTGTGGTTCCTCGCCCCCGACCCGGCGCTGCGCGTGGCCCGGCTGGTCGAGCGCCATGTGCGCCACGGCAGGGACCGCGCCGCCGCGGAGCGCTGGGTGGCCAGGTCCGACGAGGCCAACGCGCGCCTGATCGAGGCGGGCCGGGGCCGGGCGGACCTGGTGCTGGCGGGGGACGTGGGCCCGGGGGCGCCGGGCGGCGCGGATACCGATGGGGAAAAGGTTTCCGGCGGTCCCGAGGACTGGGCATAGCATCGAAGGACAGGGGTACGGCTCCGGCCGGTACGGGGCAGCCGCCCGTGACGCGACGCAGGGGCCCGCGGCACACAGGCGGAAGGGCGCGGATGCACGACACGGCGCGGCGGCGGACGACGGCATGGACGGAGGCGAGAGGGCGTGCGGCTGTTCGGACGAGGACCACGGCGTGACCCCCGCGACACCCCTCGCGACGCGGCCTTCCCGTTCTTCTCCGTGGACGAGGCCGCGTACTTCAGGGCGCAGGTCAGGGAGGCGTTCGCCGAGCACGGCCTTGAGGTGACGCTCTTCGAGTCGGCGGTCGTGGACGACGCGGGCCGGCAGTTCGGCCTCGGCAACCTCGCCGCGGTCTGCCACAACGACGACCGGGGGCAGCGGGCCTGGGGCGAGCTCGCCAGGCGGCACGCGGCCATGGTGCTGCGTACGGTCGACGGCCCGTCGGCGCTCGACACGCTGGCGCCCGCGCAGATCAGGGCGCAGCTCTACCCGCGCGTGATCAACGGCGAGGGCCTCGACCCGGAGAACTTCGGCTACGCGCGCTCGGTCGCGCCGGGGCTCTACGAGCTGCTCGCGCTCGACCTGCCCGAGTCCGTGATGATGCTGACCGACGAGGCGCTCGGCCGGCTCGGCGAGACGGAGCAGCTGCGCAGGCGCGCGCTCGACAACCTCAGGGAGCTGCCGGTCGAGGGCCGCGAGACGGTCGAGGACGACCAGGGCATGCGCTTCGAGGTCGTCGTCGGCGACTCGTTCTACACGGCGAGCCGGGTGCTGGCCCTTGAGACGCTGATCCGGCAGACGACCGGGCAGCGGCTGACCGAGGACGGGGCGCTGGTCGCGCTGCCGTTCCGGCACCAGCTCGCCTTCCACGTGATCCGGGACGCGACGGTGATCCCGTCGCTCACGGGCATGGCGATGTTCGCCGCGTCGGGGTACGAGGAGACGCCCGGCGCGATCAGCCCCTACGTCTACTGGTGGCGCGGCGGCACCATCACGCAGCTCAGCGAGCGCGACGAGGACGGCGGCGGGCTGCGGGTCGTCGTGGGCGAGGACTTCCAGGAGCTGCTGGAGCGCCTGGTCGCGAAGGGCCCGTCCGAGAGCTGACTTCGGCCGTCGTCCCACCGTGGCGGACGCCGGCCCAGCGGGACGGGGTGCGGGGCGGCGGGTCAGCGGGGGCTGTGGCCGAGGGAGGCGGAGAGCCGGTCCGCACCCCCGGCCAGTACGGTGAGCAGCTCCTCGCGGCGGCCCGTGACCCTCCCGACAGGCGCCGAGATGCTCATGGCGGCCACCACGCGGCCGTCCGCGTCGCGGACCGGGGCCGCGACACAGGCGACCTCGTCGTTGGACTCCCCGTACTCCCAGGCGTATCCCTGCGCGCGCGCCTCGGCCAGGTTCTCCCTGAGGACCGTGGGATCCGTGATGGAAGCCGGGGTGAGCTGTTCGAGCTCGACCCGGCCCACCCTGCGGTCGAGCTCCTCCGCGGGCAGGCTCGCGAGCAGCATCTTGCCGAGCGCCGTGCAGTGCGCGGGGACCCGGGAGCCGACCCGCGAGACCAGGCGGACCGGGCGCGGCGAGTCCGCCTTCACCAGATAGACGACGTGCCGGTCTTCGAGGAAGCCGAGCTGCACCGTCTCCTCGCAGGCGAGCATGACGTCGCGCGCGATGGGCTGGGCCAGGGTGACCAGGTCGAGCGAGGCGCCGTAGGCGCTGCCCAGCACCAGGGTCTGGTGGCCGAGGCCGATGAGGCCGCCCGGATGCTGCCTGACCGCGTTGTGGACGAGCAGCGTGTTGATGATCTCGTAGACCGCGCTCCGCGGGATGTCCAGCTCCCGCGCCAGGGCGGACGCCGATATCGGCTCGCCGCGCCGCGCCAGCAGGTCGAGGACGCGCATGCCGCGGTCGAGTCCGGGCACCAGCCTCATGTGATCGCCTCCGTCCCCGCCCGGTGGGCCGTGGGGTGCTCGCTCATGCCGACTGCTCCGATCTCTTCGCCGCGGACCGCGAGAGCGCCCGCCTGTCGACCTTGCCCGTGCTGGTCCTCGGGAGACGCTCGACGATCTCGACGAGCACGGGCTTCTTGTACGACGCCAGCTCGCGCCCGCACGCCGCGACGACCGACTCCGGTGTGACGGTGCGGCCGGGGCGCGGCGCGACCGCGGCGGCCACGCACTCGCCCCAGCGCTCGTGCGGCACGGCGAACACCGCGCTCTCCGCCACCTGCGGCAGCCCGTCGATGACGCGCTCCACCTCAGCCGGGTAGACGTTGAACCCGCCCGAGATGATCACCTCGCGGGTGCGCCCCGTGATGAAGAGGACCCGGCCGGGGCCGAGCCGGCCGGCGTCGCCCGTCGCGAGCCAGCCGTCCGCGCCGAGGACCTGCCCGGTGCGCGCGCGGTCGCCCCAGTAGCCGGACATCGTGCGGGGGCCCCTGACCTCGATCTCGCCGACGCCGTCCCGCGGCTCGCGCAGCCGCAGCCGCGTCCCGGGGCCCGGCACCCCGGCCGGTACCGCGGGGGCGTCGGCGCGCAGGTCCCGGTGCGCGGCCCGGGAGAGCACGGTCGTCGGGATCAGCGCCTCGCTCGCCCCGTAGAACTGCACCAGCACGTCGCCGAGCAGCTCGCGGGCGCGCACCACGGTGCGGGGCGAGACGGTGGAGCCGCCGTACGGCACGGCCCGCAGGCCGCGCGGCACCCTGGCCGCCCCCGACTCTACGGCCCTGACCAGGTCGGCGAGCATGGTGGGCACGAGGGGGAGGCAGGTCGCGCCGACGCGCTCCACGGCGTCCGCGAGGGCGGCGGGCTCGAACTTCGGCAGCGCCGCATACGCGCCGCCGCGCGTGGCGTACGCGGCGCCCACGGACCCGCTGAAGTGTGCGAAGGGCGCCGCGTGCAGGAGCACGTCGCCCTCCGCGACCGGCGGCAGGAAGGACGCGACGGCCCCGGCCATCGACGCCCACGCGGCCTGGGAGTTGACGGCGCCCTTCGGCCGCCCGGTGGTGCCCGACGTGTACATCAGCGAGGCGGCCGAGTCCGGGGTCGCGCCGGGCCAGCACCCCGGGTCCGCGGTGCCCGCGCACAGCTCGGCGAGGCCGGGTCCCGTGCTGTGCCCGCTGTCCCGGGCCACGACCGCGACCCGGCGCCGCAGGTCGGCGGGGAGGCCGTCGGCATGCCGGTCCTCGCACAGGAGCACTGAGGCGCCGCTGTCCGCCACCACGTGGGCGACCTCCAGCGGGTGCATGCGCGCGCTGACGCCGACCCGGGTGATGCCCCACAGCATGACCGCGCGCTCCGCCAGCATTGCCCGCACGTCGTTCTCCAGGGCGATCACCACCCGGGCGCCCGGCCGGAGTCCGAGCGCCCGCAGCCCGCCCACGACCGAAGCGGCCCTGCGCTCCGCCTCGGCGAAACCGACCGCCGCGCCGGGGCCGGCGACGAACGCGTCGCGCCGCGCGAAGCGGCGGTGAGCGGCGGCGAGGCAGGAGGCGTACGTGCCCCGCGCGTGGGCCGGCACGGGCCCTGCCGTGTCCCGGTGCGGTGCGGAAGTCATGAGGGAGAATATGCCTCACGTACGGACTGCTGGCAGCGGCGCAGTGCCGCAAGGGCGGCCGTGGGACCCGCCCCGGCCCGCACGGCCTCGTGCAGCACCTCGCCGCCCTCCCTCTGGAACCTCGGGTACCAGGCCGCGCGCGGGCGGACGAACGACACGTCCAGCGCGTCGAGCGTGGGCGCGAAGAAGCCGGGACAGCCGTCGTTGACCTCGGGGGACGTCCAGGCCGCCCGGTGCGCCGGCTGACCCCCGCACGCGGCGTACGGGCCCGACTGGAACGCGGCGCCCGCGACCAGTTCGAGGAACGGCACCAGGCGCTCCGGGTCCGCGAGCCGCCGGGACACGGCGAGACCGACGCCGCCGAGCATGCCGCCGCGCAGCCGCCCGTCGGGACTCGGCACCGCCGTGAACACCGCGGGCCGCGGCACCTGGTCGGCGCGCGCGTAGGTGGAGTATCCGAAGGCCACCGGCACGTAGGAGATCTCGTCGGTGCGGGTCATCCGCTCGAACACCTGGATGGGGTCCGACTCCAGGGACATCGGGTGGGCCTTCGCCAGCAGCCGCAGCAGGATCTCCAGGGCGGGCTCGCCCACCTCGGGGTCGATGCCGTCCTCGCCCCACCAGGCGGGTGCGAGGTCGGCACCCGTGCCGCCTCCCCGGGCCAGGCCGTGGCAGACGGTCGCGAGGGCGAGCAGGAGGTGGGTGCCGTTCGCGGGCAGCGCCACCAGGCCCCGGCCCGCGCCGTCGGCCAGGGCCTGGACCTCCGCCCAGGTGGCCGGCACCGCGGCGCCCGCCTCCCGCAGCAGGTCCTGCCGGTACGCGGCGACCTGGGCGGCGGCGTCGACCGGTACGGCCCAGCTGCTGCCCTCCCAGCGGTAGCTCTCCCAGCTGGGCCCGACGGAGGCGCTCCGCAGCTCGGCCGTGAACGCGTCGGGCAGCAGGGAGTCGAGCGGCAGCAGCGCGCCCTCGGCGAATGCGCTGCCCATGAAGGGGTGGTCGATGGCGATCACGTCGTAACGGGCGGCGAGTTCGGCGACCGACTGCTCCTCGAAGCCGCGCAGCGGTCTGGCGTCCCAGCGCACCTCCGTGCCGTAGCGCTCGGCGAACACCTCGGAGGCGGCGAGCAGCGGGGCGACGCCCCGCGGGTGGTCCCAGGCCATGCCCCTGAGCTCAGACATCGGCAGGACCCCCCTCGGCGTCTGCGGCCTCCGCCACCGGTACGAGGCGCACCGGGCGCGGCAGCGCGGACGCCGGGCGCGGCGAAGGGCCCGGCAGGTCCGCGCCGAACGCGTCGAGGCGGTCCAGGACGAGCCGTGCCCTGCGCACCCGTTCACGCGCCGTCTCCGTGGCCGCGGTCAGCAGATGGCGGCCCACCGGGTACAGGCCGGGGGCGTTGCGCAGCCCGAGCTTCAGGTACAGCGGGGCGCCCACGCGGATCAGTTCGGCCGCGTCGTGCAGCCGTACGAACCCGCCGACGTCGTCCGGTGCCTCCAGATAGAAGTCCATGGCCAGCGGGCTCGCGGCGCGCAGCTCCGCCACCTGGCCCACCGTCAGGTCGGAGGGCACGTTGACCGAGTCGGCCCCGAGCTGTCCGAGCAGCGCGAACGAGACGGGGTTCACCGGCGCGGAGAGCACCGACACCTTGAAGCGCAGGTCCCCGGGCAGCTCGGCGCGTTCGCGCAGCCGGTGGCACGCCCACAGCACGCCCTCGTCGGCGACCAGCAGATTGCGCACGCCCAGGGCCGCGGCGCGCTCGGCGTCCGCGAGGCAGTGGGCGAGCTGCGTGTAGCCGCGGGCCCGGGGGCCCGCGGCTCCCGAGGAGCTCCGCACACCGCCGCCGATGTCCCAGGTGCCGCGGGGGCCGAGGAAGAGGCAGAGTTCGATGTCCGACTCCGCGCACAGCGCGACCATGTCGCGGATCTCGGTGTCCGACAGCATCATCACGCCGCTGCCCTGGCTGACCCGGTGGACGGGCACCCCGAGCCGCGCGGCCTCCTCCGCGACGGCCGCCAGGGGCACGGGCCCCTCGACGGAAGGGATCTCCAGCCGCCACGCCCCGCCGTCGGGGAAGCGCCCGGCGGAGGCGGGCGGGCCCGCCGGGGCCGCTATGCCGAGCCCGCGCAGGGGGGCTGCTCCCGGCACGAGGGGCTCGGTGCCGTGCTGGCTTGTCGTCGACCGTGTCACTGCTGGGACTCCCTGTCGTGGACCGCGTTGCGGATCAGTTCGTTGTGTTCGCCGACCGCCGGGGGCGGCAGCCGGTCGATGTCGTCGACGCCGGTCATCGAGACCGGCAGACCGACGACGCGCACCGGCCGGTCCCGGCCGGTGCGGACAGTCCGCACGTAGCCGTTGGCGGCCACCTGCGGGGTCTCGACGACGTCGGCCAGCTCCCGTACGGGCGCGGCCCAGATCCCGGCCTCGTCGAGCCGGGCGAGCCAGTCGGCGGTGCCGGCCGCCGTGAGCTGCTCCCTGATCAGCGCGTCGATCTCCTCACGGCGTGCGAACCACTCGTCGTCGCCCGCGGCGACGGCGTCGGCCGGGAGGTCGAAGACGGCTGCCAAGGTGGTGCGCGGGGTCATCGCGACGGCGAGATGGCCGTCCGCCGTGGCGTAGACGCCGTACGGGGAGTCCGTCCACGGAGCGGCGATCCCGGTCGCGCTGCGCTCCCACCGCAGGTCCGTGTTCATCGCGACCAGCGCCTCCTGGCACTGGATGAGCAGCGACGTCCCGAGCAGGCTGGCCTCGACGTGCCGGGGCGTGCCGTTCTCGCGGGCGTCGAGCACAGCGGAGACCAGGGAGAGGCCGAGGACGAAGGCGGTGGAGGCGTCGAGCACGGGCGCGGCCACCGGGGTGGGCGGCCGGTCGGCGGGGCCGCTGTGCGCCGCGAGGCCGCTCGCCGCCTGCACCAGCATGTCCTGCCCCGGCCTGCGCACGTCGGGGCCCCGTGCCCCGTATCCGGACCCGGAGGCGTAGACGAGGCGCGGGTTGTGGGCGAGGAGGTCCTCGTAGCCGAGTCCGAGCCGGTCCATCACGCCCGGGCGGAAGTTCTCCACCACCGCGTCGCAGCGGCCGACGAGGTCCTTGAGGAAGGCGGTGTCCCCGGGGTCCCTGAGGTCCGCGGTGACGCTCAGCTTGTTCCTGTTCATCGCGAGGAAGTACGGCGACTCGCCGTCGAGCCGGGTGCCGCGCGGCAGGTAGCCGCGCTCCCACTCGCCGGTACCCGGGCGCTCCACCTTGATCACCAGCGCGCCGAGGTCGCCGAGCAACTGGGTGGCGAGCGGCCCCATCATCATCTGGCTGAAGTCGAGTACGGTCACGCCGCGCAGCGGGCCCTCGCCCCGGTACGCGTCGAGGAAGCCCGTCATGCCAGCGCCTCCCTGCGGTCGACCGCGAGCAGATGGCGGCAGGCCATCACCACCGCGCCGTCCTGGTTGCGCCCGGTGTACTCCTTGGTCACCAGGCCGATGGCGGGGTTCCTGGCGTGGGGCTCGACCGCGACCACCGTGGCGGTCGCGCGGACCGTGTCGCCCGCGTACACGGGACGGGGGAAGCGGAGGCGCTCGTACCCGTAGGAGATGGCCCGCAGGTTGTACTCGACGCACAACCCGGTCACCAGCGCGAAGGTCAGCACGCCGTGCACGAGCCGGCCGCCGTAGCGCTCCCGGGCGAACGTCTCGTCCGTGTGGGCCGGATGGAAGTCGAGGGTCAGCCCCGCGAAGACGTTCACATCCGCCTGGTCGATGGTCTTGGCGCGCTCGGGGTCGGTCTCGCCGACCTCGTACTCCTCGAAGAAGCGCTCGTATGTGGTCCAGCCGGGCACTGTGCCTCCCTCTCTGCGCGTATCCCTGTGCGTATGTCTCTCAGCGCGTCTTCCGCGCGGCGCGTGCGCGGTCCGGGCGCAGGCCGGGGACCGCGAGTGTCGCCGCGCCCGCGAGGGCGACGGCGGCCGACACCCCGAAGGTGAGGTTCCAGGACCCCGTGGAGTCGATCAGAAGCCCCACGAGGAGCGGTGCGAAGATGCCCGAGAGATTCGCGACGAAGTGGACGAAGCCGGTGACGGAGCCCACCCGCGAACGGGGCACCGTGTCGGTCACGATGACGAAGTACTGGCCGCCCGTCAGGTAGAGCATGAACACCACGGCGGACATCAGGGCGACCGCGGCCCACGCGCTGGAGACGAGGCTCGTCGAGCACAGCAGGGCCGCGGTGACGACCAGCCCCGCGACGATGACCACCGCGCGGGCGCGGCGCGGCTCGCCCGTGCGCTCGGCCAGCCGGTCGGCGAGCGTGCCCCCGCTCAGGTAGCCGACGACGCCGAAGATCCAGGGGACCGCGCCCGCGAGAGCGATGCTCTTGATGTCGACGCCCTGCTCGTCGGTCAGATAGACCGGGAACCAGGACAGGAAGGTGTAGAGCACCCAGGAGTAGCCGAAGAAGGCGACCGCGACCGCCAGGACCAGGGGGCGGCGGACGAGCGTGCGCACCGCGGGGGCCTCGCCCCCGTCCTCGCCGTTCCCGGCCTCGCCCTCGGCCGGCGCGATGCGCCCCGCGGCGATGTCCGCGCTGTCGCGCGCGCTCGCCAGCGGGTGGAAGTCGGGGGAGTCGCGTACGACGACCCACCAGCCGAGGGTGACGAGCCCGCCGAGGACGCCGAGGATGACGAACGGGATGCGCCAGTCCCCGGTCCAGGCGATGAGCCCGGCGACGACGGGGGTGCCGATGGCGCCGCCCAGCGGCGTGCCGGCCTGGGCCACCCCGACGGCCCGGCCCATCTCCCGCTGCGGGAACCAGTTCGACGCGAGCTTCGTGGTGACCGCGCCCTGCGGCCCCTCGCCGAAGCCGAATCCGAAGCGGACCACCAGCAGGCTGATGAACCCCGCGGCGACCCCGGTGAGCGCCACGCACACGCTCCACAGCCCGGCGGCGTACGCCATGACCCGGCGCGGGCCGTACCGGTCGGCGAAGTGCCCGCCGATGAAGCAGAACGGGGCGTACCCGACGAAGAACACGGCGGTGATGACCCCGAACTGGGAGTTGGAGATGTGCAGTTCCCGCATCATCGTCGGCCCCGCGACGCCCAGGGCCGAGCGGTCGGCGTAGTTCAGCACGAGGACGACCGATGCGGCGCCGAGCATCGCCCAACGGAGCCGGAAGCGGCGGGCGGGGGCCGAGCCCTTCCGCCGCTCGCCGTCCACCTGGGTACGCACCATCGAACCTCCTCGTCCGATATATCAGACACTGTCGTCTGACTCGGACAACATCCTGCGATCACCCTCCGCGCGATGTCAATGGCCGTGCGCCGCGCGAAACGGACCCGCACCATGAGGGGATGTCCTCCACCGCAGCCGCGCCCTTCACCGCCGACGACTACCGCGCCCGCATCGCCAGGGCCGCCGCCTCCGCGGCCGAGGCCGGGCTCGCCGGCCTGCTCGTCGCGCCGGGACCCGACCTGGCGCACCTCACCGGCTACCGGCCCACCGCCGACACCGAGCGCCTGACGCTCCTGGTCGTCCCCGCGCACGGCGCGCCTCACCTCGTGGTGCCCGCCCTCGAAGCGGGCGACGCCGCACGGGCGCCGGGCGCCGCCGCGCTCACGCTCCGCCCGTGGACCGACGCGGACGACCCCTATGCGGCGGCCACGGCGCTGCTCGACCCTGAAGGCGCCTTCGGCATCAGCGACAACGCCTGGTCGCTGCACCTGCTCGCGCTCCAGCGGGCGCTGCCGCGCACCGCCTACCGGGGCCTGTCCGACGTGCTGCCGATGCTGCGCGCCGTCAAGGACGACCGCGAGCTGGCGCGGGTGGCCGCCGCGGGCGCCGCCGCCGACGCCGCCTACGAGGAGATCCTGCGGGTCCGCTTCGCCGGGCGCAGGGAGTCGGAGATCGCCGCCGACCTCGCGGCGCTGCTGCTCGCGCACGGCCACTCGCAGGTCGACTTCACCGTCGTCGGCTCGGGGCCCAACGGCGCCGACCCGCACCACGAGGCGGGCGAGCGGGTCGTCGCCGAGGGCGACATGGTGGTCCTCGACTTCGGCGGCCTCAAGGACGGCTACGGCTCCGACACCACCCGCACCGTGCACGTCGGCGAGCCCACGCCCGAGGAGCGGCGCGTCCACGACACCGTGCGCGCCGCGCAGGAGGCCGGGTGCGCCGCCGTGCGGCCCGGCGCCGCCTGCCAGGACGTGGACCGGGCGGCGCGCGCGGTCATCGAGGACGCGGGGTACGGCCCGTACTTCATCCACCGCACCGGGCACGGCATCGGCGTCACCACCCACGAACCCCCGTACATGATCGAGGGCGAGGAGCGCCCGCTCGTGCCGGGCATGTGCTTCTCCGTCGAGCCGGGGATCTATCTGCCGGGGCGGTTCGGGGTGCGGATCGAGGACATCGTGGCGGTGACCGGGACCGGCGGCCGTCGCCTCAACAACACCCCGAGGGAGCTCGCGATCGTCGAATAGCCCCCGCCGCGCGGGGAATTCGGCCGTCCGGCCGCGCCGTGTCCGGGCCGGCGCGCGACTCGACGACCCGGTGGGCGCGCCCGCCCCGCCGGGCGGGGCAGGTCGCGCACCGCTGACAGCCCCGCCGCGGCATGTGCCCCGTGCCCGGCCCGGCGACCGGACGGCGGGGCCCCGCGTCCGGGCCACAGCTCAGCCGCGTCGTCCGGGCCCGGCGGGGCGCCGCCGGGGCACGGCCGCCCGCTCAGGCGCCGCGCAGGACCACGGCGCAGGCGGCCGGCAGGTGCAGCACGCCGTCCGCGCCCGGGGGGCCGAGGGGCGACCAGGAGGCGAGGACCGTGTGCGGCCCGCCGCCCAGCGGGACCGCGCGCGGCACGTCGGACAGGTTCACCGCCACCTCGACGTCGCCCCTGCGGAAGGCGAGCCAGCGCTCCGCCTCGTCGAAGACGACACCCACCGCGGCCAGGTCCGGGTCCGTCAGGTCGGGCTCGGCCGCGCGCAGCGCGATCAGCTCGCGGTGCCAGGCGAGCAGCCGCGCGTGCGGCTCGCGCCCCCGCTCCGCGCGGTCGAGGCAGGAGCGGTCCCTCGTCGCCGGGTCCTGCGGGTCGGGGATGTCCTCGGCCGCCCAGCCGTGCGCCGCGAACTCCCGCCGCCTGCCGGTGCGTACGGCCTCGGCGAGTTCGGGGTCCCGGTGGTCGGTGAAGAACTGCCAGGGCGTGCCCGCCCCCCACTCCTCGCCCATGAACAGCATCGGCGTGTGCGGCCCCGTCAGGACGAGCGCGGCCGCGCAGGCCAGCAGGCCGGGGGAGAGCGTCGCGGAGAGCCGGTCGCCCTGTGCGCGGTTGCCGACCTGGTCGTGCGTCTGCGCGTAGCCGAGGAAGCGGTGCGCGGGGGTGTGCGCGCGGTCCACGGGCCTGCCGTGCGTCCTGCCGCGGAACGAGGAGTACGTGCCGTCGTGGAAGAACACGCGGGTGAGCGTCTTCGCCAGCGCGGCGAGCGGCGCCCGTGCGAAGTCCGCGTAGTAGCCCTGGGACTCGCCGGTGAGCGCCGTGTGCAGCGCGTGGTGGAAGTCGTCGTTCCACTGGGCGTGCAGGCCGAGGCCGCCCGCCGCGCGCGGCGTCGTGGTGCGCGGGTCGCACAGGTCGGACTCGGCGATCAGGAACAGCGGCCGACCCGTCTCCGCGGCCAGCGAGTCCACCCGCGAGGACAGCTCCTCAAGGAACGTCAGCGCCCGCGTGTCGGCGAGCGCGTGCACCGCGTCGAGCCGCAGCCCGTCGAGCCCGAAGTCCCGCAGCCAGGCGAGGGCGCTGCCCAGCAGGAACTCCCGCACCTCGTCGGAGCCCGGCGCGTCCAGGTTCACCGCCGCGCCCCACGGCGTGTGGTGCGTCTTAGTGAAGTACGGGCCGAACGCGGGCAGGTGGTTGCCCGAGGGGCCCAGGTGGTTGTGGACCACGTCGAGCACCACCCCGAGCCCCTGCGCGTGCGCCGCGTCCACGAAGCGCGCCAGCGCCGCGGGCCCGCCGTAGGGCTCGTGCACCGCCCACAGCGACACCCCCTCGTACCCCCAGCCATGGGTGCCGGGAAAGGGGCACAGCGGCATCAACTCGACGTGTGTGACGCCGAGTTCCGTGAGCTCCGCCAGGTGTCCCGCCGCCGCGTCCAGGGTGCCCTCCCGGGTGTACGTGCCCACGTGCAGCTCGTACAGCACGGCGCCCGACAGCGGCCTGCCCGCCCACGGCACCCGCCGCTCGTACGCCGCGGGGCCGACCACCGCGCTCAGCCCGTCGGGGCCGTCCGGCTGGCGGCGCGAGCGCGGGTCGGGCAGGACGGGCCCGCCGTCCAGCGCGAACCCGTACCTGCTGCCGTCGCCCGCCGGCGCCTCGGCCGTCCACCAGCCGCCCCCGGCCGGGCCGCGCCGCATCGGCACGTCCCCGCCGTCGAGCCGCAGCACGACCTCTTCCGCCGCCTGCGGCGCCCACACCTCGAACCGCACGAATCCCCCTCGTCCTGCCGTGCTCATCACGTGCCTCCATGGTGGCAAGCCGCACCGCTGTCCGCGGGTGCAGCGCGCCGTGCGGACCCGAGGTTCCCGCGCCCGCCCCTCGACGGGCACCGTCTGGACACCCGCGGCCCGCCGGCTGGACAATCCGGTGTGTGACGTCCTCCTTCGAAAGGCCCGTATACCCGGCGCGGCCCTCCGACGCCGAGCGCGACCGCGTCCTCGCGGTGCTGCGGGAGGGCGTGGCGGCCGGACGGCTGTCCCAGGACACCTTCCTGCGCCGTATGGACCTCGTGCTCTCGGCGCGCCGCGCGGACGAGCTGAAGCTCCTGACGGCCGATCTGGAGGACGAGGGCCGTCTGTCGCGGCGGGTGTTCGGAGCGGTCGGCCGCCTGTCGGCCTTCTCGCTCAGGCTCCGCACGGCGTGGCAGGCGGAGCGGCTGCCGAAACTGCTGCTTCCACGGCCCTCCCCGTACCCGCTGCGGATCGGCCGCGACCCGGCCAACGGCCTGCGCCTCACCCATGACACGGTCTCCAGGCACCACGCGGAACTCACGGCGCGGGACGGCGTGTGGGTGCTGCGCGACCTGGGCTCGACCAACGGCACGACCGTCAACGGCCGCCGTGTCGTGGGCGCCGCGGTCGTCGGCGAGGGCGACCGGGTCTCCTTCGGCCGGATGGGCTTCCGCATCGCCACCCGCTGACCGCTCCCCGCTCACACCTCCTTGGCGAGCAGGGCGACCGGCCGGTCCGCGAACAGCCCGGCCAGCGGCACCTCTCCGCCCTCGAAGACCCGGGGCGGCGCCGCGAGTACGTCCCGCCAGGTGCCGGGCGGCAGCCGCAGCGCCGTGCCCGCCCAGCCGCCCGCCTCCGCGAGGCGCAGTGGCAGCCGGGTGACCGCGGTGACGACCTCGCCCGACCTGGCGAACGCCAGGCAGTGCTCCGCCGCGGGACCGTCCGCGTCGAGCCGCGCGTACGTCCCCGACTCGCCGAAGGCGGCGGGCCGCGCGCGGCGCAGCTGGAGCGCGGCCGTCGTCACGACCGTCTTCTCGTCCGGCGGCCCGGGCCGGAAGCGCGCCCGGTTGTCCGGGTCGACCAGCGCGTGGTAGTCGCGCTCCGTGCCCTGGTACAGGTCGGGGACGCCCGGCATCGTCAGGTGCACCAGCGCCGCGCCGAGCGCGGCTGCGCGCACGTACGGGTCGAGGGCCCGGCTGAAGTGGGCGACCGTGCGCCGCGCTGCGCCCGCCGGGCCCGCCGCGACGAAGTCCCTCACGGCCTGCTCGAACCGCGGGTCACCCTCGGTCCAGCTGGTGCGAAGACCGGCCTCGCGCACCGACTTGAGCAACGCGCCCTCCATGCGCTCCCCTTCGGGCGCGGCGGCGAGCGCCGCGTCGACGTCCGCCGTGTCGCCCGCCGGGGTGAAGCCGAGCGCCGTCTGCCACGCCTGCCAGGCGACCAGCGGGTCGGGCGCGGCCACGCCCGCCACCTGTGCCAGCAGGTCGTCCCACCAGCGCGGGCACTGCGAGAGCACCGCGATGCCCGCCCGCACGTCCGCGCTGCGCTTGGTGTCATGGGTGGTCAGCACCGTGCCGGTGGCCGGCCAGTCGCGGGCGATCCGCTCGCAGAACGCGTGGAAGGCGTCCGGGCTCACGGCAGGGGCCGCCGGCTCGCCGCCCACCTCGTTGGCCGAAAGCAGCGGCAGGAACCGGTAGAACGCCGTGTCCTCGACCGACTTGGCCCGCAGCGCCGACGAGGTCTGCGCGAACCGCGCGCAGAACGCCGCCTGGCCGGGGCCCGTTCCGAGCCCCCCGAGCGCCAGCTCCCGCACGACGTCGACCGCGGCCGCCTCCTCGGGGACCGCGAACACCGCCTTCGCCTCCCGCACCGTCTCCTGCGGGATCGCCGAGGCCGCCGCCTCGGTGCGCGGCCCCCCCGCCACCGCGTAGGGCCGGTACACCTCCATCCGCACGAGCAGCTCCCTGATCGCGGTCTCCAGCGCCCAGGGGGCGTGGTCCCGCAGGGCGGGGTCCGCGGCGCAGACCCGGCTCGCCGTGCGCACCAGGAAGGCCGTCTCCGCGGCCAGTTCGTGCAGCAGCACCCGGTAGGCGGCCCTGCGGACCGTCGGCTCCCAGTACCCGCCGCGGTCCTCGGCGGGGGCGACGACCTCGCGGAAGCGCCGCTCCAGCTGCCCTGCGCCGACCGGGTCGGTGAACAGCCCGTCCACGCGGCGCAGCGCGTCGTAGCCGGTGGTGCCCGCGACGGCCCACGCGGCGGGCAGCCGCTCCTCGTCGGAGAGGATCTTCTCCACGACCGTCCAGCAGCCGCCCGTCGCCCCGCTCAGCCGCCGCAGGTACTCCTCGGGGTCGGCGAGCCCGTCGGGGTGGTCGATCCGCAGCCCGTCCACCACGCCGTCGCGCACCAGTTCAAGGATCTTCGCGTGGCTCTCCGCGAACACCGCTGGGTCCTCCACGCGCACCCCGATGAGGTCGGAGATGGTGAAGAACCTGCGGTAGTTGAGCTCCGTGCGGGCCAGCCGCCACCAGGCGAGCCGGTAGTGCTGCGCGTCGAGCAGCCGCGGCAGCGGCAGGTCCTCGGTGCCGGGCGCCAGCGGGAAGCGCTGCTCGCCGTGGCACAGCTCGCCGTCCTCGACGCGCAGCTGCCCGAGCTCCCCGCCGAGCGGCCCCGGCAGGACCGGCAGCAGCACCTTGCCGCCGCCCGCCTCCCAGTCGATGTCGAACCAGCGGGCGTACGGGGACGCCTGCCCCTCCCGCAGCACCTCGCGCAGCACCCGGTTGTGGCGCGGCGACATCGCCATGTGGTTCGGCACGATGTCCAGCACGATGCCGAGCCCGTGCTCCCCGGCCCGCCGCGCCAGCTGCCGCAGCCCCTCCTCGCCGCCGAGTTCGGCCCGTACGGAGGCGTGGTCCGTCACGTCGTAGCCGTGGGTGGAACCGGGCACGGCTTCCAGTACGGGCGACAGGTGCAGGTGCGAGACGCCGAGCGCGGCGAGGTAGGGCACGGCCTTCTCGGCCGCGGCGAACGGGAAGTCGGGCTGGAGCTGGAGCCGGTAGGTCGCGGTGGGCGTCATGGACACGTACGTACCCCGTGCGGCGCGTTCCGTGTCATGGGCGGCGGATTCGGTCACTCGTACGTCCGGGAGGTCGCGTAGGGGCTGCGGACAGGTGCGGGGCGTGCGGGGAGCCGCCGGGCGCTCAGGCGTCCGGGGCGTACACGTACGGCGTGGTCGTGGTGAGCCGGACGAAGCCGAGCCGCTCCAGGATCGGACGGCTCCGGTCGGACGCGTCGACCTGCAGGTACGGGTAGCCGCGCCGCTCGGCGACCCGCGCGCGCCGCGCCACCAGCGCGCGGTAGACGCCCCGGCCGCGCCACTCGGGCAGCGTACCGCCGCCCCACAGGCTCGCGAACTCCTTGCCGGGCGGCAGCTCGGCGCGGGCCGCGCAGACCGGCGTGTCGCCCGCGAGCGCGACGGCCGCCCAGACCGTGTCCTGTGCCTCGGCGAGCTGCCGCTCAAGCCGGGCGGGGAAGGACGAGGGACGGCCGAACACCCGCGCGTGCACGTCCGCCATCAGCGCGACCCCCGCCGGGTCCGTGACCCGCGCGAGCCGCACCCCGTCGGGCAGTCGGACGTCCGCCGTGCGCTCGACGACCTCCGCGGTCGCGGCGACCATCAGCGCCTCCGCCGGTTCGGGCACGAGGCCCGCGGCGGCGAGCCGCTCGCCGAGGTCCCGCGGCCCGTCGTGCGCGTACAGCTTCCACTCGAAGGGCAGGCCGAGGGCCGCGAAGTGCGCCTTCTGCGCGGCGATCTCCGCGTCGGCCGTCGCCTCGTCGAGGTCCGACCAGAGCACGCCGTTCCAGTCGTCGGGTCCGCCGGCCTGGCGCACGGCGCGCGCTGTGCGGTCCACGCGCGCGCCGCCGTCCGGCCCGGCCTCCCGCCGCATCCGCCGGTCGAACAGGGCGCGCGCGGCGCGTAGCTCGGAGTCTTCCATGAACCGCACTGCACCACCGCGCGGGACCCCGGGCAACTCGTTTTGCCCCGGCGCCCGGCGTGACAGGCCGCCCGGCGCGGGGCCGTCACGCCGGGCGCATCAGGACGACCATGCTGCGGCTCGTCAGGGTGGTCCGCTCCCCGCCGTCGATCGTCGGGCCCCCTCCCGCGGGCACACCCCCGGGCCGCGCCGTGTCCACCACGACCCGCCACTGCCTGCCGTGGTTGACGGGCACGAGGAACTCCAGGTCGTCCGGGCTCGCGTTGAACATCAGCAGGAACGAGTCGTCGGAGATCCGCTCGCCGCGCGGTCCGGGCTCGGAGATCGCGTGCCCGTTGAGGAACACGGTCATGGCGCTCGCGCTCGCCGCCTGCCAGTCCTGCTGCGTCATCTCCTCGCCCTCGGGCGTGAACCACGCGATGTCGGACAGCTCGTCGTGGGTGCCCTCCACGGGCCTGCCGTGGAAGAAGCGGCGCCGCCTGAACACCGGGTGGTCGCGGCGCAGCCAGACCATCGCCCGGGTGAAGGCGAGCATCGACTCGCCCTCGGGGCCGCCGGCCGGCGACCCGTCCTCGGCCTTCGCGTCGGGGTCGGGCCAGTGCACCCACGAGACCTCGTTGTCCTGGCAGTAGGCGTTGTTGTTGCCGCCCTGCGTCCTGGCGAACTCGTCGCCGTGGCTGAGCATCGGCACGCCCTGCGACAGCAGCAGCGTCGCCGTGAAGTTGCGCATCTGGCGGCGGCGCAGCTCCAGGATCTCCGGGTCGTCGGTCGGGCCCTCGGCGCCGCAGTTCCAGGACCTGTTGTGGCTCTCGCCGTCCCGGTTGTCCTCGCCGTTGGCCTCGTTGTGCTTGCCGTTGTACGCGACGAGGTCGTGCAGCGTGAAGCCGTCGTGGCAGGTGGCGAAGTTGATCGAGGCGAGGGGCCGCCTGCCGTCGTCCTGGTAGAGGTCGGAGGACCCGGTCAGCCGGGACGCGAACTCCGCCAGGGTACGCGGCTCGCCGCGCCACAGGTCCCGCACCGTGTCGCGGTACTTGCCGTTCCACTCGGTCCACAGCGGCGGGAAGTTGCCGACCTGGTAGCCGCCCTCGCCGACGTCCCACGGCTCGGCGATCAGCTTGACCTGGCTGACGACCGGGTCCTGCTGGACCAGGTCGAAGAACGAGGACAGCCGGTCGACCTCGTGGAACTGCCGGGCCAGGGTGGCCGCGAGGTCGAAGCGGAAGCCGTCGACGTGCATCTCGGTGACCCAGTACCGCAGCGAGTCCATGATCAGCTGGAGCACGTGGGGCGAGCGCATCAGCAGCGAGTTGCCGGTGCCCGTGGTGTCCATGTAGTAGCGGGGGTCTTCCGCGAGCCGGTAGTACTGCGGGTTGTCCAGGCCGCGGAAGGAGAGCGTCGGGCCGAGGTGGTTGCCCTCGGCCGTGTGGTTGTAGACCACGTCGAGGATGACCTCGATGCCCGCCTCGTGCAGCGCCTTGACGGCCTGCTTGAACTCCAGCACCTGTTCGCCGCGGTCGCCCCAGGAGGCGTAGGCGTTGTGCGGCGCGAAGAAGCCGATGGTGTTGTAGCCCCAGTAGTTCGCGAGCCCGGCGTCCGCCAGCCGGTGGTCGTTGACGAACTGGTGTACGGGCATCAGTTCGAGCGCCGTCACCCCGAGCTCCGTCAGGTGCTCGATCACCGCCGGGTGGGCGAGCCCCGCGTAGGTGCCCCGCAGCTCGTCGGGGAGCGCGGGGTGCAGCATCGTCAGGCCCTTCACATGGGCCTCGTAGATCACCGTGCGGTGGTAGTCGGTGCGCGGCGGGCGGTCGTTGCCCCAGTCGAAGTACGGGTTGACGACGACCGACGACATCGTGTGCGGCGCCGAGTCCATGTCGTTGCGGGAGTCGGGCCTGCCGAAGTGGTAGCCGTACACCGCCTCGCCCCACTCGACGCTGCCGCTGATGGCGCGCGCGTACGGGTCGAGCAGCAGCTTCGCGGAGTTGCACCGCAGGCCCTTCTCCGGCGCGTACGGCCCGTGCACGCGGAAGCCGTAGCGCTGGCCCGGCATCACCCCCGGCAGGTACGCGTGCCGGACGAACGCGTCGGTCTCCCGCAGTTCGACCGCGGTCTCGGAACCGTCGTCGTGCAGCAGGCACAACTCGATCCGGTCCGCCGCCTCGGAGTAGACCGCGAAGTTGGTGCCTGCGCCGTCGTACGTGGCGCCCAGGGGATACCTGTGCCCCGGCCAGATCTGCATAGACGAAACTCTTCCATTTCTGATCCGGGTGGTGCCGGTCTCTTCCCGCAGATCTTCCCCGAAAGTCGGGTCAGTACCTAGCACCCCCGTTCCCAGGGGATGCCTGCGCCATGTGCCCGGGGCCCTGCCGGAGGGCGCGTGCGCCTCCCCTCGTACGGCGCGCGCCGGGGCGCACCACCCGTGCAAAAGGTGTGTTCAGTATGGAAAGGTGCATGCGGGAACCGCAGAACATCGGCCACGGAGGCGGGAGTTGGGAATCGGCCTGGCCGTTCCTGATGCGTCGCGCGCGGTCGTCGGAGTAATCTTCGTCGATCACTGGGGTTGATCACTTGGATCGCCGGAAGGTCTCCCGGCGGCGGGGAAGGGGCGGTGCGCGGGTGAGCTCGGGAGGGCTGGAGCTACCCCCCGGTGGCCCAGGTCACGAGGGTGAGGCGGGTGCCGTCCCGGCGGGCGCGGTGTCCGTCGCGCGCCCGGTGGACATCGGCGCGGAGCTGGACTGGGACGCGGACGCCTGGACCGGGGTGCGCACCCGGGCCCGCAGAGCCGGCCGCGCCTACGTCTGGCTGAATCTCGTCGAGCAGCGGATGCGCGCCGTCGTCGCCGCCGTCCTGCGGCCCGTCTACGAGCCCCACCACGGCGACGACTGGGTCATCGCCGCGGCCGGGCCGGCAGGGCAGGAGTGGGTGCAGCGCGCCGCCGCCGTGCGGGAGGTCTCCCGCCGCAAGGGCTACCTGCTCGACCCCGCGGACGACGACGTCCTCTGCTTCCTCACCCTGCCCCAGCTGCGCGAGCTGACCGTGCAGCACTGGCCCTGCTTCGAGCCGTACCTGCGCGACCGGCGCGATCTTGAACTCGTCCTCGACGAGCTGGAGGTCGCCCGCAACGCCGTCTCCCGCAACCGCGCCCTGTCCGAGACGGTCCTCGCCCAGGCCGAGCGTGCCTGCGCCCGGCTGCTCGCCCTGCTCGGCGGCGCGGGCGGCGGGCCCGCCGAGGACGCGAGGCTGCCGGTCGACGCGGTCGAGGACCTGGTCGGCGACCGGTACGCGGACGTGGTCTCCGTCCACCCCGACCGGGTCAGGCTCCAGCGCGAGTTCCCTGCCGAGGACCTCTTCGGCGGCGCCCACCGGGTCGACGCGATCGGCATCGGCCTCAACCTGCTGGCGCAGAACTTCTCCGGCAGGCGGCTGATCCGGCTCGCCGAGTCGGGCTGCCGGGTGCGGCTGCTCTTCCTCAACCCGGCGAGCAGCGCCGTCAAGCGCCGCGAGCGCGAGCTCCAGCTCCGCAAGGGCGAGCTGAGCCGCACCGTCGAGATGAACATCCTGCACATGCGCCGCGTGCGCGCCAAGCTCCGCGACCCCGGCGCCTTCGAGATACACGTCTTCGACGAGACGCCCCGCTTCACCGCCTACCTCGTCGACGGCGACGGCCCCGGCGGGCTCGCCGTCGTCCAGTCGTACCTGCGCACCGCGCGCGGCATCGAGACCCCGGTGCTGGTGCTGCGCGGCGGCGGACGCGAGGTGGTGCGCGCGGGACGGGGCACCGAGCACGGCCTCTTCGAGGTCTACCGCGAGGAGTTCGAGACGTTCTGGGCGGATTCGCGGCCGGTCTCCTGAGCGCGGGGCCCGCGCCGCTGTCAGTGCCGCGTGCGAGGGTGTGGGGAGTGAGAGTACGGGGGCACAACGGCGCGGCGGGGCCGCACGGTGAGGGGAAGTCAGGATGACGTGGCACGGGGGACCGCTGGCCGGATTCGACCTGGAGACGACGGGCACGGAACCGCTGGAGGCGAGGATCGTCTCCGCCGCGGTGGTGGAGGCCGCCGGGGGCGAGGTGGTGGAGAGCCGCACCTGGCTCGCCGACCCCGGTGTGCTGATCCCTGCTCAGGCGTCCGCCGTGCACGGCATCAGCAGTGAGCGCGCCGCGGCCGAGGGCCGGCCGGCCGGCGAGGTGGCCGCGGAGGTCGCGGACGCGCTGCGCGGCGCCTGGGCGCGCGGCGTGCCGGTGGTCGCCTACAACGCGGCCTTCGACCTGACGCTGCTCTGCGCCGAGCTCGAACGGCACGGCCTGCCGCCGCTCGGGCCGCTCGGCCCGGTCGTCGACCCGTACACCATCGACCGGGCCGTCGACCGCTACCGCAAGGGCAAGCGCACCCTGGAGGCCGTCTGCGGGGAGTACGGCGTGGTGCTCGACGCGGCCCACGAGGCCGTCGCCGACGCCCTCGCCGCGGTCCGGGTCGCGACCGCGATAGCGGGCAGGCACCCGAAGGTCGCCGCGCTCACCGCCGGCGAGCTCCACGAGCGGCAGACCGCCTGGTACGCGGCGTGGGCCGAGGACTTCGAGGGCTTCCTGCGCCGCAAGGGCGACGCGGACGCGAGCGTGGACCGCGACTGGCCGCTGCGGGCCAGGTTCGCCGTGCCGGCCGCGGACACCGGCGCCGCACACCGCGGCTGAGCGCCGGCCCCGCGGCCCCGCGGCTCAGAACGGGTACCAGCGCACCTCCGGGTCACCGGCGCGCAGCGAGGCCACCCGCCGCGCGAACTCCGCGCGCGCCGCCGGATTGGCCGGGGCGTGCTGCGCCACCCACGCGCAGCTCGCGGTCTCCCTGGCGCCCCGCAGCACGGCGCAGCCCTCCCACTCCCGCACGTCCCAGCCGTAGGCCGCCGTGAAGGCGTCGTACGCGGCGGGGTCGAGGCCGTACCGGTCGAGGGAGAGCGCGAGGACCACCAGGTCGTGCTCCCGCAGGTCGCGGGAGAAGGTCTCCAGGTCCACAAGGACGGGGCCGTCCGCGGTCACCTGCACATTGCGCGGCAGCGCGTCCCCGTGGATCGGGCCCGGCGGCAGATGCGGCGTCAGGGCGGCCGCGCGCTCCGCGAAGCCGTCCCTGCGCTCCCGCAGATAGGCCGCGTCCGCCGGATCGATCGCGTCCCCCGCGAGCCGCAGCCAGCGCTCCACCCCGCCGAGCAGCTCGCGCCGCGGCAGCGCCAGGTCCCGGGGCGCCGCCAGCGCGTGCACCCGCAGCAGCGGCTCCGCGAGGTCCACGGGCTCCGCGGGGCGCACCGCCGCGGGCAGCCGGTGCCACAGCGTCACCGGATGGCCCGCCACCCGGCGCGCGTGCGGCTCGGCCGCGCGCACCGCGGGCACCCCCGCGCCTGCCAGCCACCCGGCGAGCGCCACCTCGCGCTCCGCGCGCTCCCACAGCTCGGGCGCGCGCGCCGCGTCCCTGCCCACCTTCACCACGAGGTCCCCCGCGGCGAACACCGCGTTCTCGCCGAGCGCGATCAGCTCGGCGGACCGCGGCAGCCCCGCGGCCCTGAGGATGTCCCTGGCCTGAGCCTCGTCCATGGGGAAGATCACTCGCTCACGTGCGCCGCCGGATACGTCTGTCGGCGCACCACCCTCTCACCCCGCGCGCCGCCGCCGCCCACCGCCTCCGCGGGCCACTCGCGCCTTGCCTCCCGGGCCGTCGCGCCGCCCTGTCGTGTCCCGCATGACCACGTCGTACGCCGTCCTGCTGCGCGGGATCGACGTCAGCGGCAGCACGCAGGTCCCCATGGCCGGCCTGCGCGAGACCCTCGGCGGGCTCGGCCTCGAAGCGGTCCGCACCCGTCTGCGCAGCGGCAACGCGGTCTTCCGCACCCCCGGCGACGACCGGCCGGCCGACGACGCGCTGCGCGCCCGTATCGAGGCGGCGCTCCGCGAACGCTTCGGCTCCGGGACCGGCTGCGTCGTGCGCGACGCCGCGTACCTCGAAGCGGTCGTGGCCGGCTGCCCGTTCGACGCGCACGCGCTTAAGGGCCGGCAGCTGCACGTCACGTACTTCTCCGCGCCGGTGGATCCGGCCCGCCTCGCGGACCTCGACCCCGGCGCGTACCTCCCCGAGGAGTTCCGCCTCGGCGACCGCGCCCTCTACCTGCTGGCACCGGACGGCGTGGGCCGTTCGAAGCTCGCCGCGGCGCTCGGCAGGCCGGCGCGTTACCCGGGCGTGGTCGCCACCAGCCGCAACTGGAACACCGCCGTCCGACTGATGGAACTCACCCGTGGCTGACGCCTCGCCCGCCACGGCCGCCGTCATCGAGGCGGAGCTGTGCTTCCTCGACCCCGCGGTGCAGGGCTCGCCCGCCGGGCTCGCCGCCCCGCTCCACCCGGAGTTCCTGTCCTTCGGCTCCTCGGGCCGCTGCTGGAACCGGGAGACCTTCGTGGCGGAGCCGCGTGCCAGGGGACCTGCGGGCCCGCCCCCGACCGTCTCGCGCCTCGACTCCGTGGAACTCGCCGACGGCGTGGTGCACGTGACCTTCGACGTGGAGGCCGGCCGCCGACGCGCGCACCGCAGCTCGGTGTGGCGGCGCGCCGGCGGCGAGTGGCTGCTCTACTTCCACCAGGGCACGGCGTTCACTCCTGGGGAAGTGCCTCCTCGGGGCTGATCCGGTCCGCCCGCGCCGTCCACCTGCCGTCCGTGCGGGAGATCCGCACCGGGTGGTCGAAGCACTTGCTGACCCGGTCGGTCGTGAGCACCTCCGCGGCCGGGCCCGACCCCACGCACCGCCCCTCGCGCAGCAGCATCGCGTGCGTCGTGGACGCGGGCAGCTCCTCCAGGTGGTGCGTGACCAGCACGGTCGCCAGCTCGGGGTGGGCGAGCCGCAACGCGTCGAGGGCGCTCAGCAGCTGCTCGCGGGCGGCCAGGTCGAGCCCGGTCGCGGGCTCGTCGAGCAGCAGCAGCCGGGGGCGCGCCATCAGCGCGCGGGCGATGAGCGTACGGCCCCGCTCGCCCTGCGACAGCGTCGGCCAGCGCGCCTCCGCCTTGCCGCCCATGCCCAGCATGGCGAGCAGCCGCAGCGCGCGCTCCGGCTCCCCGGCGGGCGGGGTCCAGCGGGGCACCGGCTCCACGGAGTTCGTCAGCCCGGTCAGCGCCACGTCGAGCACCCGCAGCGGCGAGCGCAGCGGATGGCGCGGGTTGACGTGGCCGATGGACGTGCGCAGTTCCCGCAGGTCGACCCGGCCCAGGGTGCGGCCGAGCACCTCCACCCGGCCGCGCGTCGGGTGCGTCAGCGCGCCGACCATGCCGAGCAGGGTCGACTTGCCCGCTCCGTTGGAGCCGAGCAGCGCCCAGTGCTCGCCGCTCCGCACGGTCATCGAGACCGAGTCGAGCAGCAGTCTGCCCTGGCGGACCACATCGATATCGGTCACTTCCACGACGGTGGGCGGCACGGTCGCCGGGTCCTCGACGGTCATCAGGGTGGTGCTCCTCGGTCAGTTCGCGGCGGACGCGCAGGGGCGCGCCCGGGTCATCCCCGCGGTCCGGTGTCTCCGGCGCGGGCCCTGCCGCGGTCTCGTGCCCCGGCCTGGCAAGTGCGGGTAGGGCGCCGCCGCGGCGCTGTGGACGCCGCCGCGCCACGGCCGGCCCCACCGCCCCCCTGGTCGGGGGCGCCCGCGCCGGCCGTCGTGGCTCGCGGATCCTGGAGCCGATCCTTCGCACGATCGTACCGGCACCCGCGCCGGGACCCTCCGGGCGCCCGCACCCACGGAGCGCCCGGGACCTGCGGGGACGGTGGGGCGCGCGGCGCCGGCGGGGTCGCGCGGAGTGTGCCCGGGGCCCGGGTACCTGCGGGGACGGCGGGGCGCCCGACCGCCGGGCGGTGGGCGGGGCTCCGGCCGCGGGCGGTGCGGTCGTCCCCGACCAGGGGTCAGGAGCCCCGGCCCCGTGGCCGTCTTGCGACATCGCGTGGCCTGTCGGGCGTACGGGGCGGGACGCGGCGCGTGCCGGGCCGGAGGGGGTCCGTGCGGGTCCGTGTGGGGGCCCGCACAGACTGCGGGTCCCGGGATGCGGAAGGTGTCCGTGCCGCCGTGCCGCCGTGCCCCCGTGCCGCCGTGCCCCCGTGCCGTCTGCCGCGGGGCCGGGGCCGGGTGCGCGCCGTGCGCGGGGTGGCCCGTACGGGTTCGACGGCCGTCTTCCGGGGGCCGGGCCCTGCGCGTAGAGTCGGTGATCTTGATTCGGCGCCGGGCGCCCGGGGCGGCCCGGCCGTGTCGAACCCCGGAGGGCGGGACCACGATGACGTCGGAACTCCGCAGTGCCCAGTGGTATGGCGGCGACGACCGCGACGGCTACATCCACCGGGCCTGGATGCGCAGAGGCCTGCCCTCTGACGCGTTCTCCGGGCGGCCGCACATCGCGATCGCCAACACCGCGTCCGACCTCACGCCCTGCAACGCGCATCTGGACGAGGTCGCGTCCTCGGTGCGCGACGGCATCCACGAGGCGGGCGGCATCCCGCTCAACCTGCCGGTGGTCTCGCTCGGCGAGACCCTGCTGCGGCCGACCGCGATGCTCTGGCGGAACATGGCGGCGATGGCCACGGAGGAGATGCTCCGCGGCAACCCCGTCGACGGGGTCGTGCTGCTCGGCGGCTGCGACAAGACCATCCCCTCCCTGCTGATGGCCGCCGCCTCCGTCGACCTGCCCGCCGTCGTCGTGCCGGGCGGGCCGATGCTGACGGGCACGTTCCGCGGCAAGCCCCTCGGCTGCGGCACCGATGTGTGGCGCCTCAGCGAGGAGGTGCGCGGCGGCACCCTCAGCCGCGAGGACTTCATCCGCTCCGAATCCGCGATGATCCGCAGCCGGGGCCACTGCAACACCATGGGCACCGCCTCCACCATGGGCCTGCTCGCCGAGGCGCTCGGCACGGTCCTGCCCGGCGTCGCGGGCACCCCCGCGCCCGACAGCAGGCTGCTGGAGTCCGCCCACGCCACCGGAAAGCTCGCGGTGGACCTGGTGCGCGAGAGCCGCACCCCGAGCACGCTGCTGACCCGCGCCTCCTTCCACAACGCGATCGTCGCGCTCGCCGCGATCGGTGGCTCCACCAACGCCGTCGTGCACCTGCTGGCGATCGCCGGCCGGCTCGGCGTCGGCCTCACGCTCGACGACTTCGACCGCATCGGATCCCGGGTTCCGCTGCTCGTGGACCTCCAGCCCGCCGGCCGCTTCCTCATGGACGACCTGCACAGGGCCGGCGGCCTGCTCGCCGTCCTGCGCGAGGTGCGCGACCTGCTCGACCCGGCGGCGCTCACCGTCACGGGACGGCCCCTCGTGGACCACCTGGACGACGCGCGGATCTGGGACCGCGAGGTCATCAGGGCCCGCGAGGAGCCCCTGCGGGACGACGCGGGCATCGCCGTGCTGCGCGGCAACCTCGCGCCCGACGGCGCGATCGTCAAGCCCGCCGCGGCCTCCGAGCACCTGCTGCGCCACCGCGGGCGCGCCGTCGTCTTCGACAGCGTCGAGGACTTCCACGCCCGCGTCGACGACCCCGGCCTCGACGTGGACGCCGACTCGGTGCTGGTGCTGCGCGGCTGCGGGCCCCGCGGCTACCCGGGCATGCCCGAGGTGTCCAACATGCCCCTGCCGAAGAAGCTCCTCGAACAGGGCGTGCGCGACATGGTCAGGGTCTGCGACGGGCGGATGAGCGGCACCGCGTACGGGACGGTGGTGCTGCACGTCGCGCCGGAGGCCGCCGCCGGCGGCCCGCTCGCGCTCGTACGCACCGGCGACGTCATCGCACTCGACGTGCCGGGGCGGACCCTCACCCTGGACGTGCCGGACGCGGAGCTCGCCGCCCGCACCCCCGACCGGGCGACCACCGACCGGTACGCGGCGCCCGCACGCGGCTGGGAGCGCCTCTACGTCGACCATGTCACCCAGGCCGACACCGGCGCCGACCTCGACTTCCTGACCGGCGCGACCGGCCCGGCGGTGGGCCGCGAGTCGCACTGAGCCCCGCTCCCGGCCCGCGCCGCGCCCTCCGACACGCGCACCCCGGCCCTACGAGGCTCCCGCCGCCTTCCGCGCGCCCCAGGTCCGCCCTCTCCTTCACCGCCCCAGAAGCATAATCATAAAAGCTTTTGCGATGATGTACTTTTGAAGAGTGCCCCACTACAACGAGGTCCCACCGCCGGCCCCCGGCCCCGTGGTCGAATTCGCTCAGCACGTCGGACGGCTGCACACCCTGCTGGACAGGGGAGTCGTCGCGGCGGCGCGGAGCTTCGGCCTGTCCCGCAGTGAGTTCGACGTACTCGTCGCCGTCGCGGCGCGGCCCGACGGCCTGCGTCCCGGGGAGCTCGCCAAGGGCCTGCTCCTCACCACCGGCGGGCTGAGCAACATCCTGCGGAGGCTCCAGGAAGAGGGGCTCGTCGAGCGCCTCCCGGAGTCCTCCGACCGGCGGGGCCGGAAGATACGCCTCACCGGAGGCGGATGGGTCCTGGCGCGTGACACGACGGAGGCCGTCTACGCGTCCATCCAGCGCCTGCTGGGACCGGCCGACGCCTCCCGCCTCGCGGACGCCAACGCGCATCTGCACTCCGTGCTCGGCGCGCTCGGGGAGGACGCCCCGGTCCACCGCTTGCAGAACCGGCCGGACACCACGTCCTGACCGGGCACTCGCACCGCCTGGAAGGAACAGACCCATGCCGGTCCACCAAAGGCGTACGTATCACCTGGCGTCGGAGTCGGCCGTGCCCGACTACCTCGCCCGTTGGGAGGCGCACGTGGCGTCCCTGGCCGAATTCCACGTGACGACGCACGCCTTCGCCCCGGCGCCCGGGGACCCGAAGGCCGTGGTCGCCCTCGTCAGCTTCCGCGACGGAGACGATCCGGAAGCGGTCATGCGCGACTACATGCGCAGTGACGGATTCCTCACCGACATGGCGGGATTCGACATGGCGCAGATCGTGCGAGTCGACACCCTCCTGCTGGACCCCCGGCCCGCGGACGGCGAGCCGCAGGCGCAGGCCCCGTCGCAGGCCCGCCCCGAGGAGGCCGGGCGCACCGGGCGGCTCGCGGGCAAGGTCGCGCTGATCACCGGGAGCGCGCGCGGGCAGGGCGCGGCCGAGGCCCGCCGCTTCGCGCGGGAGGGCGCGCGCGTCTACGTGTGCGACGTGATCGAGACGGACGGCGAGGCCCTGGCCGCCGAGATCCGCGCGGCGGGCGGATCGGCGGCCTTCAAGCTGCTCGACGTCTCCGACGCGGACCGCTGGCGCCAGGTCGTGGATGAGATCGAGAAGGAGGCGGGACGGCTGGACATCCTCGTCAACAACGCGGGGATCAACGAGCGCCGGCCGCTCTCCGGCACCACGCCGGAGACGTGGAGCAAGATCCTCGACGTCAACCTGACCGGCCAGTTCACCGGCATCCAGGTCTGCGCGCCGCTGATGCGGAAGTCCGGGGGCGGCAGCATCGTCAACATCGGCTCGACGTCGGGAATCATGGGACACCCGGTCGCCGCCTACTCCACCTCCAAGTGGGCCGTACGGGGGATGACGAAGTCGGCGGCCACCGAACTCGCGCCGCTGGGAATCAGGGTCAACGCCATGCACCCAGGCGTGGTCGAGACGCCCATGATGAGTTCGGCGACCGAGCTCGTGGAGGAGCTGGTGGACATGACGCCGCTCGGCCGTGCCGCCGATCCCGACGAACTGGCCTCGGCCGCGCTCTTCCTCGCCAGCGACGACGCGACCTTCATCACCGGGATCGACCTGCCGGTGGACGGCGGGTTCAGCGAGATCGGCGCCTACGGCACGATCTGGAAGAAGCTCAACAGCTGACCGTCGCCGCCGCCTCCCGGGCGCACCGGCGCCGGGGAGGCGGGCACCGGCGCCCTCGCGTACGCCGCCTGCGCGGCGCTGACCTGGGCGCTCTACGGACGGCGCCGTTGAGCCTGTCCCGCCGGCTCGGGCCCAGGGGCCGTACGATCGGACGCGTGATCGAGACGGAGCGACTGGTCCTTCGGCCCCTGACCCGCGCGGACGTGGAACCGTTCGTCGCACTCCACGCGGACGAGCGGGTCAGCCGCTTCGTCGGCTCGTACACCCGGGAGCGCGCCGAGGAGCGCCTCGCGGGCATCGAACGGCAGTGGGCGGAGCGCGGCCACGGCCTCTGCGCGGTGGAGCTCAGGGAGGGCGGCGCGTTCGTCGGACGCTGCGGTCTCCAGTACTGGGAGCAGTTCGACGAGACCGAGATCGGCTGGACGTTCGCGGCCGAGGCGTGGGGGAGGGGCTACGCCACGGAGGCCGCGCGTGCCTGTCTCGCGTTCGCCTGGCGCGAGTTGTCCGTCCCGTACGTCACGGCGATGATCCGGCACGGCAACACGCCGTCCGTGCGGGTCGCCGAGCGCCTCGGCCTCGCCCCGCGCCGCGAGGACGAGCTGTACGGCCACGCGGTGACCGTCTACGCCGTGGACCGGCCCGCGGTGTGACGGGTGGGGCGGTGTGAGAGCGCACGTGAACGCGATCGCCCGGCCGGAGCGGGCCCCGACCATCGCGACCCAGCCGCCCAGCCGCCGCACCTGCCCTGAGCGGCGCGGCCCCGGGGGGCGTACGGCAGCCCCCGTACGCCCCCCGGGGCCCGGCCCGCGTCACTCCGTACGGCCGCCGAGGAAGCGGCCGAGGAACTCCCGGGTCCTGGGCTCCCTCGGCCGGTCGAGCACCTCGGCGGGAGTGCCGCTCTCCAGGACCCGGCCGGCGTCCATGAAGACGACCCGGTCGGCGACCTCCCTGGCGAACTGGATCTCGTGCGTGACCACGATCATCGTCAGGCCGTCGCGCGCCAGGTCCCGCATCGTGGCGAGCACCTCGCCGACCAACTCGGGGTCGAGCGCGCTGGTCGGCTCGTCGAACAGCATCAGCTTGGGCCGCATCGCCAGCGCGCGGGCGATCGCGACCCGCTGCTGCTGACCGCCCGACAGCTGGCGCGGGTAGGCGCCCGCCTTGTCCGCGAGGCCCACCCGTTCCAGCAGCGCGGCGGCGCGCGCCCGGGCCTCGCCCCTGGGCTCCCTGAGCACCCCGCAGGGCGCCTCGACCACGTTCTCCAGGACCGTCTGGTGCGGGAAGAGGTTGAAGTGCTGGAAGACCATGCCGATGTCGCGGCGCTGCCGGGTCACCTCGCGCGGGGTGAGGTGCCGCACGCCGGTCCTGGTGCGCCGGAAGCCGATCAGGTCGCCGCCCACGTGGACGGAGCCGCCGTCCGGCACCTCCAGGTGGTTGAGGCAGCGCAGGAACGTCGACTTGCCGGAGCCGGAGGGCCCGAGCAGCACGACCACCTCGCCCGGGTCCACGGTCAGGTCGATCCCCTTGAGGACCTCCAGGTGGCCGAAGCGCTTGCGCACGCCGCGGGCCGCGACCATCGGGGCCCCGGGCCCGGCCGCCGCGGCCGGGCGCTCGGACAGGACGCTCATTTCTCCTCCTCGGCCGCCTGGCCCGCGCCACCCGGCACCGCGCCCGCCGCGGCGGGGCGGCGGAACAGCGCGAAGTCCCAGAAGCTCTGCCGCGGCGTGCGGTGCGCGCCGCGCGCGTAGTGGTGCTCGATGTACGACTGCCCGACGTACAGCACCGACGTCATGATCAGGTACCAGACGCACGCGACGATCAGCAGCGGGATCGTCTGGAAGGTGCGGTTGTAGATCGACTGCGCGGTGTACAGCAGGTCCGCGAGGGCGATCACGCTCACCAGCGACGTGGCCTTGAGCATGTTGATGATCTGGCTGCCGGTCGGCGGCACGATGAACCGCATCGCCTGCGGCAGGATCACGCGCCGCAGCAGCCTCCCCTGTCCCATGCCGAGCGCCGCGGCCGCCTCGTGCTGCCCCGGGTCGACGCCGAGCAGCCCGCCGCGCACGATCTCCGCCATGTACGCGGCCTCGTTGAGCCCGAGCCCGAGGATCGCCGCGAGGAACGGGGTGATGAGGCCGTTGGTCTCGCCGCTCACGAACGACGGCCCGAACGGCACGCCGAGCGAGAGCCGGGGCAGCAGCGCCGACATGTTGTACCAGAACACCAGTTGCACGAGGACGGGGATGCCGCGGAAGAACCAGACGTACGCCCCGCACACGGCGCTCAGCACGCGGTTCTCCGACATGCGGCCCACGGCGACGAGCACCCCGCCGACGATGCCGATCGCCATGGCGACGACGGTGAGTTCGAGCGTGGTGGCGATGCCGTGCCCGATCACGCTCGCGTTCAGGTACGAACCGACCACCGGCCACTCGAAGTTGGGGTTGGTCACCAGGAAGTGCACGAGCTGGGCGGCGAGCACGGCGAGGACGAGGACGGCGAGCCAGCGCAGCGGATGCCGTACGGGGGTGGCCCCCGCCACGTCGACGAGCGGGGACTCGGCCCCGTCGCCGGTGTGCGGGGGAGCGGGTTTTCCGGTCAGGGCGGCCATGTCGGCTCACCTCCTGTGCTGACGGCGGACGGCGGGTCGGAGCGGATACGGCGGGTCGGGGCGGGTACGGCGGACCGGGGTGGACACGGGGTCAGGAGACGGCGAGGTTGATGCCCGCCTTCTTGATCTCGTTTCCCTTGAGCCCCCATTTCTCCATGATCTTCTGGTATGTGCCGTTGTCCATGAGCCGCTGGATGGCGTCCCTGAGGACCCCGCCCAGCGGTGAGCCCTTGCCGACCACGGCACCCTGGTAGAGCGTGCTGAACCCGTTCGCCTCGCCCACGCCCGCCAGTTGCAGCTGGTCCTTGGCCTGCGCGACGAAGTAGGTGAGCGGGGACTGCGAGGAGAAGAAGGCGTCGGCGCGGCCGGAGCGCACCGCGAGGACGGAGCTCGGCTGGTCCTTGTACGACTGCACCCTGAGCGGCCTGTCGCCCCGCGCGGCGCATTTCCTCACCTGGTCCTTGACGACCTTCTCCGCGGACCCGCCGGACATCACCGCGATCCGGTGCCCGCAGGTGTCGGCGAGCGACCGCAGGTGGTCGGGGTTGCCCTTCGGCACCGCGAACACCACGAACTCCTGCACCCAGTCCACGAAGTCGTCGGACCCCTGGCGGTCCTTGAAGTCGCCGATCGGGCCGAGCGCGAAGTCGAAGCGGCCCGCCTTGATGCCGGTGAGCTGCGTGGGCAGCCCGTCGGCGGACACGTCCTTGATCCGTACGCCCAGCACGTGCCCGAGCGCCACACCGAGGTCCGCGGTGGCGCCGGTCAGGCTGCGCCCGTCGTCGCCGACGATCTCGTACGGCGGGAACGAGCCGTTGTTGACCGACACGAGGGTGCCCGAGGCCCGGTTGCGCGCGGGCAGCCGGGCGTGCAGCGCCGGGTCGAGCGGCTGGCGCAGATCGACCCGCACGCCGCTCGCGCTGCGCTGGACGGCGTCCACGGCGCCCGGCGGGTTGGCGCCGCAGGCGGTGAGCGAGACGCCGAGCGCGAGGGCGAGGGCCGCGGCCGGCCAGGGTGTCCTGCGGCGGCTGACTGGCTTCATCGGGGCCTCCGGATCGGGCGGGGGTGCGGGGACGTGAGGGGCGTCAGGCACCCACGGCTGCGGGGCCCGCGGGCACGGCGCCCGGCGCGTGCACCCGCGGGTCGACGGCGAACCTGCGGTTGGCCCGTACGGGCAGCGAGGCGCGGGCCGCGGTGGTGAACTCCGGGTCGGCCTCGGCCCAGGCGAGACCCGGCTCCGCGCCGAGCCGGGCGCGCACGGTGCCCAGCGGGTCGACCACCAGGCTGTTGCCGATGTTGCGCGGGCCGCACTCGCCGCTCGCCGCCACCCAGCAGGTGTTCTCCAGGGCGCGGGCGGCGATCATGACCTCCCAGTGGCGCTCCTTGTGGGGGCCGCGCACCCAGGCCGCGGGCAGGGCGAGCACCTCGGCGCCGTCGTCGGCGAGCAGCCGCGCGAGCTCGGGGAACCGGACGTCGTAGCAGGTCATGAGGCCCACCCGGGTACCCGCGTGGTCGAAGGTGACGGGCGGCTCCTCGGCGGGCCGCACGTGGGCCGACTCCCGGTCGCCGAAGGCGTCGTAGAGGTGGAGCTTGCGGTAGACCGTGACGAGCGCCCCGCCGCGCAGCACCACCAGTGTGTTGAACACCCGCCCGTCGTCGGAGGGTTCGTGGATGCCCACGACGACGGCCGTGTCCGTGCCCCTGGTCGCCTCGGCGAGCCCGGTCACGAACGGCCCGTCGAGCGGCTGGGCCACCTCGCGGATGCGGTGCCGGTCCTCCGTGAAGCGGGCGAGCACCCCCTCGGGCAGGACGAGCAGGTCGGCGCCGCCCGCCGCGGCGCGCGCGGCGAGCGAGCGGCACCGGTCGAGGTTGGGCTCCCAGTCGGGGGATGCGGCGAACTGTCCGGTGGCGATGCGCATGGGAAGGCTCCGGGGGGTCGGCGTGGCGTCGGTGCGGGGTGCGGGGTGCGGGGTGCGGCTTCGGCCGGTCAGGCCGCGGGCTCGCGTGCGTCGGCCGCCCGCCGCCCTCGCGGGGGCGCGGCCGGTTCGAGCGCGGCGGGGAAGACGTCGGCGGGGTCGACCGGGCCGGGCGCGATGCCCTGCGCGGTCAGCTCGGCGCAGAAGGCCGCGGTCATCCGCGCGTTCTCCGCGGTCCCGTACGGCATCCAGTCGGCGCCGAACCTGGCGGCGCTGTCGAGCAGCTCGTCCAGCAGCCAGGGCGTCGTGTCGGCCAGCAGACGGCGCCGCGCCGTCCAGTGGCGCTTCGCGGCGTCCAGCGCGTCGAGCACGGCGCCTGGCAGCCACGGGCGCTCCCGCACGGTCTCTCGCCTCAGCGTGACGAGGTGGATGCCGGGGACGAAGCCGGTCTCCTCGAAGTAGGCCCGCTCGGCCGCCCGGTGGTCGGGCAGCAGCTGCCGGAAGCGGCTGCCCGAGGTGAACATCTCGTCCGGCAGGAACGGCGTGAACACCGCGTCGAGCCGCCCGGCCGCCAGCTCCTCCCGCAGGCTCTCGCCGTCGGCGAGCACCGACACGTTGGCAGGCAGCGGCCGCGTGCCGACCCGGTCCTTGCCGCTCTCGCCCGCCACGAGCGGGCCGACCCGCCAGTCGATCCCGGCCAGGTCCACCCCGGCGCGGCGCAGCAGGGCGCGCGTCCAGGTGTTGCCGGAGTCCGGCCAGCCGGTCAGGCCGACGCGGGCCCCCGCGAGCTGTTCGAGCGCGGTGTACGGGCTGTCGCCGCGCACCAGCACGCAGCGGTGGCGGAAGCCTCGCATCACGAACACCGGCAGCCCCACCAGCCGGTCGTCGCCCCCGGCGCGGGCCAGCGCGTACCGGCTGAAGGAGGTCTCCCCGCCGTCGAGGCCCGGCTCCTCCAGCACGTCGGGGGTGACGGCACGGGACTCGATCGCGAGGTCGAGGCCCGGCGCCCGGACGGCGCCGGTGAGCAGGGGGGTCACATGGTCCCAGTCGCGCAGGGCCAGGCGGACGGGGGGCTGCGGCACGTCACGTTCCTCTCGGTGGCGGCTCTCACCGCGAAGGCGGCGGGGGTACGGCGGGGCAGGCCCGTCCCGTACGGGGTCCGTGCGGCGGGCCGTGACGGGACCATATGTTCAGCCAGTGGCCAGAACAAGACTGTCTTTGTGCATGTACAAAGATTGCCCGGCCTGTAACGTGCGGGGGAGCGCGCCGCCCGGGCCGGGACCCGGCCGGGCGGGCGCCCAACGCCCCTGAAAGGATGACGAGATGACCCCCAAGGCCCCCGAGGACACCGCCGCGGGGAGCCCCGCGGGCCCGCCGCCGCGGCCGGCGGCGCGGCCGGTCCCGGCGGGCGGGGGCCGGGTGGCCGCGACCGAGCTGGCCGCCCGCCTGCCCGAGGCGAGCGCGCGGGGCATCACGGCCGCGATGACGGAGATGATCCGCTCGGGCGACCTCGCGCCCGGCGTCACGCTGCCCACCGTCCGCGCGCTGGCCGCCGCCCTGACCGTCAGCGCGGGGACGGTCGCCCAGGCGTGGAGCCAGCTGCGGACCTACCGGATGATCACCACCTCGGGCAGGCGCGGCTCCGTCGTCAGCGGCCCGCCGAGCGTGCCCCACCCCACCAGGTTCGAGCGGGTCGGCCACTTCGGCGACCGCCTCACCCTCGACCTGGCCGTCGCCTCCCCCGACCCGGCGCTGCTGCCGCCGCTCGGCGCGGCGCTCGCCGCCGCCACCGACGACGAGGCGCTCAACGACTACGCCAGGGTCGCCCTCACCCCGCGCCTGGCCGCCGCGGTGCAGGGCACCTGGCCGTTCGAGGCGGAGGCGTGGACCGCGGTGGGCGGCGGCTACGAGGGCGTGGAACTCCTCTGCCGCGCGCTGCTCGTGCCCGGCGACCGGGTCGCCGTCGAGGAGCCGACCGCCGCACGGCTGCTGGACATCCTGGAGGCCCACGACGTCGAGAAGGTCCCGGTGGCCTGCGACGACGACGGGCCGCTGCCCGACTCGCTGGAGGCCGCGCTGCGCACCGGGCCCACCCTCTTCCTGTACCAGCCGAAGGCCCAGTCGCCCTGCGGCTGGAGCGTCACCGAGGAGCGCGCCGACCGGCTCGCCGGCGTCCTCACCGCCGCGCCCGCCGTGGTGCTCGTGGAGGACGACGGCGCCGGACCGCTCGCGACGCGCCCGGCGGCGAGCCTCGCCGCGCGGCTGCCCGAGCGCTCGGTGCTCGTCCGCTCGTACTCCAAGTCGCACGGCCCCGACCTGCGGGTCGCGGTGCTCGGCGGGCGGCGCGACGTGGTCGACAAGGTGCGCGTCCTGCGCACCTACGGCACCGGCTGGACCAGCCGCATCCTCCAGAACGCGCTCGCCCACCTGCTGACCGACCCGGCCGCGGCCGAGCTCGTCGAGGGCGCGGCGGCGCGGTACGCCCACCGCAGGACGGCGATGGTGGAGCGGCTCGCCGAGCGCGGCGTGCCCACCAGGGGCGGGGACGGGCTGAGCCTGTGGATGCCGGTGGCCGACGAGAGCGCCGCCCTGGTCACGCTCGCCGCGCGGGGCATCACCGTCTCGCCCGGCACCCGGTTCGTCTTCACGCCCGCACAGCCCGCCCATGTCCGCGTCGCGGTCAGCCGGCTGACGGAGGATCCGGCGGCGCTCGACGAGATCGCGGACCTGCTCGCGCACGCGGCGCACGCGGGGGACGGGATGCGCTGACGGCCCCTCGGCCGGTCCTGCGCGCGGGGCGCAGGCGCTGACGGGCCCCGCGTGTCGGGCGCGCGGGCCGTGCGACACGCCGTGCGACACGCCCCTCGGCGGCCCGCGGCTGCCCGTGGCCACGGACCGGTCCGAGGTGGGGCGAAGCGCCGTATCGCGGCCGTTCCGGGACGGTTCGTCCGTCCCGAGGGGTGGCGAAGGGGGCGCGCAGAAAGTCGTGTTGATGGCGTTGACACGCAATCACCATCCACGTTTCACTCGTCACTCGTGCAGAGTGGCAACGTTGTCAGGCTATCGGTCCGCGACCGCGCCACCCTCTTCCAGGACCCCGGCGGCGCCCCCGCGCCGCCCCGGTCCACCGGCACGTCCCGTGCGTAGCACGACCGCTGCGGAGGCAATCGAATGGTCAACAGCAGCCCCTCATCGCCCACCCCCGACCGCAGATATCGCAGACGCCTGGCCGTGGTGTCCGTCCTCGGCCTCGCCGTCCTGCCGCTCCAGGCCCTGACGTCGAGCGCCTCGGCCGCCACGCCCAAGCTGGTCAAGGACCCCGCGTCGCTGGTCAACCCGATCGTCGGCACCTCGGGCGCGGTGGACGACTTCCCCGGCCCCGACATGCCGTTCGGCATGATGCAGTGGGGCCCCGACACCACCCCCGACCGGCCGTCCGGCGGCGGCTACGAGTACGACGACAAGAAGCTCTCCGGCTTCAGCCTGACCCATGTCTCGGGCCCCGGCTGCGGCGTCGCGGGCGACCTGCCGTTCCTGCCCACGACCGGCGCCCTCTCCGGCAGCCTCGGCAGCACGTCGGTCGGCTTCAGCCACGACGACGAGCAGGCCGCCGCCGGGTACTACGGCGTCACCGACGCGAACGGCGTCAAGACCGAGCTGACCGACACCACGAGGGCCGGCCTCGGGCGGTTCACCTTCCCCGCGGGGCAGCAGTCGAACCTGCTGCTCAAGCTGAGCGGCGGCGCCACCCAGGTCGACGGCACGCGCGTGCAGGTGGTGAACAAGAAGGAGATCAGCGGGTCGGTCGACAGCGGCCACTTCTGCGGCGCGAGCAACACGTACACGCTGCACTTCGACATCAAGTTCGACCACCCCTTCGCGGCCAGCGGCACCTGGGTCGGTTCCACGATCAACAAGAACGCCACCTCCCTCACCCGGGGCAGGGCCAAGCAGAGCCTCCAGCAGCACCCGGAGGCCGCGCAGCGCGAACAGCACTTCACCGTGCCCGCCGCGCCCTCGCCGACCGTGCACACCGCGCAGGGCGGGAAGGCCGGCGGCTCCTCCGCCACGCCCCGGGGCGCCAAGGCCGCGCAGCCGCCGACCACCGGCGCCAACGGGATGTACCTGACGTTCGACACGAGCAAGGACCCCTCGGTCACCGCCGCGGTCGGCATCTCGTACACCAGTGACGCCAACGCAGCGGCCAACCTCAAGGCCGAGGTCAAGGGCTGGGACTTCGACGGCATGCGCCAGGCCAACCACGACGCCTGGAACGACGTCCTCGGCAGGATCGCCGTCGGCGGCGGCAGCAAGGACCAGCAGACGCAGTTCTACACCGCGCTCTACCACTCCCTGCTGCACCCGAACGTCTTCTCCGACGACAACGGCCAGTACATGGGCATGGACGACCAGGTCCACAAGCTGGCCAAGGGGCAGAAGGCCCAGTACGCCAACTACTCGGCCTGGGACACCTACCGCTCCCAGACCCAGCTGATGGCGACCGTCGAGCCCAAGGTCACGAGCGACATCGTCACCTCGATGCTCAACGGCTACGACCAGACGGGCCTGCTGCCCAAGTGGGCGTCGAACAACGGCGAGAGCTACGTCATGGTCGGCGACCCGGCCGCGGCGATCATCGCCGACGCCTACGCCTTCGGGGCCCGCGGCTTCGACACCGCGCACGCCCTCTCCGCGATGGAGCACGAGGCGACCGTCCCCAACAACGACCGCCCCGGCGAGTCGGTGCGGGACGCCAAGGGCTATCTGCCGCTCGACGAGAACGACTACGGCTGCTGCAACTTCTACGGCCCGGTGTCCACGCAACTTGAGTACGACAGCGCCGACTACGCGCTCGCGTCCTACGCCAAGTCGCTGGGCGAGAACGCCGTCTACAAGAAGTTCGCCACCCGCGCGCAGGACTGGATGAACGTCTTCAACCCGCAGACGGGCTACATCCAGGGCCGCGACAAGGACGGCCAGTTCGCGAGTGGCTTCACCCCCGGCACCTCCAACGGCTTCGTGGAAGGCACCTCGGCGCAGTACACGCCGATGGTGCCGTTCAACCTCAAGCAGCTGATCCAGGCGCGCGGCGGCAAGGCGGCCTACTCGTCGTACCTCGACAGCCTGCTCGACAACATCACCGAGCCGGGCAGCACCGACGCCGACCTCAGCAACGAGCCGAGTGTCGAGATCCCCTGGGAGTACGACTACCTGGGGCAGCCCTGGAAGACGCAGGCCGCGGTCCGCGAGGCGCAGCAGAAGCTGTACTTCAACGCCCCGGTCGGGTCCTTCGGCAACGACGACCTCGGCGCGATGAGCTCCTGGTACGTCTGGTCCGAACTCGGCATGTACCCGGAGACCCCGGGCACCGACACGCTGGCCCTCGGCAGTCCCGCCTTCCCGGCCGCGCAGATCACCTTCGCGAACGGCAAGAAGCTCGCGATCAACGCCCCGAAGGCGGCGCCGGGGGCTCCGTACGTGCAGGCGCTCGACGTCAAGGGCAAGGAGTGGAAGCAGTCCTGGCTGACCTTCGGACAGTTGAAGAAGGCCGGCACGATGGACTGGGCGCTCGGCACCACGCCCAACACGTCCTGGGCGTCCTCGGCCGGTTCCGTGCCCCCGTCCGACACCACGGGCGGCGGCAAGGTGCTCGCGGCGACCGGACCCGCCGACGGGCTGGTCCTGGCGCCCGGCGCCTCGGGCGACAGCACGCTCAACCTGACCAACCTCGGCTCCGAGGCGGCCACCGTCGACTGGCGGGCCACCGCGCCCTCAGGCGTGACGCTGTCGGCGGACTCCGGCTCGCTCACCGTGCCGGCGTCGGGCACGGCCAAGGCGGCCCTGAAGGTCACCGCGCCCGCTGACGAGGGCGACTACTCCGTCACGTTCGCGCTCACCGACCACGCGACCGGGGCGAGTGCCGGCACGGCGGCCCTGCGGGTCGCCGTCGCCAAGCCGGGCGAGCTGTGGCCCTACTCCACGAACGAGGGCGTCTACCCGGACGGCGCGAGCTTCAACGGGGGCTTCGACGGCGGCGGCTGGGCCTACTCCCAGGAAGCGCTGGCGGCCGCGGGAGCCGGCAGCGGCGCCAAGGTCAGCGCGGACGGGATCGACTACACCTTCCCGGTCGTGAAGTCGGGGCAGCCCGACAACATCGAGATGGCCGGACAGACCATCCCGATGGTCCCGGGCTCCACGGGAGCCACGCTCGGCCTGCTGGGCTCCGCGACCAACGCGCCGACCGACGGCAGCGGCGTCACCGGCACGCTGACCGTCACCTACACCGACGGCAGCACCGCGAAGGCGCCGGTCACCTTCTCCGACTGGACGCTCGGTGCGGGCGGCTCCAAGCCGGTGCCCGGCGACACCGAGGCCGTCACGACCGCCTACCGCGACACCGGAAGCGGCGGCAAGGACACGGTGAAGGCGTACGTCTTCTCCACCACGGTCCCGCTCGACGCGTCGAAGGAGGTGGCCTCGGTCACCCTGCCGGACTCGGGCGCGCACGTCTTCGCCTTCGGCTTCGGCACGTGACACCCGTGGTCCGCTGAGGCGGGCCGCCCGGCGCGGGGCCGGTGTCCCGGGAGCGGCACGCTCCCGGGACACCGGCCCCGCCGCACTGTCACCGGGGCGCCGCGCGGGTAGTTTCGACGGACCTGTCCGGTCCTTCGTCCTGTCCGGCCTGCCGCAGAGAGGTGCCGCATGCTGCCGCTTTTCGCCACCCTGGTCCGCTGGCTCTCGGGGGCGCGCCGCCGCGGCACGCACGTGCGCGCGTCCCTGTGGGCGGCCCTCGCCACTCTGGTCGTCCTGCTCGTGGGGTCCTGGCTCGTGGTGCCGGCGGAGCGGGGCGCGCCGGACGCCAGCATCACCTCCTACCCCCGCGCCCTGTGGTGGGCGCTGGAGACGGCCACCACGGTCGGCTACGGCGACCTCTATCCGGTCACGCTCTGGGGCCGGGTCATCGCCTGCGTGGTGATGTTCGTCGGCATCTCGCTGTTCGGCGTCCTGACGGCGGCGCTCGCCACCTGGTTCGTGTCCGGTGCCACCCGCGAGCTGCGCGAGGCCGGCGCGGCGCTGCGGCAGGCGGGCCGTCGGGGCCAGGCGGACGCCGCCACCGACGCGGCGGCGCTGCACCGCCGCTTCGACCGGCTTGAGGAGCTGGTACGGGAGGGCCGGGGTCCGCGGCCGTGAGGCGACGCGCCCGGCTTTCTGCCGCCAGGATGCACTTGCGCATGATGTGCAATAGGCTGGAGGGAGCTCGCCGCACCTTCCCGTGATCGTCTTCTCGGTGCCGTGCGCGGGCCGAAGGGCGGAGGGCCCCCGCGAGGACGTGACTCGCGGGGGCCCTCCGATTCTGCCGCGGAGCGCGGGCCGGGGTCCTTCGGAGGTCAGGACACGTGCGGGCGCGTGCCGGACTCCTGGCGCGGCATGCTCTGCGTGGCCGGCGGGGCGGTGCGCCGGCAGCCAGTTGTCCATCCTGCCGCCGTTCCCCGCAGGGTGCTGCACCTCCCACGCGTGGCTGGTCGACGGGATGGCCTGCGCGGACGTGGTCTTCGTCCGCAGGTGGAAGGGGAGCATGTAGCCCTGTGCGCCGGTGGGGTCGGGCTGCTTGAACACGGGGTTCCCGCCCGGCAGCCGCAGGGCCTTCTTGTCGCTGAAGCCGCGCACGCCCGACAGCGTGCCGAAGTAGTGGTCGAAGGAGCGGTTCTCCTGCATCAGCAGCACCACGTGCTGGATGTCCGAGAGCTTCCCGCCCCGCGCGGCACCGGCGGCGACCGCCTTGCGCACATTGCCGGGCAGCGCGGCGTCGACGGCCGCGAGGGCGCCGACGGCGGCGGTGGAGCCGAGGAGTCTGCGGCGGGTCAGGCCGGTGCGGGGGGACGAGTTCTCCGCAGTGCCGTCGTTCATTCCGGAGTTCCTTTCAACTCGGCGATGAGCCAGCTTCTGGGGCCCGCAAAGAATCGCCGCGCCCGGCACAGGCCGACGCCGGACCGCATGGCGGGCACGGGAACAACCGCCGAAGAGATCCGCGCCCTGTCCGACAACTCGCCTCAGGACACCTGCTGTTGGGGCGAGGGGCGGCTTCGGGCCACCCGCGGGGCCGCTCCCGGGGGCCGCCGGGGCCGCCCGCCGCGGCCCTGGGCGCGCCCTCGCAGCCCGCGCCCCGCCCTGGCAGGATGGCCGTGTCCGGGGCCCGGCACGGCCCCCTACCTGCGCAGCGGCGGCGAACACGCGGAAGGAACCGGCATGCGGTACATCATCATCGGGGCGGGCGCGGTCGGCGGCAGCATCGGCGCACGGCTCGCGGAGGCGGGCACGGACGTCGTCCTCGTCGCCCGCGGCGCCCACTACGAGGCGTTGCGCGACCGCGGCCTGGAGTTCACCACACCCGAGGGCACCGGGGTGCACCGCGTGCCCGTGGCCGACGGCCCGGGAGACGTCGAACTGCGCCCGGACGACGTGCTGGTGCTCGCCGTGAAGACCCAGGACGCGCCGGCCGCGCTCGGCGCCTGGGCGGGCCGCCCGGTGGCCGGCGGCGGCACGGCGGGGGAGGAGCTGCCGCTGGTGTGCGCGCAGAACGGTGTCGAGGGCGAACGCCTCGCCCTGCGCAGGTTCAGGCGCGTGTACGCGATGTGCGTCTGGCTGCCCGCCACCCACGTGGAACCCGGCGCGGTGCTCGCGCCGAGCACCCCGTACACCGGGATCCTGCACCTCGGCCGCTACCCCTCGGGCACCGACGACACCGTCCGCGCGATCGCGGGCGACCTGGAGAAGGCCCGGCTGCTCGCCCCCGTCGTGGCCGACCCCATGCGGTGGAAGTACGCCAAGCTGCTCGGCAACCTCGCCAACGCCGTCGAGGCGCTGTCGGGTCTCGCGGACGACGACGCGCGCGCCGTCTACCAGCGGGCGGTCGCCGAGGGGTGGGCGGTGCTCTCCGCCGCCGGGGTGGACTGCGCGACCCAGCAGGAGCAGGACGAGGCGCGCGCCCTGTTCCGCCTCGACCCGGCCACGTCGGCGCGGCGCGGCGGCGGTTCCTCCTGGCAGTCGCTCGCCCGCGGCGCGGGCAGCATCGAGACCGACTACCTCAACGGCGAGATCGTCCTGCTCGGCCGCCTGCACGGGGTCGCCACGCCGGTCAACGAGACCCTCCAGCGGCTCGCCGACGCGTTCGCGGCACAGGGCCGCGCCGCCGGCTCCCTGCCGGCGGCCGAGCTGCGCGCCGAGGCCGACCGCTCGGCAGCGCCCGCCGCGGCGCGGCCCTGACCCGGACCGTACCGGCCGCCGGGGCTCAGGCGGAGCGCGGCACCGGGACGGGTACGCGCCCGAACGGGGCGGCGGCCAGGTGCGCCGCGGCCTGCTCGTAGCGGGCGAGCAGCAGCCGCGCCACCTCGGGCGCGGCCCCCAGCACGGGCGCGAGGACGTCGGCGCCCCCGGCCAGCGCCCCCTCGGCGATCCGGTCGGGCAGCCGGCCGGGTGCGAGCACATAGGGCGCCACGGCGACCCGGCGCGCGCCCGCGGCCCGCAGCTCCCGCACCGCGTCCTCGGTGCGGGGCGGGGACGCGGAGGCGAACGCGGGCCGCACCGCGAGCCAGCCCGCCCGCCGCCACTCCCGCGCGACCCCGGCGATCACCGCCCCCGCCTCCGGGTCGGAGGAGCCGGCCGACGCCAGGACCACCCCCGTCGAGGGGCGGTCGGCCGCGGAGAGGCCCGCCTCCGTGAGCCGCCGGTCGAGCCCTCGCAGCAGCAGCGGCGAGGGCCCGAGCACCGGGGCCTGGAGGATCCGCAGCAGCGGATGGCGCGCCGACGCCTCCCGCAGCACGGCAGGCAGGTCCGTCTTGGCGTGGAACGCCCGCGTCAGCAGCAGCGGCGACGCCACCACGGCGCGCGGCGCGCCGCGCTCGCGCGCCCCGGCCGCGAGCCGGTCGAGGAGCCCGGGGACCGAGGGCGCGTTGAAGTCGAGGAAGGCCGTCTCCACCCGCAGCTCGGGCCGCAGCGACCTGACGCGCTCTGCGAGCGCGTGCACGCTCGCCGCGTGCCGCGGATCGCGGCTGCCGTGGGCGACGAGGAGCAGGACGGGACGTGCGCGGTACATGGAGGCGATCAACCCTTGACGGCGAGGCCGCGGCTGCGGAGTACCCACCGCTCCAGCGGACTGAAGACCAGCAGGTCCACCGCGATCCCGACGATCAGGATCAGGAAGATCGCCAGGAACACCATCGACATGCTGCTGTTGGTCCGGCCGTTCTCCAGCAGCTGGCCGAGGCCGATGCCGAGGTCGGGGGAGGACGCGATGATCTCCGCGGCCATCAGGGACCGCCAGGAGAACGCCCAGCCCTGCTTCAACCCCGCCAGATAGCCGGGCAGCGCGGCGGGCAGCACGATGTGCCAGGTGCCCCGCAGACCGGTCGCGCCGAGCGTACGCCCGGCCCGCAGGTACAGCGGCGGCACCTGGTCCACGCCGGAGACCAGGCCGTTCGCGATCGAGGGGACCGCGCCGAGCAGGATCACCGCGTACATCATGCGGTCGTTGAGGCCGAGCCAGATCACCGCGGGCGGCACCCACGCCACCGAGGGCAGCGACTGGAGGCCCGACAGGATGGGGCCGATCGCCGCACGCACCGGCCTGATCCGGGCGACCACGAGGCCCAGCGGGGTGCCGATGACCAGCGCGAGCAGGAAGCCCAGCAGGCCGCGCTCCACGCTCGTCCAGATGTAGCCGAGCAGGGTGCCCTGCTCCCAGGCGCCGGTCACCTCGCCCCACACGGCGCCGGGCGAGGGCAGCTTGTAGGCGGGTGCGACGTGCGCGAGGACGAGCAGTTCCCACACCACGAGCACCAGGACGACCGCGACGGCCGGCGGCAGCACCTTGTCCACCAGGGTGCGGCGCAGCGGCGCCCTGGCGGGGCCCGCGCTGCCGAGCGCGTCGAGACCCGCTTCGAGGCCCGCCAGGTCCTGCCCGGCGGGGGCGGGGCCCGCCGCGTCGGGCCGTGTCGTGTCAGTGCTGGCCATGGCGGCGGATCTCCCCACGGAGTTGTTCGGTGATCTCGACGGACAGGGCGGCCACGTCAGGGTCCTCGATGCGGCGCGGGTGCGGGATGCCGACCTGCCACTCGCGGGCCACCCGGCCGGGCCGCGACGACAGCAGGACGACCCGCTGGGCGAGCCGCACCGCCTCGCGCACGTTGTGCGTGACGAACAGGACCGACACGTCGGTCTCCTGCCAGATCCTCGTCAGCTCGTCGTGCAGGACGTCCCGGGTGATGGCGTCGAGCGCCGCGAACGGCTCGTCCATCAGCAGGAGCCTGCTGTCCTGGGCGAGCGCCCGCGCCAGCGCGACGCGCTGGCGCATGCCGCCCGACAGCTCGTGGACGCGCTTGCCGTACGCGCCGCCGAGGCGCACCAGGTCGAGCAGCCGCTCCGCCTCCGGGCGCCGCTCGGCGCGCGGCACCCCGCGCAGCCTGAGCGCGAGTTCGATGTTCTTGCCCGCGGTCAGCCAGGGGAAGAGGGCGTGTTCCTGGAACATCAGGGCGGGCCTGCCCCCGGTGGACACGGACCCGGCCGAGGGCTCGTCGAGCCCCGCGACAAGACCGAGCAGGGTGGACTTGCCGCACCCGGACGCCCCCAGGAGGGTGACGAACTCGCCGGGCGCGACGTCGAGCGTGATGTCGTCCAGGACGAGCTGGCGGCCTGCGGCCGTACCGAAGGCCTTCGAGACGTGGTCGAGCCGTGCGGCGGGCTCCACCGCCGTGGTCTCGTCGGCGGCCTTGACGAGCGGGGACGCCATGGTCGTCACCTCCAGGGAGCGGATGCGGGGAAGGGGCTGGGGAGCGGGGGCGCGGACACGACCTAGCGGGCGCCGAGCCCCGCGTCGGACACGGTGGGCCGCCCCTCGGACGCGAGGACCTTGTTCAGCGGGTCCAGGTCGTAGATGCCCTTGAGGTCCGGCTTCTTCAGCAGGCCCGCCTTGACGGCGTGGTCCGCCTCCGCCTGGAGCGTGGACGCCAGCGGATCGTCGGTGATCTTGATGGAGGGCCAGGCCGAGTCCAGCACGGAGGGCTTGAGCGCCTTGCCGGACAGCGACTTCAGCGCGGCGTTCGCGGACGCCTTCGCCCGGTCCGGGTTGGCGTTGATCCACTTGTTGGTGTCGACCGAGCCCTTCAGGACGGCCTCGACCACGTCCGGGTGCGCCTTCAGGAACGACTGCGACACCACGATGTTGGTGATCACGAACTTCTTGTCCGGCCACAGGTCCGACTCGTCGATCAGGGTCTTGCCGCCCTCGTCGAGGAGTTGCGACGCGGTCGGCTCCGGCACCCAGGCGCCGTCGATCTGCCCGGTCCTGAAGGCGTCCACGGTGACGCTGTTGTCCTCGCGCACCACCGACACGTCGCCCTTGCCCGACTGCGGGTCGACCTTCCAGCCCTTGCCGCTGAGCCAGTTGAGGAACGCAACGTCCTGCGTGTTGCCGAGCTGCGGGGTGGCTATCTTCTTGCCCTTGAGCGCGGCCACGGATGCGATCTTCTTCGGGTTCACCACCAGCTTCACCCCGCCGGAGGCCGAACCCCCGATGATGCGCAGGCTCTTGCCCCCCGACTGGGTGTAGCCGTTGATGGCGGGGGAGGGGCCGATGAAGCCGATGTCGACGCTGCCCGCGTTGAGCGCCTCGATCTCCGAGGGCCCGGCGTTGAACGTGGTGGTCTTCACCCGGGTGCCGCCCAGGTCCTTCTGGAAGATGCCACGCTGCACTCCCACGAGGGCGGTGGCGTGCGTCAGGTTCGGGAAGTAGCCGATCCTGACCTGGTCCGCGGAGAGCTTCTTGCCGCCCCCGCTCGAAGCGGGCGCGGCGGAGGCGCCCTTGTCGGCCTTGGAGCCGTAGCCGCACGACGTGAGCAGCAGCGCGGTCAGGGGCAGGGCGGCGGCGACGGCGAGGCGGCGGCGCGCGGAGGTACGGAGAACGGACATCGGGAGGCTGGTCCTCTCGGTGGCCCGGAACGCGCGCCGTCCGTCAGTGCGGAGGGCGCGGCCGGTACGGCGGCGGATGGAGGTCGGTCGGTTCTGGGCGCGGTACGGCGTGGGCGCGCGGGCAGTGCGCGTACGTCACCGCACACATCGGGCCACGCCGCCGGTGCCGGAGCCGAGTGTGCCGCTGCCCACCCGGCCGCCTTCCTTGGCGAACGTCCCGAAGACGTCGCGCGCCGCCTGCCCCATCAGAAGTCCCAGCCCTCGTCGGCCGCCCCTGCGGCGCTCTCCGCCGCCCCCGCCGCCCGCTCGGCGAAGGCGGAGCCCGCCATGCCGGCCGTCAGCGTGGTGCCGTCCGCCGGGTCGATCAGCAGGAAAGAGCCGGTACGGCGTGAGTCGGCGTACGCGTCCAGCGCGAGCGGTTCCGCGGTGCGCACCACGACCCGGCCGATGTCGTTCGCCACCAGCTGTCCGGGCGCGGGGTGCTGGGAGAGGTCCGCGAGGGTCAGCCGCGACGGGATGTCCTTGACGATCGCCTTCACCGTGCGCGTGGTGTGCTTGAGCAGCACGCGCTGCCCCACCACCAGCGGGCGGTCCGCGACATGGCACACCGTCGCCTCCACGTCCCTGGTGGTGGCGGGCGCGTCCGCGCTCGGCGCGATCAGGTCGCCGCGCGACACGTCGATGTCGTCGGCGAGCCGCACCGTCACCGACCGCGGCGCCCAGGCCGCCTGCACGCTCTCGCCGAGCGCGTCGATGCCCTCGATCACCGAGGTGCGGCCGGACGGCAGCACCGTCACGGCGTCCCCGACGCGCAGCACGCCCGAGGCGATCTGGCCCGCGTAGCCCCGGTAGTCGGGGTGCTCGGCCGACTGCGGCCTGATCACGTACTGCACGGGCAGGCGGGCGGGGCAGTCGGCGAGGTCATGGCTGACCGGCACGGTCTCCAGGTGTTCGAGTACCGTGGGCCCGCCGTACCAGTCCATGTGCGCGGACGCCTCCACCACGTTGTCCCCGGCGAGCGCGGAGATCGGGATCGCCGTCACCTCGGGCACGCCGAGCGACTCGGCGTACGCGGTGAACTCGGCGGCGATCCGCGCGAACACGGGCTCCGCGTACTCCACCAGGTCCATCTTGTTGACGGCGAGCACCACGTGCGGCACCCGCAGCAGCGCGGCGACCGCGGCGTGCCTGCGGGTCTGCTCCACGACGCCGTTGCGCGCGTCCACCAGCACCACGGCGAGCTCGGCGGTCGAGGCGCCCGTCACCATGTTGCGGGTGTACTGCACGTGCCCCGGCGTGTCCGCGAGGATGAACCGCCGCCGCGCGGTGGCGAAGTAGCGGTACGCCACGTCGATGGTGATGCCCTGCTCGCGCTCGGCGCGCAGGCCGTCGGTGAGCAGCGCCAGGTCGGGCGCGTCCTTGCCGCGGCTGCGCGAGGCGTGCTCCACGGCCTCCAGCTGGTCGGTCAGCACCGACTTGGAGTCGTGCAGCAGCCGGCCCACGAGTGTGGACTTGCCGTCGTCCACGGAGCCCGCGGTGGCGAAGCGCAGCAGTGTCGTCGCGGACAGCTGCCCGGTAGCGGTCGTCATGGCTAGAAGTACCCCTCGCGCTTGCGGTCTTCCATGGCCGCCTCGGACAGCTTGTCGTCGGCGCGGGTCGCGCCCCGCTCGGTCAGGCGGGCGGTCGCGACCTCGGCGATCACGGCGTCCAGCGTGGCGGCGTCGGAGTCGACCGCGCCGGTGCAGGACATGTCGCCGACCGTGCGGTAGCGCACCAGGCGCCGTTCCACGGGCTCCCCCTCCTTCGGGCCGCCCCACTCGCCCGCCGTCAGCCACATGCCGCCCCGCCTGAACACCTCGCGCTCGTGCGCGAAGTAGATCCCCGGCAGGTCGATGTGCTCGCGGGCGATGTACTGCCACACGTCGAGCTCGGTCCAGTTGGACAGCGGGAACACCCGCACGTGCTCGCCCGGGGCATGCCGGCCGTTGTACAGCTGCCACAGCTCGGGGCGCTGGCGGCGCGGGTCCCACTGCGAGAACTCGTCACGCAGCGAGAACACCCGCTCCTTCGCGCGGGCCTTCTCCTCGTCGCGCCGCCCGCCGCCGAACACCGCGTCGAACCGCTCCGACTGGATGCGCTCGGTCAGCGGCAGCGTCTGGAGCGGGTTGCGGGTGCCGTCGGGGCGCTCGCGCAGGGTGCCCGCGTCGATGTACTCCTGCACGGACGCGACGTGCAGCCGCAGCCCGTGCTCGGCGACCACCCGGTCCCTGAAGGCCAGCACCTCGGGGAAGTTGTGCCCGGTGTCGACGTGCAGCAGCGCGAACGGCACCGGCGCGGGCGTGAACGCCTTGAGCGCCAGGTGCAGCATGACGATCGAGTCCTTGCCGCCGGAGAAGAGGATCACAGGGCGCTCGAACTCGCCGGCCACCTCGCGGATGATGTGCACCGCCTCGGACTCCAGCGCGTCCAGGTGGCTGAGTGCGTACGGCGCGCCGGTCCCCTCCTGCGCGCCTCGTACGGTCGTCGTCACGCCAGGCCCCTCTCGGTGAGCAGCGTGTGCAGCGCCGCCGCGGACTCCTGCACGGACTGGGTGTGGGACGCGATGCGCAGATCCGGCGCCGAGGGCTCCTCGTACGGGTCGTCGACCCCGGTGAGGCCCGCTATCTCGCCCGCCGCCTGCTTCGCGTACAGGCCCTTCACGTCGCGCGCGGAGCAGACCTCGACGGGCGTGGCGACGTGCACCTCCAGATAGGGGGTGTCCTCGGCCTCGTGCCGCTTGCGCACCGCCTCGCGGCTGTCCGCGTACGGCGCGATGACCGGCACGAGCGCCTTCACGCCGTGCGACGCGAGGAGTTCGGCGACGAACCCGATGCGCTGCACGTTCGTGTGCCGGTCCGCGCGGCTGAAGCCGAGGCCCGCGGTGAGGAACGCGCGGATCTCGTCGCCGTCCAGTACCTCGACGCGGTGCCCTTCGGCGGCGAGCCGCCCGGCGAGCTCTCTCGCGATGGTGGTCTTGCCCGCGCTGGGCAGGCCGGTGAGCCAGACCGTGGCGCCCTGGTCCGTCACGCTCAACTGGGTCTCCTGGTGGTGGTCGGTGTCGTCGGTACGGTGGCCGCCGTGCCGCGGGCCGGGACGCTCTGCGGTCATCCGTGGATGCCGCATTCCGTCTTGCCGAGCCCCGACCAGCGTCCGGCGCGGCTGTCCTCGCCCTCCAGCAGCCGGCGGGTACAGGGCGCACAGCCGATCGAGCCGTAGCCGTCCATGAGCAGCGGATTGGTCAGCACCCCGTGCTCGGCCACGTACTGTTCCACGTCTTCCTGTGTCCACCGGGCGATCGGAGCAATCTTGACCTTGCCCCGCTTCTCGTCGAAGCCGACGACGGGCGTGCCCGCCCGTGTGGGGGACTCGTCGCGGCGCAGCCCGGTGGCCCAGGCGTCGTACCCCGCGAGGGCCTGGTCGAGAGGGGCCACCTTGCGCAGCGCGCAGCACAGGTCGGGGTCGCGGTCGTGCAGCCGGGGCCCGTACGCGGCGTCCTGCTCCGCGACGCTCTGGCGCGGGGTCAGCGTGACGACGTTCACGTCCAGCACGGCGGCGACCGCGTCCCGGGTGCCGATCGTCTCGGGGAAGTGGTAGCCGGTGTCCAGGAAGACCACGTCGACGCCGGGCAGGGCGCGGGACGCGAGGTGGGCGACGACGGCGTCCTCCATGGAGGAGGTCACGCAGAAGCGCCTGCCGAAGGTGGCGGCGGCCCAGTCGAGGATCTCGGCCGCGGACGCGTCCTCCAGGTCGCGGCCCGCCTGCTCGGCGAGGCCCCTGAGCCGGTCCGTCTCGGTCGCCGTGGTCATGTCCTGTCCCCTCCGCTCGTCTTCCGTCCGTCGCGTGCGGCTGCCCCGCGGGCGAGCAGCCCGGTGAAGCTGAGCCGGAACGCGCGGCTGCACGCCGTGCACTCCCAGGCCCCGTGGCCCTCCTCGCCGGGGCGCAGGTCCTCCTCGCCGCAGTAGGGGCAGTAGAACGGCGCGGCACGGCCCGTCACGACAGGGCTTCCTCGCCGGCCCGCGCCGCCCAGGCGGCGAAGCGCTCGCCGTTCTCACGCTCCTTCGTGTAGCGGGTCAGCACCCGCTCGACGTAGTCGGGCAGTTCGGACGCGGTGACCTTGAGGCCCCGCACCTTGCGGCCGAAGCCGGCGTCGAGGCCGAGCGCGCCGCCGAGGTGCACCTGGAAGCCCTCGACCTGGTTGCCGTCGTCGTCCAGCACCAGCTGGCCCTTGAGGCCGATGTCCGCGACCTGGATACGGGCGCAGGCGTTCGGGCAGCCGTTCACGTTGATGCTGATCGGCTCGTCGAAGTCCGGGAGCCTGCGCTCCAGTTCCTCGATGAGGTCCATGCCGCGCCGCTTCGTCTCGACGATCGCGAGCTTGCAGAACTCGATGCCCGTGCAGGCCATCACGCCGCGCCTGAACGGCGAGGGGCGGACCTGGAGTCCGAGCGCGTCGAGCCCGTCGACCAGCGACTCGACCCGGTCCTCGGCGACGTCGAGGATGAGCATCTTCTGCTCGACCGTGGTGCGCAGCCGGTCGGAGCCGTGCGCGGCCGCCAGGTCGGCGACCTTCGTCAGGGTCGCGCCGTCGACGCGGCCCACGCGCGGCGCGAAGCCGACGTAGAAGCGGCCGTCCTTCTGCGGGTGCACGCCGATGTGGTCGCGCCAGCGGGAGACGGGCTCGGCCGGGGCCGGGCCGTCGAGCAGCGCGCGCCCCAGGTACTCCTCCTCCAGCACGCGGCGGAACTCCTCCGGGCCCCAGTCGGCGACCAGGAACTTCAGGCGGGCGCGGGTGCGCAGCCTGCGGTAGCCGTAGTCGCGGAAGATGCCGACGACGCCGGCCCAGACCTCGGGCACCTCGGCGAGGGGCACCCAGGCGCCCAGCCGTACGCCGATGCGCGGGTTGGTGGACAGGCCGCCACCGACCCACAGGTCGAAGCCGGGGCCGTGCTCGGGGTGCTCGACGCCGACGAAGGCGATGTCGTTGATCTCGTGGACCACGTCGAGGACGGGCGAGCCGGAGATCGCGGTCTTGAACTTGCGGGGAAGGTTCGAGAACTCCTTGGAGCCGATGTACCGCTCGGTGATCTCGTCGATCGCGGGCGTGCCGTCGATGATCTCGTCGTCCGCGACCCCGGCGACGGGGGAGCCGAGGATCACCCTGGGCACGTCGCCGCAGGCCTCGGTGGTGCTCAGGCCGACGCCTTCGAGGCGGCGCCAGATCTCCGGCACGTCCTCGATCCCGATCCAGTGCAGCTGGATGTTCTGCCGGTCGGTGAGGTCCGCGGTCCCGCGCGCGAACTCCTGGGAGATCCCGCCGATGACGCGCAGCTGCTCGGCCGTCAGGCGCCCGCCGTCGATCCGCACGCGCATCATGAAGTAGCGGTCGTCCAGCTCCTCCGGTTCGAGGATCGCGGTCTTGCCGCCGTCGATACCGGGTTTGCGCTGGGTGTACAGGCCCCACCAGCGCATGCGGCCGCGCAGGTCCGCGGGGTCGATCGAGTCGAATCCGGCGTGGGCGTAAATCGTCTCAATGCGTGTCCGCACATTGAGACCGTCGTCGTCCTTCTTGCTCTGCTCGTTGCCGTTGAGCGGAGTGAAGTGGCCCTTGGCCCACTGGCCCTCGCCGCGGTGGCGGCTCGCCTTGCGGCGCGGGCGTGCTGGGGAGGGCTTTTCCGGCATGGCGGCCATGGCGATTACGTCCTTCGGGACTGCGGGAGGGCGGCTCTCAGCCGGACGCGCGCGCTGGTGCGCGGCTGCGCGCGGCCGGGGTAGGGCGTGGCGGTCGGAAGCGGGTGCGCTGGGACTCTCAGCCCGCCGAACAGATGGCGCTGGACATGCGTCCGAGGTCGACGTGGAGCCGACTCACCAGGGCGGTACCAGCACGAGACATGGAGAAAGCGTGTCATGGCGCGATCCGGCGAGTCCACCATTATCCGCGATGTGGACTCATGAGTACCGCATTGTGAGACGCTCTGTTCGGGGTCACACACCTTCCGAGGGCCGTGCGAAGGCGCCGGGCCACGGCCCGGGAGCCGCCGCGTCCCGCTCCTCGGCGACCCGGGTGTCGTACAGGGAGAAGCCGCGCCGCAGGTAGTTGGCCTTCGCGTGAGGGCCGTCCTGCGAGCAGGTGTGGAGCCACACCGTCCGGGTGGCGCCGAGCCCCGGCCACCGCTCGCCCAGGTCCCAGGCGCGCGCCGTCGCGTACGACAGGAGACGGCCGCCGATGCGCCGGCCGCGGAACGCGGGCAGCAGCCCGAAGTAGACGATCTCCACCGCACCCTCGGCCCCGGCCGCGAGCTCCGCGTACCCGGCGGGCGTGCCGTCCTCGTAGGCGACCCACGTCTCCGTGCCGGGGGCGGAGAGCAGCGCGCGCCACTCCTCGTAGCCGAGTCCGAGGCGGTCCGTCCAGCGCACGTCACCGCCGACCGCCGTGTAGAGGAAGCGGCTGAACTCGGGCGACGGCACGCCCGAGCGCACGATCCGCACGTCCCCGGCGGGCGCCGCTGCCGGGCGCAGGTCGGCGGGGGAGGTCTGCCGCAGGAACCAGGTGGTCACGGTGGTCGTGCTCATGGCGCAAGACAATCACGCCGCGCGCCGAGCACCGCGGGCGCGGTCGAGTGCGGCAGCAGGTCCGAGGGGTCGGCGGGCGCCACCACCTCCACCTCGACTTCCTCGCGGAAGCGGTACGGACGGTGGTCGAGCACCCCGGACAGGTGCCTGCGCACCCGCGACATCTCCGCCCGCACCGTCACCGCGCGCGAGGGGTCCCCGAACACGTCCGCGGCCAGCTCCGCCGCCGTACGCCCCGACCGGTGCAGGGCGAGCACGTACAGCAGCTCCGCGTGGCGCGGTGTGAGCTCCTTGCGCCAGCCGCCCGCCGACCCCGACACCGCGACCCAGCAGCGCCGCGCCCCGCTCACGTCGAGGACCACCCGGCTCGCCGCCTCCCGCGGCCGCTCGGCCGCCAGCCGCAGCAGCCAGCCGCCCGGCAGCGGCTCCGCCGTGCACACCCCCAGCACCGGGTGCCACAGCCGGCCCGCGCCGAACGACTTCGGCAGCACGACCCGGTCCACCGGCGCCATGCCCGTCACCGCCGCGGTCCAGCCGTGCGGGTCCACCACCACGGCGCGCCCGCGCACCCGGCTCAGCAGCGGCGCGGCCACCGACCGCAGCCGCTCCACCGCGGCCCGGTGCCGCTCCCGCAGGTCGCTCTCGGCGAGCCGCGCCACCGAGGCGACGAGCGGCAGCGTCGACGGGTGGAAGCCGCGGGCGGGACCCGACACGTCGACCGTGCCGAGCAGCCGCCCGTCGCGCGGGTCGCGTACCGGCGCCGCCGCGCACGTCCAGCCGGCCAGCGCCGCCACGAAGTGCTCGGCCGCGTGCACCCGGAGCGCCTTGCCGGCCGCGATCGCCGTGCCGATCGCGTTGGTGCCCGTGGCGTGCTCGGCCCACACCGCCCCCTCCTCAAGGCGTATCCCCTCGGCCCTGCGCAGCACGCCCGCGTCGCCGGTGCGCCACAGCACCGTGCCCTCCGCGTCGGTGACCGCGACCATCTGCGCCGTCGTCTCGGCCAGTTCGGTCAGGGCCGCCTCCACGGTCGGCATCGCGCCGCCGAGCGCCGAGGAACGCCTGCGGTGCTCCAGCTCCTCGATCCCCACCTCAAGACGCTCGCCCTGCCGGTCGGGCCGCACGCCGAGCCGCGCCATGCGCTCCCACGAGGCGCCGATCTCGGGCCGGGGGGCGACCGGCGGACGCTCGCCGGCGAGTTCGGCCTCCCGCACCCGGTGCAGCAGGCGCAGGGCGTGCCCGGCGTCCTGGGCGACGAGCCTGGCCAGATCGAGCGGTGCGTCCTTCATCATGTCCCCTCGACGGATGACTACACGGCCGGGCGGCAGGCCGCGGAGCACCTCCGCGGCGCACGCGTACGTACCGGTAACGATTTCCATGCTGCAACGGTGTGCAACCCTGGCGTACCCGGGTCCCGGTGTAAGAGAGTTGAGGGTGCGTCAGGGGTGGTGCCGTGTCGGCGCGGCACCACCCCTGACGCGCCCGGCCGCTCAACTCGCCGCGGGAGCCGCCCGGTCCACCACCGACGCCAGGTCGAGGCCGTGCGGCAGGGTGCCGAACGCCGCGCCCCCCTCGCCGCCGAGGCGTGCCGCGCAGAACGCGTCGGAGACCGCGGGCGGCGCCCACCGCACGAGCAGCGAGCCCTGGAGCACCAGCGCCATCCGCTCCACCACGCGCCGCGCCCGGCCCTCCACACCCTCCAGGTCGCCGAGTTCGCCGAGCATGTCCTTGACCGCGGCGTCCAGCCGGTGGTCGCCGCCGCGCGCCGCGCCCAGCTCCGTCAGGAACGCGTCGAGCGCCCCGGGCTCCCGCTGCACCGCCCGCAGCACGTCGAGCGCCTGCACGTTGCCCGAGCCCTCCCAGATCGAGTTGAGCGGCGACTCGCGCAGCAGCCGCGGCATGCCCGACTCCTCCACATAGCCGTTGCCGCCGAGGCACTCAAGGGCCTCCGCGACCAGCGGCGTACAGCGCTTCGTCACCCAGTACTTGGCGACCGGCACCGCGATCCGCAGGAACGCGCGCGCCCCGGCAGCCTCCGGCCCGTCCGAGTGCGCCGTGTCGTAGGCCGCCGCGAGCCGCAGCGCGAGCACCGTCGCCGCCTCCGACTCGACCGCGAGGTCCGCCAGCACGTTGCGCATCAGCGGCTTGTCGACCAGCTCGCCGCCGAACGCCCGCCGGTGGGTGGCGTGGTGGACGGCCTGCGCGACCGCCTGCCGCATCACAGCGGCCGAACCCAGCACGCAGTCGAGGCGGGTGGCCGCCACCATCTCGATGATGGTGCGCACGCCCCGGCCCTCCTCGCCGACCCGGCGCGCCCACGTGTCCTCGAACTCCACCTCGGACGAGGCGTTGGACCGGTTGCCCAGCTTGTCCTTGAGCCGCTGGATACGGAACACGTTGCGCGCCCCGTCCGGCAGGACCCGGGGCACCAGGAAGCACGTCAGGCCGTCCCCGGCCTGCGCGAGCACCAGGAACCCGTCGCTCATCGGCGCCGAGCAGAACCACTTGTGGCCCGTGAGGAGGTACTCGCCCGCCGCGTCCAGCGGCCTGGCCGCCGTGGTGTTCGCCCGGACGTCGCTGCCGCCCTGCTTCTCCGTCATCCCCATCCCGAACAGCGCGCCCGGCTTGCGCTCCGCGGGCGCGAGCCCCGGCTCGTACGTGTGGGCCGTCAGCCGCGGCTCCCACACGGCCGCGAGCTCCGGCTCCGCGCGCAGCGCGGGCACCGCCGCGTGCGTCATCGACACCGGGCAGCCGTGGCCCTGTTCGGCCTGCGACCAGACGAAGAACCCGGCCGCGCGGCGCACGTGCCCCGCGGGCCTGCCCCAGGCGTCGGTGAGCCCGGCGGAGACCGCGTGCCCGAGCAGCCGGTGGTACGAGGGGTGGTAGGCGACCTCGTCGATCCGGTGGCCGTAGCGGTCGTGGGTGCGCAGCACGGGCGGGTTGCCGTTCGCCTCCGCGGCCCACTCCTGGGCCTGCGCGGAGCCCGCGGCCACGCCGAGCGCTCCGAGCTCCTCGCGCACTTCGCCGAGGAGGTCCGCGGGGGTGTGCCGCTCGACCGCGTCGGCCAGCGCGCGGTCCGTGCCGAACACGTCGTACCCCACCAGGAGCGGAACCTGGTTGGTCACTGTGTGGGTGCTGGGTGCCATACGGATACGGTAAGTAGGTGCAGGCAGCAAAAGAAACACCCGAGCCGCCATCCGGGCGGCTGCGCCGGGCCCGTGTGCTCTACCGCAATGTGCCGAAGCGGAAGATGGCCTGGCATCTCCTCAAGGACACGGTCAACTCCTGCATGGAGTACCGGATCCTGGGGCTCGCGGCGGAGGCGGCGTTCTGGACGCTGCTGTCGTTGCCGCCGCTGTTGCTGGCGCTGATCGGTCTGCTCGGCTATGTCGACGCGTGGACCGACACCCACACCGTGGCGTCGATCGACAAGAACATCCTCACCGCCGTCGGCACGGTCCTCTCCGACCGGGGCGTCAACCAGATCGCCAAGCCGCTGCTCCAGGACGTCACCGAGGGCGGCAGGCCGGACGTCGTCTCGATCGGCTTCGCGATCTCCCTGTGGTCGGGCTCCCGCGCGGTCAACGTCTTCGTCGACACCATCACCGTCATGTACGGGCTCGACGGCAGGCGCGGCATCGTCGCGACCCGCATCCTCTCCTTCCTGCTCTATCTGGCGGGACTGGTCATCGGGGCGATCGTGCTGCCGCTCGCGGTGGTCGGCCCCGACCGGCTCGTCGAGCTGCTGCCGTGGGGCACCGAGGTCATCAGCGTCCTGTACTGGCCCGTGGTGATCGTCCTGTCGATCGCCTTCCTCACAACGCTCTACCACGTGTCCGTGCCGGTCAGGGCGCCGTGGATCGAGGACGTGCCGGGCGCGCTGATCGCGCTCGCCATGTGGGTGCTCGGCAGCTTCGTCCTGCGGATCTACGTCACCAGCCAGATCGAGGGCCCCACCATCTACGGCTCGCTCGCCGCGCCCATCGCGGTGCTGCTGTGGATCGGTGTGTCCGCGTTCGCGGTCCTGGTGGGCGCCGCGGTGAACGCGGCGGTCGACCGGGTCTGGCCGTCCCTGGCCACCGCCGCGGCCCGCGCCTCGAACGAGCGGCTGCGCGCCGCCCAGTCCGCCGAGCTGATCTCCCGGGCCGCCGCCGCCTCGGCCCGCGCCCAGGACGCGAGCGACCCCGACATGCCTTCGGAGTTCCCCGAGCGCTGGTCGCGCTTCCTGCCGCCCGACGACCTCAAGAGCCGGCTGCGCGCCCAGGACAGGGACAAGGACCGCGAGCGGGACAGGCAGCACGGCCGCCACCGCGACCGCGGCGACCCGGACGGCTGACCGGCTGACCGCCGGGGCCGGGCCACGTGCGGGCGCCGGGGTCCGGGTCCGCGCCGCCCGGCCCGGCGGGGCGTACGTCACCGATACGTAAGGGGCGGCGCGGACCTGCGGGCCCCCGCCTGCGGGGACACTGGAGGGATGCACACCATCCTCGTCGTCGACGACGACCCGACCGTCGCCGAGGTCGTCACCGCCTACCTGGAGCGCGCCGGGTTCCTCGTCGACCGCGCGGCGGACGGCCCCGAGGCGCTGCGCCTGGCCGCGGCGAACGAGCCCGCGCTCGTCGTCCTCGACCTGATGCTGCCCGGCATGGACGGCCTCGACGTCTGCCGCAGGCTGCGTGAGCGCGGCCCGGTGCCGGTGATCATGCTGACCGCGCGCGGCGACGAGGACGACCGGATCCTCGGCCTTGAGATCGGCGCCGACGACTACGTCACCAAGCCGTTCAGCCCCCGCGAGCTGGTCCTGCGGGTCGAGTCGGTCCTGCGCAGGCGCCACGGCGAGCCACCGCAGGGGTCGGAGGGCGTGCTGCGCCTCGCGGGGCTCACCCTCGACAGGTCCGCGCGCAGCGCGGCCAAGAACGGCCGCCCGCTCACGCTGACCCTGCGCGAGTTCGACCTGCTCGCGCACCTGATGCGCCACCCCGGCGTCGCCATCGGCAGGGAGCAGCTGATGCGCGACGTGTGGGGCTGGGAGTTCGGGGACCTGTCCACCGTCACGGTCCATGTGCGCAGGCTGCGCGGCAAGGTCGAGGACGACCCCGCGAGCCCCCGGCTGATCAGGACGGTCTGGGGCGTGGGCTACCGCTTCGACGTGCCGTACGACACGGTCGGGGACGCCAGGCCCGGTGCGGGGCCGCTGGGAGCGGGGCCGTCGTGAGCATGCTGGTCATCGCCGGGTACGCCTTCTGCGGCGCGGCAGCGGCGGGGCTGCTCGGGGCGCTCGCGCTGCGGCTGCTGCGCGGCCGCAGCGTCGCGGTCGCGCTCACCGTCGTCGCCGCGGTCGCCGTCACGGCGATGCTCGCGGGCACGCTCGCCGTGGCGGAGGCGATGTTCCTCTCCGGGCACGACCTGTCCGTCGTCACCACCGTAGCGGCGATGGCCGCCGTCGTGTCGATGGCGACGGCGCTGCTCCTCGGCCGCTGGGTGGTCGCCCGCAGCCGTGAACTGACGCTCGCCGCCCGGTCCTTCGGGGAGGGCGGCTCCTTCGCCGCGCCCGGCGGCGCGTCCACGGCGGAACTCACGGCGCTCAGCGACGAGCTCGCCGCCACCAGCGAGCGCCTCGCCCGCTCCCGGGAGCGCGAACGCGCGCTGGAGAGCTCGCGTCGCGAGCTGGTCGCGTGGATCTCGCACGACCTGCGCACGCCCCTGGCCGGCCTGCGCGCCATGTCGGAGGCGCTTGAGGACGGCGTGGTCCAGGATCCTGCGCGCTACTTCCGGCAGATCACGGCCGAGGTCGACCGGCTGAACTCGATGGTGGGCGACCTGTTCGAGCTCTCCAACATCCACGCGGGCACACTGCCGCTCTCGCCGACCCGGATGTCGGTGTACGACCTGGTGGGGGAGGCCCTGGCGGGCGCCGACCCGCTGGCGAGGGAGCACGGGGTGCGGCTCGTGGGGGACCGGGTCGACTCCGCTCCGGTCGAGGTCGACGGCAAGGAGATGACGAGGGTCCTGGCGAACCTCCTGGTCAACGCGATCCACCGGACGCCGGCCGACGGCACGGTCGCGGTCGCGGCCGAACTGCGCGACGACAGCGTCGTGCTGTCGGTGACGGACGGCTGCGGCGGCATCCCCGCCGAGGACCTGCCCCGGGTCTTCGACACCGGCTGGCGCGGCAGTCAGGCGAGGACGCCCCCCGCGGGCGCCGGGCTCGGGCTCGCGATCGTGCGCGGGATCGTGGAGGCGCACCAGGGCCACGCCGCCGTGCGCAATGTGGCGGGTGGCTGCCGGTTCGAGGTCACGCTGCCCGCCGCCGCCACGGCGGGCGGCTGACGGCGGGCGGGGGCGGCCCTGTGCACCGGGCCGCCCCCGCCGTACGGGCCGTGCGCGCCGAGCGGCCGTCGCCGCGGGCCGTGCGCGCCCCGGCGCCTGCTAGAAGACGCTCAGGCCGTACGCGTTGAGCGCCTCGGTCACCGGCTGGAAGAACGTGGTGCCGCCGGAGGTGCAGTCGCCGCTGCCGCCCGAGGTCAGGCCGAGAGCTTTCGAGCCGTCGAACAGCGGGCCGCCGCTGTCGCCGGGCTCCGCGCAGACGTTGGTCTGGATGAGGCCGGAGACCGTGCCCTCCGCGTAGCGGACGGTGGCGTTGAGCGCCTGGACCGTGCCGGTGTGGACGCCGGAGGTGGAGCCGCTGCGGGTCACGCGCTCACCGACGGTGGCGTTGCCCGAGGTCGTGATGTCCTGGTACGAGCCGTTGTAGAGGTCGACCCGGCCGTCGTTGGCGGTGGCGGCGCTGCTGAGCTTGATCAGGCCGTAGTCGTTGCCGGGGAACTGCGAGTCCGCGGTGGTGCCGACGCGGGTGCCGCTCGTGGTGGACCAGGTGGTGCCGCCCTCCGCGGTGCAGTGGCCCGCGGTCAGGGCGTAGTACGTGCTGCCGGTGCGCACGTTGAAGCCGAGGGAGCAGCGGAACTCGGAGTTCTGGATGGCGTCGCCGGCCGCCACCAGCGGCTTGAACTGGCCGGACGCGTGCTTGACGGTGAGCTTCGAGGTGTCGGGGACGGCGCTCTTGAGCTTCGCCACCTCGGCGGGCGTCACCGTGCTGTCCACCGTGACGACGACCTTGCCCGACGCCGGGTCGGTGTACCAGGCCGTGCCGGCCGAGGCAGTCTGGCCGACGGCGGTGCTGGTGGCCGCGAGCGCCGCGGCGGTCGCGCTGGGGGTCGCGGCGGGGGCGGGCTGGGCGAGCGCCGAGGGCGCGGCGAGGGCGGCGACGGCCACGGCCGCCGCGGCGACGGCGGTGTAGCGGACGCGTCTGGAGACGGTGGAGCGGCTGGTGAGGCGCTTGCTGGTCACTGAGATCCTCCTGGGTGGGGGTGCTGACGGCTCGTCGGGTGGTCGGGCCGCGGAGGCGCGATCGTCCACGGCCGCTCGGGTTTTGGCTGTGAACCTGTCAATCGCATGGACTGAATCTTTGGGTCCGGTTGCCGCGGTGACAAGGCCGAGAACCGGACCCGCGCGGGCGCCCCGGCGGGCGGGGCCGGACGGGCGGGGCCCCGCGCGGCGGTCGGGTGTGTGGAGTGCGGAGAGCCCGTGCGGTGGCGGCGGGACCGCGGCCTGGCGGGTGTGCGTGACGAGGTGATTACGGGACGTATCGGCGCTTTGCCCGGTCGGCGATCTTGGCCGGATCGGCGCGTCACCGGTCTACGCGCGCTGACGCGGTCGCGCCGGCCCGCTCCGGTCGCGGCTCGCGGTGCGCGTGTGACACGCGTCACTCAAGGAATGCCGGCATATCGTTTATGTTTTAACCAATTGGTTGAAGCGTCATTCACTTGGATGGTGCGCTTCCCGCTGACCACTGGGCTGAGAAAGGCACTACGACATGACCGACCCCGTCAAGCTCGCCGTCGTCTACTACTCCTCCACCGGCACCAACTCGGAGGTGGCCAAGGCACTCACGGAGGCGGCCGAGAAGGCAGGAGCGGAGGTCCGCCTCCGCCGCGTCGCCGAGCTCGCCCCGCAGGCGGCCATCGACTCCAACCCGGCCTGGGCCGCGCACCACGCCGCGAGCGCCGACATCGCCGTGGCCGCGCCCGAGGACGTCGAGTGGGCGGACGCCGTGATCTTCGGTGGGCCCACCCGCTTCGGCAACATCCCCTCGCAGCTGAAGCAGTTCATCGACACGCTCGGCGGGCTGTGGGCGCAGGGCAAGCTGGCCGACAAGGTCTACAGCGGCTTCGCGTCCTCCGCGACCCTGCACGGCGGCCAGGAGTCCACGCTGCTCGCCCTGTACAACTCCTTCCACCACTTCGGCGGCATCGTCGTGGCGCCGGGTTACACCGACCCGGCGAAGTTCGCCGACGGCAACCCGTACGGCACCTCCCACGTCGACGCGCAGGGCAGCATCCCGGTGGGTGACGAGACCCGCGAGGCCGCCCGGGTGCAGGCCGAGCGCGTCGTCCGGATCGCCGGGCGGCTCAAGGCCACGGCCGGCGAGTGAACAGGCACACGCCGCTGCCGCGTTGAGTCGCGGCGGCGGTCGTGCCCGCCAGGGGCCGGCCGGTCGTGGCGACCCGCCGGCCCCTTCGCGTGCCGGGCGGTGCCCGCCGGGCCTGAGGCGTACCTTCCGGGGTATCCGGCAGGCGAGCCGGCGGAAGGGGCAGCCCGTGAGCGGCATCGGCATCGGCAGCGCGGGGAGCGCGGACGACGGCATCCTGATCCTGGCCGTGCTCGCGGCGCTGGCCGCCGCGGCCATGCTCGCCGCCGCGGTCGTCCTCGCCGTACGCCTGGTGCGGGCACGCCGCGCGCTGCGCAGGGCGGGCCTGCCCGCGGGCCGGCGCTGGGTGTTCTGGGCGGCCCTCGTCTACCTCGTGCTCCCCACCGACCTGCTGCCCGATCCGGTGTACCTGGACGACATCGGGGTGCTGCTGCTCGCCCTGCGCGCCCTGGCCGCGGACGCGCCGTCCGGCGCCGCGGTCCGCGCGGCGGCCTCCGCGCCGGTGCGGGCCCGGCGCAGGCAGCGGACGTAGCGGCCGCCGCGTCCAGCGGTCGCGCGCTCGCCCGCGATGTGCCGATGATCGGACGTGGAGCAGAGGACACGGGAAGACCCCCTGTTCGTACGGCCCATGCTGGCCGTCCCCGCGCCGGTCCCCGAGGACGGCGGATGGGCGTTCGAGGTCAAGTGGGACGGCGTCCGGTGCGTGGTCGGCGCGCCGGGCGACGGCACGGTCCGGCTCGCCGCGCGCACCGGCACCGACATCACGGGGCGCTATCCGGAACTCGCGCCCCTCGGTGCGCTGCTCGGCCGCAGGCCCGCCGTGCTCGATGGCGAGATCGTCGTACTCGACGCGTCCGGAGTCCCGGACTTCGGCCTGCTCCAGCGGCGGATGGGCGTCACCGCCCCCCGCCGCGCCGCCGCGCTCGCCCGCACCTGGCCCGTGCGCCTCGTCCTGTTCGACGTCCCGCGCCTCGACGGCAGACCGCTGCTGCGCGTCCCGTACGAGGAGCGGCGCGCCGTCCTCGCCGGGCTCGGCCTCGAAGGGCCGTACTGGTCCGTCCCCGCCCACCTCGCGGGCCGCGGCGGCGACGCGTGGCGGGCCACCCGCGAGCACGGGTACGAGGGCGTCGTCGCAAAGCGGCTCTCCTCCCCGTACGCCCCCGGCGTGCGCTCACCCCACTGGCGCAAGGCGCGCCATCTCGTCACGCTCGACGTCGTCATCGGCGGCTGGAACGCGGGCCGCGGCGGTCTCGGCGGCCTGCCGGGATCGGTCCTGGTGGGTGTGGACGAGGGTGCGGGCCTGCGGTACGCGGGCGCCGTGGGCTCCGGGCTCTCCGGCGGGGAGCGCGACGAGCTCGCCCGCTACTTCCGGGTGCTCGCCCGCGAGACCTCCCCCTTCGTGGGCCCGGTGGACGTGCCCGCGCCGCACTGGGTGGAGCCGCGGCTCGTCGCCGAGGTCACCTTCTCCGGCTGGACCGCGGCGGGGCTCGTGCGCCAGCCGGTCTGGCACCGGCTGCGGCCCGACCTGACCCGGCTCGACTGACCTGGCGTGTTTCGATCCCCGATTCGGGGTGACGCGGTGGATGACAGCACCTCTCCGAAACAGGTCAGGACGTGAACGGCATGACCGACAACCAGAAGTCGCAGGCCAAGGGCGAGCAGGTCAAGGGCAAGTCCAAGGAGGCCATGGGCCGCATGGTCGGCAACGAGCGGATGACGGCCGAGGGGCGTGCGGAGAAGGCCAAGGGCGACGCCCGCCAGGCCAAGGAGAAGGGCAAGGACGTCTTCAAGGACTGATTCCGCCGGAGCAGACGGCCTCCGGGGCCTCCCGGAAGACCGGCCGGGGGAGACATCCCCTCGCCGGTGACACGGCTCGGCGCCCGCCACGACGGCGGGCGCCGAGCCGTGTCACGGCGGCGGACGGGCGGCCCGGTGACGCAGCTCACCGACTGCCGCGCGGAAAGGGGCGCATGGCACCCCCGGAGGCGGGGCACCCGGCGCATCGAGCGCTCCGCTTCCCGCCTCTTCTGCCTCGGAGACCACCGTGCTGATGGCCCACCCCGCGATCCTGCGCAACCTCGTCGAGCAGTACCGGACCCTCCGCGCTCTGCACGCGGAGAAGGGCACCGCGGAGTCCCGCAGGCGCCTTGAGGACGTCACCTACACCCTGTGCGTCTCCACCGGCACCCGTACCCCCGAGGAGGCCCTGGTCGTCGCCGACCGGCGCCTCGCCCAGGAACGCGCGGAGGCCGCAGACCCGGCGGCCACCGCCGAGCCCGCAGCCTGAGAGCTCCGAAGAGTCGGGACAGCAGCAACAGCCTGGGACAGCCCGTCAGTTGAGGGTGTCCGGGTCGGGGCCCGTGCGCATGCCCCGGTCGAGGGCCGCGAGCGCGTCCAGCTCGGCGGGCGACAGCTCGAAGCCGAAGACGTCCAGGTTCTGCCGGATGCGCCCGGGTGTGACCGACTTGGGGATGACGACGTTCCCCAGCTGGAGGTGCCAGCGCAGCACGACCTGCGCGGGCGTCCTGCCGTGGCGCTCGGCGATCCGCGTGACCGCCTCCTCCCCGAGGAGGGCGCCCTGCGCGAGCGGGCTCCACGCCTCGGTGGCGATACCGTGTGCGGCGTGGAAGGCCCGCAGCTCCCGCTGCTGGAGCCCCGGGTGGAGTTCGATCTGGTTGACCGCGGGTACGGTCCCCGAGTTGTCGATCAGCCGCTCCAGGTGCGCGGGCTGGAAGTTGGACACGCCGATCGCGCGGACCCTGCCGTCGGCGAGCAGCTTCTCGAACGCCCGCCAGGTGTCCAGGTAGGCGTCCTTGGCCGGGGCGGGCCAGTGGATCAGGTACAGGTCGACGTGGTCGAGGCCGAGCTTCTCCAGCGAGGCGTCGTACGCGGCGAGCGCGGCGTCGTGGCCCTGGTCGGCGTTCCACAGCTTGGTGGTGACGAACAGGTCCTCGCGGGCGATGCCGGAGGAGGCGATGGCGCGGCCCACGCCGCGCTCGTTGCCGTAGACGGCCGCGGTGTCGATGCTGCGGTAGCCGGCCCTGAGCGCGGCGGTGACCGCCGCGTCGGTCTCGTCGTCCGGCACCTGGAAGACGCCGAAGCCGAGCTGCGGCATCGAGACGCCGTTGTTGAGGGTGATCGAGGGGATGTCCGTGGACACGGTGTGCTCCTTCTGGGAGATCGGAGACGAACGGGGGAGTGGGGGAGGGGCCGCGGGCCCCTTCGGACCGGCGCGGCGCAGCGCCTCGGGGGCTCGTCCTTCGGGGCCTACGCTCGCCGGCCGGCCGGGGGCGTCGCGTACGGCCGGGGGCGTTTCACGCGGCAGGGACCGCGCCTGGCGGCCCGCCCCGGTCAGCCGGCCGCGCGGCCCGGAGCCGACGCCGGCTCCTCCTGGGCGGCGGCGGGGCGGGCCTGGGCGGACGACAGGCCACCGCGCCCGCGCTCGACGGTGCGGCGTTCGAGGAGCGCCGACACCACGGCGAGCACCAGCGCGGAGGCCGCGAGGGCGGCGCCGACCCCGTTCGGGGCGGTGTAGCCAGCGCCCGCCGAGATGACGAGTCCGCCGAGCCAGGCGGACAGCGCGTTGCCCGCGTTGAAGGCGCCGATGTTCACGGCGGACGCCAGGGTGGGCGCGGCGTGGGCGTGGTCGAGGACCCGCTTCTGGAGCGGCGGCACGGTGGCGAAGCCGAGCGCGCCGATCAGGAACACCGCCACGGCGGACGCGGCCTTGTCGTGCGCGCCCACCGTGAACAGGGCGAGTACGACGGCGAGTCCGCCGAGCGCCGTGTACAGCATCGGCATCAGCCTGCGGTCGGCGAACCGGCCGCCGAGGAGGTTCCCCACGACCATGCCGAGCCCGAACAGCACCAGCAGCCAGGTCACGGACGACTCGGCGTACCCGGCGACGCGGGTCATCATCGGCGCGATGTAGGTCACGGCTGCGAAGACCCCGCCGAAGCCGAGGACGGTCATCGCCATGGCGAGCAGCACCTGCACGTTCGCGAAGGCGGCGACCTCGTGCCGCAGCCGCACGTCCGCGGGCTTCGGCACGTCGGGCACGAGCTTCGCGATGCCCGCGAGGCCCACCACGCCGAGCGCGGCGACGATCAGGAAGGTGACACGCCAGCTGGTGTGCTGGCCCACGAGGGTGCCGAGCGGCACGCCGACGACATTGGCGACGGTGAGCCCGGTGAGCATCATCGAGATGGCGCCCGCCTTCTTCTCGGGGGCCGCCAGTTCCGCCGCGACCACGGAGCCGATGCCGAAGAACGCGCCGTGCGCCAGCGACGCCACGACCCGGCCGGCGACCATCAGGCCGAAGGTCGGCGCCAGGGCCGAGAGCAGGTTGCCCGCGACGAACAGCACCATCAGCAGCATCAGCATCCGCCGACGGGAGACCTTCGTCCCGAGGACCGTCATCAGCGGCGCGCCCAGCATCACCCCGAGCGCGTAGCCGGTGACGAGGAAGCCGGCGGTCGGCACGGACACGCCGAAGTCGCCCGCGATGTCGGGGAGCAGCCCCATGACGACGAATTCGGTGGTGCCGATCCCGAAGGCCCCGACGGCGAGGGCCAGGAGCGCGAGAGGCATGGAGGACCTTTCTCCGGCGTGAGCTTTTTACGTGCGTTGACAATAATTGCACACGCTGACTAATGCAAACGCGGAGTAACGGTCTTCGCGGATAGTGCGTGGACGTCGGTGCATCCGGGTGCCTCGGCGCCTCCGCCGCCCCGCACCGGCGTTCCGCGCCCCCACCCCGATGTCCGAATCCCGCTCGTCAGGAGCCGGGGGCGGGGTCACACTGGACGGCATGACACAAGCGGCGATGGACGAGGACACCCGGTACGAGGCGGTCGCGGGCCGCGACGCGCGGTTCGACGGCGTCTTCTTCTTCGCCGTGGAGACCACCGGCATCTACTGCCGCCCGAGCTGCCCCGCCGTCACCCCCAAACGGCGCAACGTGCGGTTCTTCCCGACGGCCGCGGCCGCCCAGGCCCACGGCTTCCGCGCCTGCCGCAGATGCAGACCCGACGCCGTGCCGGGGTCGGCCGAGTGGAACGTGCGTGCCGACGTCGTCGGCCGCGCCATGCGCATGATCGGCGACGGCGTGGTGGACCGCGAGGGCGTCCCCGGGCTCGCGGACCGGCTCGGCTACAGCACCCGCCAGGTGCAGCGCCAGCTCACCGCGGAGCTGGGCGCGGGCCCCATCGCGCTCGCCCGCGCCCAACGGGCCCACACCGCGCGGATCCTGCTCCAGACCACGGGCCTTCCGGTCACCCGGATCGCGTTCGCCGCCGGCTTCGCCAGCGTGCGCCAGTTCAACGACACCGTCCGGCAGATCTACGCCCGCACCCCGAGCGAGCTGCGCGCCGAGGCGGGCACCGGCACACCGCGGACCGCGGCGGGCGCGGGCATCCCGCTGCGGCTCGCCCACCGCGGCCCCTACGCCGCCCGCGCCCTCTTCGACCTGCTGGCCCGCGAGGCGCTGCCCGGCGTGGAGGAGGTCACAGGCCCGCCGGGCGTCCGCACGTACCGCCGCACACTACGGCTGCCGCACGGGCCCGCGACGGCCGCGGTCGAGGAGCGGCGCCACGCCGGGCGGCCCGGGACTCCGGGGCCGTCGGGCTGGCTCGACGCCCGCCTCCACCTCACCGACCTGCGCGACCTCACCACCGCCGTGCAGCGGCTGCGCCGCCTGTTCGACCTGGACGCAGACCCGTACGCCGTGGACGGGCGGCTCGCCGCCGACCCCAGGCTCGCGGGCGCCGTCGCCGCAACGCCCGGACTGCGCTCGCCGGGAGCCGCCGACCCCGAGGAGTACGCGCTGCGCGCCGTGCTGGGACCCGAGGCGGCGGCCGCGGCCGTCCTTGCGCACCGCGAGGACGCGCCCGCACCCGGCGGCGGGCCCGCCCGCCTCTTCCCGGCGGCCGGGGCGCTGCGCGGCCACCCGCTGGCAGGACCGCTCGCCGCCGCCCTCGCGGACGGCACCGTACGGCTCGACCCGGGCGCCGACCGCGACGAGACGGAGCGCGCGCTGCGCGCGGTGCCCGGGGTGGACGCGCGTACGGCGGCGCTCATCCGGATGCGGGCGCTCGGCGACCCCGACGTGTGGCCCGCGGAACCCGAGGCGGACAGGGCGCACGAGGCGTGGCGGCCCTGGCGGTCGTACGCGGCGCACCACACCGGTCTGGTGTGACCCGCGCCGGGGCTCCGGTACGGCAACGCGGGACGGCCGCGCACGGGCGTGTGCCCGGAGCCGCCCGGCACACCGCGGGCCCCGCACGCCGGCCCCGGCGCCGGGCGGCGCTCCGTCAGGACACCGTCGCGCGGGCCGTGCCGCGGGTGTACACCTGCCGTCCGGCGAACCAGGTCTGGAGCACCTGCGTCGCATGGACCTCCTGCACCGGGATGTCGAACAGCGGCCGGTCCAGGACGATGAAGTCCGCGGAGAGGCCGGGCCTGATGCGGCCCGTCTCATGGGAAAGGCCCATCGCCTCCGCGGCGTTCACGGTGTGCGCGGCCAGCGCGGTCGCCAGGTCCACGGCCTGTTCCGGTGCGAGGCTGCCGGGGAACAGGGGGTCGGGGCTGCGGCGCGTCACCATCGTCTCGATGCTCAGCCACGGGTCGGGCAGCGCCGCCCCCACCGGCCAGTCCGAGCCCGCCGCGATGCTCGTGCCCGCCTCCCGCAGCTCCCGCAGCGGCCAGACGCGCTCCATGTAGTGTTCCTGGACCTGCCGGGCGATCACACCGTTCATCGGGTTCGGGAACCACAGCGCGGGCGACGCGTCGGCCACCACGTCGAGCTCCCGGAAGCGCGGCACGTCGTCCGGGTGCACGAACTCCGGGTGCGCGAGGTGGAACACCGGGCCCGCGCCGTGCCGTTCGCGCATCAGCCGGACGGCGTCCAGCGCCTGGCGCACCGTGCCGTCCGCCGTCGCGTGCAGCTTGGCGTGCAGCCCGCGCTCCACCGCGGCCTCCAGCAGCAGCGCCAACTCGTCGTCCGTGAAGAGGCTGTCGCCCGTGAAGCCGCCGTCCCCGCCCTCGTCGCCGCCGACCGGCCGGTACGGTTCGAGGAACCTCGACGTGCGCGTCATCGGTACGCCGTCGAGCACCGCCTTCACGAAGTCCGGCCGCACATGCGGCGAACGGCGCCGGGGCGCGCTGTCGAACAGGTCGGTGCCCACGGGCCCCGACTCGACGAACTCCCGCGCGGGCATCGACGCGACGACCCACGCGGACAGCTCGCCCGCCCGGTCGAGCTCCGTGAACACGTCGAGCCACGCGCCCATCATCGCCGCGTCCTGAGCCGCCGTCACCCCGACCGAGTTGAGGATCTCCACCGCCGTGCGGGCGGAGCGCAGGTCGCGGACGCGCGGGTCGGCCACCGCGCGCCGCGCGGCCAGCTCCGCGTCCGTGGCGGGCGCGCCGAGCAGCAGGCCCACGGCGCGGCCCGCCGCGTCCCGCACATACCGGCCCCCCGGCGGGTCGGGGGTGGCGTCGCCGGCACCGAGGATCTCCAGCGCCCGCGAGTTGACCCACCGGTTGTGCAGCGAGTCGTCCCGCAGCATCACCGGGCGCCCCTCGGCCACCTCGTCGAGCGCCGCCAGCATGCCGGTGTTGCCCACCGCCTGGAACACCGGGCTGGCCACCGTGCCCCCGACGACCCACTCGCCGGGACCCAGCGCACGCGCCTGGTCCCGCACGGCACCGAGGATCTCCGTCACACCGGACGCCGGCGGCAGCGTGAGCTCCCACGCCGCGGCCTGCCCGCCGAGGCCGAGGTGCGTGTGCACGTCGACCAGGCCCGGCACGACCATGCGGCCCCCGGCGTCCACGACCCGGGTGCCTGGGCCCACGAGCCGCTCGATGTCCCAGTCCGTGCCGACCGCCACCACCCGGCCGTCCCGCGCCGCGAACGCCGACGCGCGGGGCCGCTCGGCGTCGAGTGTGCGGACGTCCGCGTCCCGCACCACGAGGTCGATGCGGTGGTCCGTGTCCGGGAACGGGGAGGCGGTGTCTTCGGGCATGGCGATCCCTCGGTTCTGCGCGAAGGCGGCTCGGCTGCCGCGGGTCCTCTCCAGCGAGCGTAGGCCGACGCGGCGCGGCGCGCGTGTCGTGCGCGCATCTCACTCGATGCGCGACGCGTGCCACGCGTACCCCGCTCGGCGTGCGACGCGTGCCACGTACACCCCGCCCGGTGGGCGACGAGGGCTGCGTGTACCTGCCTAGCTCGGTGTGCGAAGAGCGCCACGCGTACCCGCCCGGTGTGCGACGGGCGCCGCGCGTACCTGCCTCGCCCGGTGTGCGACGAGGGCTGCGTCCAGCCCGCCCGGTGCGTGACGTGCCACGCGTACCCCGCTCAGCGTGCGATGAGTGCCGCCAGCCAGGCGGCCACCGCGAGCAGGCACGCGTACAGCTCCACGAGCAGCGGCAGGCCAGGGCCGCGCAGCAGCGCGCGGGTGGCGGCCCAGCCGTTGCCGTGCCCGCCGAGGCGGTGCCGCTCCGCCCCGTACACACCGCCCACGAAACCGACGACACCGCCCACCACGGGCAGCGCGAAGAACCCGGCGACCGCCCACGCGCCGCCCACCGCGAGTGTTCTGCGGGGCGCGCCCGCGCGGCCGGGGCGGCGCGACGGCAGCAGCGGACGCAGCGCCTGGCTCACCAGCAGCAGCGCCGTCGCCACCATCAGCACCACCCACGCCGCCCGCGAGACGTCCGACAGCGCCCACCACAGCACCGCGGCCCACACGATCGCCTGCCCGGGAACGCCTGGGGTGAGCACCCCGATCAGGCCGAGCAGCATCACCAGGCCGACCAGCACCAGCTGCCACACGTCCATGCACCCAGCCTGCAGGAAGCGGAGCGTTCCCGCAGATCAGCGGCCCGGCCCCGGCCGCACGCCACCCCGGGGCGCGTCCCGCGCCACCCAGCCGCGCTCGTACGCGTGCCAGCCGAGCTGGAGCCTGGTGGTGACCCCGCTCATCTCCATGAGGCCCTTCACCCTGCGCTGCACGGTCCGCAGCCCCAGGTCCAGCTGCTTGGCCACACTGGCGTCCGTCATCCCGGCCAGCAGCAGCGAGAGGACCCGCAGGTCCGTCGCGTCCGGCTCGGCCCGCCCCTCGGACCGCACGGACCCCCGCCTGTCGAGGGCCAGCGGCATCGACTCCCGCCACACCGCGTCGAACAGCGCGTACAGCGACTCCAGCAGGCCGCTCGCGTGCACGACCAGCGCGGTCGGCTCGGTGTCCGCGCCGGTGAGCGGCACCATCGCGAGAGCGCGGTCCGCGATCACCAGCTTCGTCGGGACCCGGTCGGCCACCCGCACCCGCTCGTCCCTGCCGAGCGCCGTCGCCAGCTCCTCGACCCCGCCGGGCGCGGCGAGCACCTCCTGTTCGACGACGACCCGGTAGCGCACGCCGCGCGTCGCGGCCTCCTCCTCCGCCGTGTTCTCCCGGCCGCTCACCACGATCGGCGCGCCGGTGACCAGGGCGCACACCTCTTCGGCCGCGCCGAGTTGCAGCTGCCTGAAGCGGTGGGAGACCGCGCTCGCGCCGGTGACGACCTCCACCAGGTCGTGCACGGCGGCCTCCCCGACCTCCGCGCGGTACTCCTCGGCCAGCAGCACGGCGGCCAGCTCCGCCTGCTCCAGCTCGTGGCGGTGCTGCGTCAGCAGCGCGCCGAGCGCGAGCGCGGGCGGCGCCGCCACCCACCGGCCCGCGCGGGACGACGACTGCGCGGCGAGGCCGTGCCGTTCGAGGCGGCGCAGCGCGGCCTCGATGTCGTGCTCCGGCAGCGCGAGCCGGTGGGCGAGCTCCGCGACCTCCGCGGCGCCGATGGCCACCAGCGCGCGGTACGCGGACTCCTGTCTCTCGTCGAGCCCTATGGCACCCAGCACCCGAAATCCCTCCCCTTGTCCTGGCCCCGTGCTCGCGGACAGTTCTACGCCCCCCCTCGTGGCGGAAAGCGGCCACGGCGTAAAACCGCCGCGCACGGCATGCCTGTACAGCCGGCAATTCTGCCAAGGTGGGCGGATCGGAGCAGCAACAGACCACGGTCATATGCCTCTCCGAGGTCGTCTGCCGCGCGTCCTTCCCGTGGGGGGTGGGGGTGCGACGGCGGACTTCGACCGGCCGGCCGCCAAGCGGCGCCGGGGTCGGCGACGGCCCTCGCCGACCCCGTGCGCGTCCCCGCGTCCCGGCCGGTCCTCATTTTTCCCGATGCCCGTTTTCGCACCCGGCGCGCGGTCGAAGATAGGGGCATGAACAACGAGGGGGAGCGTTCCGCTCCGGATGCCGGCGACGACTGGTGGAACCGGCTGTACGACGACACGTCAGCGGACACCGCGGCGGGCGCGCCGGCCGCGCCCGACACGCTCGACGACCGCTTCGCCTCCGCCTCCCGCACCTTGTCCGTGCCGCCCCCGCCCGAGGCGCCCCCCGGGGCGTACGGTCCCCCAGTGCGGGACGAGTCCTCCGGGAGGCCCCGCCCGGCCACCGCAGGAGACGGCTCCAGGGACGAGTACGGCCGCGAGGACGGACCGGACGCCGGCCACGGGCCCGCGGAGCCCGCGCGGGAGCCCGCGCCGCTCGACGGCGCCCGCAGGCCCCCCGCCTGGTGGGAGCACGCCCCCGGAGCGCCGTGGGAGGCGCCGCCGTACACCCCGGCGGACACTGTGCCGCTGCCCGCCCCGCGCCCCCAAGCCCCTGCGCAGGAGCCGCCGGAGCCCGAGCCCGTGGACGCAGGCGGCCCCGCGGCCGGCACCGCGGGACCCGATGCCTCAGGGCCCGGCACCGTGGACTCCCGCGGCGCCCAGGCCGCCTTCCGGGACACCCCAGGGCCCGCGGCTGAGCCGGACCAGGTGGCGGGGCGCGCCGGGCGGCGGAACACCCAGGCGGAGGCCAGGGACACCCCGCAGGAGGTCAGGGACGTCCCGGGCGGCGGGGAGCGGGTGCCGCCGCTGCCGCGGCGCCCGGCGCCGCCCGCCGTGGGGCACGGGGACGCGCCGGTGCCCGCGCGCCCGTGGGACGCGCCGCTGCCCGCTCCCGCCCCCCAGGACCCGCCCGCCGGCCCCGGCCCTCGCGCGAACACCGCCCTCCCGCCCGGGGCGCGGGGCGCCGGCGCCCCGCCCCAGGAGCCGCGCCCCTGGATGCCCCCCGCGCCCCCCGCGCCCCTCGAGACCGCCCCGCCCGCGCCGGCCGCCTCAGGGGCTCCCGCTGGGACCGCTCCGCTCGGCGCGGGGGTACCCCCGCCCCCGGTGGACACGGCGGCGCCCGCCCGGCCGGGTCCGGGCACGCACACCGCCCCCGCGCCCGGAGAGGCGCCCTCCGCGCCCTCCGCGCCCGAGGCCCAGCCGCAGCCGCAGCCGCGGCCGCGGGTCGGGTTCGTGGGGTTCAGGCCGCCGACGTACGACCCCGAGCCCACCGCGCTGCCGCTGGCGTCCTCAGGGACGCTCGACCGGGTCGTGCCCGACACCGTGCTCGACGGGGCCAGGTACGGCACGTACACACTGCGCGCCGCTTCCGTGCGCGGGGACTCGGCGCGCTACCGCGGCGAGCCCCGCAGGGACGCGCTGCTCACCGCGCGCTTCGGGGCGGGCGCCGACGCGCTCGTCCTGGTCGCCGTCGCGTCCGGCGCGCGGGCCGCGGAGGAGGCGTACCGGGCCGCGGCCGACGCCTGCCACTGGATCGGCGAGGCCGTCTGCCGCAGCCACCCCCGGCTCGCCGACGACATAAAGGACGGACGCGCCGACGCCCTCAAGTCCGGGCTGCACCGGCTCACCGACCGTACGTACGGCAAGCTGCGCGCCCGCGCCGCGGAACTGGGCCTCGACCCGGCCGCGTACGCGACGAGCCTGCGCTGCCTGCTGCTCTCCGCCGATCCGCGGGTCCGCCTGCGGGTCTTCTTCGGGGTGGGCACCGGAGGACTCTTCCTGCTCAGGGACCACGAGTGGCGTGACCTCGAACCGGGGCTGCCGACCTCCGCCGCCCGCGGGGCGTCGGCGGACGAGCCCGAAGAACCGGACGGGCCCGGCGTCACGGGGCCGCTGGGGCCCGGGCCGGGCGACGACCCGCGCACCCTCGGCCTCGGTGTCCCCACGGCCCGCACACCGCACACGGAGACGGCCGCCCCGGCGCCCGAGCAGATGTTCCGCTTCCACGCCGTTACGGCACGCGCGGGCGACACCCTGCTGCTGTGCGGCGACGGGCTCGCCGAGCCGCTGCGGGGCGAGCCGGGGCTCGCGGGCGCGCTCAGCGCGCGCTGGTCCGGGCAGGACCCGCCGGGCCTGGTGGAGTTCCTCGCCGACGTGCAGCTGAGGGCGAAGGGGTACGCGGATGATCGCACGGCTGTCGCCGTCTGGGAGGCGTAACGCCACCGGCCGTGGGTTTGATGGACTTCCCCGAAGGACGTCCCCTCCGTACGGAAAGGCGCACCGGCATGGTCAAGCAGAACGTCGCCGAGCAGTTCGTCCAGATCCTGGTGAGGGCGGGGGTCGAGCGGATGTACGGAGTCGTGGGCGACAGCCTCAACCCCGTCGTCGACGCGATCCGCCGCACACCGGGACTCGACTGGGTGCACATGCGCCACGAGGAGGCCGCCGCGTTCGCCGCGGGCGCCGAGGCGCAGGTCACCGGGCGACTCGCGGCGTGCGCCGGCTCCTGCGGCCCCGGCAACCTGCACCTGGTCAACGGTCTTTACGACGCACACCGGTCGATGGCCCCGGTGCTCGCCCTCGCCTCCCACATCCCGTCCGCGGAGATCGGCACCAGCTACTTCCAGGAGACCCACCCCAGCGCCCTGTTCGAGGAGTGCAGCCACTACAACGAGATGATCTCCAACCCGCGGCAGATGCCCCGGGTCCTCCAGACCGCCATCCAGCACGCCGTCGGCCGCCAGGGCGTCAGCGTGGTCACCCTGCCGGGCGACATCGCCTCGGCACCCGCCCCCGACCACGCGCCCGAGCAGGCCCTGGTCACCGGAAGGCCCACCGTGCGGCCCGGTGAGGCGGAGATCGAGCAGCTGGCCCGCATGGTCGACGCGGCCGACCGCGTCACACTGTTCTGCGGCAGCGGCACCGCGGGCGCGCACGCCGAGGTGATGGAGTTCGCGGAGAAGATCAAGTCGCCCGTCGGCCACGCCCTGCGCGGCAAGGAGTGGATCCAGTACGACAACCCCTTCGACGTGGGGATGAGCGGGCTGCTCGGCTACGGCGCCGCCTACGAGGCCACCCACGAGTGCGACCTGCTGATCCTGCTCGGCACGGACTTCCCGTACAACGCCTTCCTGCCCACGGACGTGAAGATCGTCCAGGTGGACATCAGGCCCGAGCACCTCGGTCGCCGGTCCAAGCTGGACCTCGCTGTCTGGGGCGACGTACGGGAGACGCTGACGGCGCTGATCCCCCGGGTGCGGGAGAAGCGGAGCCGCCGCTTCCTCGACCGGATGCTGAAGAAGCACGCGGACGCGCTCGAAGGCGTCGTCAAGGCGTACACCCGCAAGGTCGAGAAGCACACTCCGATCCACCCCGAGTACGTGGCGTCCGTGCTGGACGAGGTCGCGGACGACGACGCCGTCTTCACCGTCGACACCGGCATGTGCAACGTCTGGGCGGCCCGCTACCTCACGCCCAACGGGCGCCGCAGGGTGATCGGGTCGTTCAGCCACGGATCGATGGCGAACGCCATGCCGCAGGCCATCGGCGCGCAGCTCACCGACCGGCGCCGGCAGATCGTGTCCATGTCCGGCGACGGCGGCTTCGCCATGCTGATGGGCGACTTCCTCACCCTGGTGCAGCACGACCTGCCGGTGAAGGTCGTGCTGTTCAACAACTCGTCGCTCGGCATGGTCGAGCTGGAGATGCTGGTCGCGGGGCTGCCGTCGTACGGCACCGCCAACAGCGACACGGACTTCGCCGCGATCGCCACCGCGGCCGGTGCGTACGGTGTGCGCGTCGAAAAGCCCAGGGAACTGGAGAAGGCCCTCAAGGACGCCTTCCGGCACAAGGGACCCGCCCTGGTCGACGTCGTCACCGACCCCAACGCCCTGTCCATCCCGCCGAAGATCAGCGCGGAGATGGTGACGGGCTTCGCCCTGTCCGCGAGCAAGATCGTCCTCGACGGCGGGGTGGGCCGGATGGTGCAGATGGCGCGGGCGAACCTGCGGAACGTGCCGAGGCCGTGACCGGGCGAGCGGTGTGGGGCGGTGTGTCCCACGGCGGGCCCGCGAAGGTGTCGCGCGGGTTCAGCTCCCGCGCACGAAGCCCGTCGCGACCGCCACGGCGATCACCACGGCCATGGCAATGATCCAGGGGGTGTCCATGCCCCAGACCGTAACCTCCGTCTGGCCGAAAACAAACCCCCGTACGGGGCCCGGTGTGGACGTACGGCTCCGGTGACACCGCGGCGCGACCGCCTTCCACGGCACAGCGGAGGGCCGGTGTGCCGCAGTCACGTCACACCGGCCCTCCGCTGTCGTCGGCCGTGCCGGCCGCCCGCCGCCGGAGCGTCGGGCGGCCGGCACGGTCAGGTCAGCCGAACTGCTGCTCCAGATCGGCCAGCTTCCGCTCCAGCGAGTCAAGACGCGGCAGCGCCTGGGTGTCGTCCTCGGCCGTGAGGTCCACGGTCCGTGCGGCGGTCGCGGGCGCGGCCGTCTCCGCGCTGTTCTTCACGGGCTCCAGCGGGGGCCGGCCTGGCGCCGCGGCGCCCTGTTCCGTGAGGTCGGCTAGAGCAGGCTCCGCGGTCGAGGCGACGGCCTGCTGCTGGCCACCCGGCGCGCTGAGCGCCGGGATCTGCCGGCCGCCGCCGCCCCTCGGCCACGAACGGTGCTGCCGGTTGAGGGCCTTGATCTGCGCCCTGTCCAGCTTGCCCTGCTCGCGCCTGCGGTACCTGGCCTGTTCCTTCTGCCGCTTGTCGTCGCGCACCTCCTCGACCGCCTCGTCCAGGGTGCGGACCCCTTCGAGCAGCATCAGCGACCAGGCGCCGAACGTCTCGCGCGGGGCGCGCAGCCAGCGCACGATGCGGATCTGCGGCAGCGGACGCGGGACGAGCCCCTGCTCGCGCAGGGCGGCGCGGCGCGTCTGCTTCAGCGCGCGGTCAAAGAGGATCGCCGCCGAGAGCGACATCCCGGAGAAGAACTGCGGCGCGCCCGCGTGGTCGATGCCGCGCGGCGCGTGCACCCAGTTGAACCAGGCGGCCGCACCGGCGAACAGCCAGACCAGCAGCCGGGAACCGAGCGCCGCGTCACCGTGGCTGGCCTCGCGTACGGCCAGCACGGAGCAGAACATCGCCGCACCGTCGAGCCCGAACGGCACCAGGTACTCCCAGCCGCCCGACAGGTTCAGGTTCTCCTGGCCGAAGCCCACGAGGCCGTGGAAGGAGAGCGCGGCCGCCACCGCGGCACAGCAGAAAAGCAGGGCGTAGGAAGCGATGCCGTACACCGTCTCCTTGCGCCTGCGGCGCTCCTCGGAGCGCTCCCAGGAGTCCTCGGTGGCGGGCTTGTTGGTGCGCTTGCGCGTGATCAGGGCCACCGCCACCAGGATTCCGACGAGCAGCACGCCGCCGGGGAGCAGCCAGTTCAGCGATATGTCGGTCAGTCGCATGCGGTGTTCCTTGCATCGCAGGAGGAAGTAACGGGCGCCATAGTGGCGCAAACGAGGCGTCCCGCAGGTGTCGTTGGGACAACTGCACGCCAACGAGGCGTCAAGATACGCATAAAGGCGTGTTCAGTGAGAACTGCCGTTCGGTGACCGGCTGTCATGTTCGATTAATATCACCCTTCGGGGTGGTTCAGCGCTCGGGATGACACACTGTCAGGTGTGCCGACGCGCCGTCAGGAACCGCCCCCGTACCGGGAACCGTCAGGCCGAGGCGCGAAGTCTCCGCACCCGCTCGCCGTCACCTGTGCGGGGGCAGGTGACGCACGTGTCGTCAGGACGCAGAGTGTAGAACAGGCAGCAGGTGGTGCGATCCCGGGTCGGTACCGTACGCCCGTCCTCGGCCGTCAGCCGGCGGAACCCCGCGCTCCCGGCGTACGGCACGGACCCGGCGGGCAGCAGGAGTTCAAGCTCCGTGACGGCTCGCCGCTCCTCGCCGAGGAGATGGCCGATGTACCAGAGGCTCTCGACGATCTCGTCCGACGCCATGCCCCACAGCGCCCGGCCGCGCCTGCGCATCCGGGGGCCGAACGCGGCGAGCACCGGGGCGAGATGGTCCGCCACCGCCGCCCGCACCTCGGCGCGCAGGGCCTCCTCGTCCGGGACGACACGGGCGCCCGGCGCACGGGCCGCGGGGTCGTCGGGCAGGCACGCGAACTCCTCGGGGCACACGGAGATCCGGCCCAGTGCGCGCGGGAACGACACGGCGTCCGCGGGTAGCCGGGGCACCCTGCGGTCCAGGAACCAGGGGAGTGTCATCAACAGGCAGGCGGGCCAGGCGTAGCGGTGCAGCGCCAGGCCGGCGAGCACGTCGGGGCGGGCCGTGCGGCCCCCGTCGCGCTCGATCCGCCGGGCGTCCCAGGAGACGAACATGTCCAGCGCCCCGGGGTCGGTCGCGACCTCCCGCGCGGTCATCCAGCCGCCACCCCTGCGCGGCGGCTGTCCCGGTCCCCGCACCTCGACGCGGAGGGAGGGGAACACCTCGGTCAGCCGCCGGTAGGTCTCGGCGAAGGAGGACGCGGCGCCGGCGGGGCCGACGGCCACGGAGGCGGGGGAACGGCGCATGCGGGCAACCACCGAATCGCGATCGTTTCAGGTAAGCCTTACCTTATCCGAACTCCGCGGGGTGGGGACGCGACGCTCCCTGCGCCTATCGTGCACACCACGACCCCGGCCCGCCACCGGGCGGGCGGCAGCCGGAGGGAGGCGGAGTGGCACAGCGCGACACGCGCGGGAGCGCGGCACCGCGCCCGTACGGCGCCCGGGGCGCCGGCCCCTCGCGCCCCCCGGCGGCCGGCGAGGACGCCGGGCGTGAGCGCCCGGTGGGCGATGGGCCGCGTCCTGGCCGTGCGCGCCCCGCGGGCAGCGGCATCGGCTCCGGCCGCACCACGGGGGACGGCGGGGACGCGGCGGGGGACGGCGGGGCGGGCGGGCGCGCGTGGCCCGCGGCCTCGGTGGCCGCGGCGGAGCCGCCCTCGGTGCCCGCGCAGGTGCGGCGCCACTCCGTGCGCGGGCAGGTGCTCGACGCCCTGCGCACCGCCCTCGCCGAGGGCGAACTCGCGCCCGGCGAGGTCTACTCGGCGCCCACGCTCGGCCGCAGGCTCGGAGTCTCGGCCACGCCCGTGCGGGAGGCCATGCTCAGGCTCGCCGCCGAGGGCAGCGTGGAGGTCGTCCCCAACCGGGGCTTCCGGGTCGCCGAGCGCGACCCCGCGGCCCTCGCGGAACTCGCCGAGGTGCGGGCCCTCGTGGAGGTGCCCGTACTGCTGCGCCTCGCCCGCCTCGACCCGGCGCCCGACTGGTCCGCGCTGCGGCCCCTCGCCGAGCGGTGCGCCGCGGCCGCCGCGCGGGGCGAGCGGGCCGCGTACGCGGCACAGGACCGCGCCTTCCACCGGGCCCTGCTCGTGCTCGGCGGCAACCGCCAGCTGGTGCTCGTCGCCGACGACCTGCACCGGCGCGCCCAGTGGCCGCCCGCGGCCGGCGGGGCGGCCGGGCGCGCGGGCCTCGTCGCGGACGCCGCCGAGCACACCGCGCTCCTCGACGCGCTCGCCGCCCGCGACCTGCCGGCCGTCGCCGCGGTCCTGCGGGACCACTTCACGGGCGCCGGGGGCTGACGCGCGGGGGGCGTCGCGAGCCGCGGGGCACGGGCCGTCCAGACTCATGGGCATGATCCACGACACGGCACGGCCCCGCGGCACCGAGGACCAGCTGCCGCCCGACCACCGGGGGCCCGTGCGGTTCCTGTGGTGGCTCGTCGTCGGCCAGCGCCGCCGCACCGCGCTCGCCGCCCTGCTCGGCAGCGTGTGGATGGGGCTGCTCGCGCTGCCGCCCTACCTGCTCTCCCGCGCCGTGGACGACGGGCTGCGCGCGGGCGACGGCGGCGCGCTGCTCCGCTGGAGCGCCGCCCTCCTCGCCGTCGGCCTCGTGGAGGCATGGCTGTCCATCCTGCGCCACCGCACCATGACCCGGGTGCGCAACGACGCCGCCGTGCGCACCGCGCGCGCCGTGGCCCACCACGCGGCCCGCCTCGGCGCGAGCCTGTCCCACCGCGTGGCCGAGGGCGAGGTGCTGGCCATCGGCCTCGGGGACGTCGCGACCGTGGCGCAGTCCATGACGGCCGTGGGCCCCGGCACGGGTGCCGTGGTGTGCTGCCTCGCCGTCGCCGCTGTGCTGTTCTCGGTGTCACCGCTGATCGCGGCCGTGGTGCTCGCCGGCGTCCCTGCGCTGGCGCTCGCCGTGGGCCCGCTGCTCGGCCGACTGACCGGCGCGCTCACCGCCTACCGGGCGAGGCAGGGTGAACTGGCCCTGCAACTCGCCGACGTGGCGGGAGGGCTGCGGGTGCTCGCCGGGCTCGGCGGCAAGGAGGCGTACGCGCGACGGTACGGCAGGGCCTCCGCGCGGCTGCTCGAAGAGGGGTACCGCGTCGCGTCCGCGACGAGCTGGGTGGACGCCTGCGGTACGGGCGTGCCCGCGCTGTTCCTCGCCGTGGTGACCTGGCTCGGCGCGCGGACGGCCGCGGAAGGCGCCATCAGCGTGGGCGACCTCGTCGCCGTGTACGGGTACGTCGCCGTGCTGCTCGTGCCCGTCGCGTCCTTCATCGAGAGCGGCGGCGACCTCAGCCAGGCCCTCGTCGCGGCGCGCCGGATCGTGGCGTTCCTCGCCCTGGAACCGGAGTCCGCCGGCACCGCCAGGACAGGGCGGGCCCCGCACGGGCCCGCCGAGCTGTACGACCCCGTGTCCGGGGCGCGGATCGCGCCCGGCGCGTTCACCGCGCTCGCCTCCGACGCCCCTGCCGAGGCCGCGGCCGTGCTCGACCGGATCGGCGGGCTCGCCCCGTCCGCCGCGACCTGGGGCGGCGTCCGGCTCGACGCCGTTCCACTCGACGCCGTACGCGCCCGGATCCTCGTCGCCGACAACGAGTCGCACCTCTTCGCCGGCCCGGTTCTCGACGCCGTCGAGGGCCGCGCGCCCCGCGACCCGGCGGCCGTGCGCCGGGCGCTGCACACCGCGGCCGCCGAGGACGTCGTACGGGCACTGCCGCGCGGGCTCGACACACCGCTCGACGACGGCGGCCGCAACGTCTCAGGCGGCCAGCGCCAGCGGCTGCGGCTGGCGCGCGCCCTCCTCGCCGAGCCCGAGGTGCTGCTTGCCGCTGAACCCACCTCGGCGGTCGACGCCCACACCGAGGCGCGGCTCGCTGCCCGGCTGCGCGCCGCGCGCGCCGGCCGCACCACGGTCGTCACCACCACCTCGCCACTCGTCCTTGACGCCGCGGACACCGTCTGCCACCTGGCGGACGGGCGCGTGGCCGCCACCGGCACCCACCGCGCGCTGCTCGCGGCGGGCGGCGCGTACCGCGCCCTGGTGTCCCGCACGGCCGAGCCGCCCGCCGCGGACGGCGACCTGACGGCCGCGTCCGGCGGGACCGCCGTACGGGCGGCCGGGGCCGTGGGCGGAGACCTCCCGGACGGGACCGGCGCGGCGGAGGGCACCCGATGACGGACCGGAACGGCCCCCAGGACCGGCGACAGCCGCGGCGGCAGGACCGGGACGGCGAGCAGGCCGGGGCCCCCGGCAGCCGGGACGCGCAGGACCCCGCGCCCGCGGGCGCCGCCGTCCCGCCGCAGCGCCACGAGCCCCGGCCGGGACCGGGCGGGGACCCAGCGGGCGCGTCTTGCGGCAGTGGGCTGCCCGTGGCCGGGGTACGGGCCGTGCGGCGGGCCGGGGTGGGGCTCGTGCGGGCCGACCGGGCGGTGTTCGCCGGGATGCTGGGGCTCAACGCGGCGGCCGCGGCCGCCGGACTGCTCGCGCCCTGGCTGCTCGGCCGCGTCGTCGACACGGTCGTCACGGGCGGCGGCGGTGTGGCCGCGGTCGACCGGCTCTCCCTCGCCGTCGTGGCCTGCGCGGTCGGACAACTGCTGCTGACCCGCTGGGGCAGACTCCTCGCGCACCGCTTCGGCGAGCGCGCCTCGGCCAGGGTGCGCGGGCAGTTCACCGCGCGCGCCCTCGCACTGCCCGCCGCGACCGTCGAGCGCGCCGGGACCGGCGACCTGGCGGCCCGGGGCACGGGCGACGTGCCGGCCGTCGGCGCCGCCCTGCGCGACGTGGTGCCCGAGGTGCTCGTGGCGTCGCTCCAGGCGCTCGCCGTGCTGGCCGCGACCCTGCTGCTCGCACCGGCGCTCGGCGCCCTCGGCCTCGTGTTCCTGCTGGGCATCCCCGCGGCCGCCCGCTGGTACCTGCGGCGCGCCCGCGCCGCCTACCTCGCCCAGGGCGAGGCACAGTCCGCGCTCGCCGGGACCCTCGCGGCCACCGCGGCAGGGGCCCGCACCGTGGAGGCGCTCGGCCTCCAGCGCCGGCGCGCCGAGGCCATGGAGGCCGTCGCGGACAGCTGGGTCCGCAGCCGCGAACGCACCCTCCTCCTGCGCAGCGTGCTGTTCCCCGCCGTCGACGTGTCGTACGTCCTGCCCGTCGTCGCCGTGCTGCTCGCCGGGGGCGCCCTGGCCCGGCACGGCGCGGTGAGCCTGGGCACCGTCGTCACCTGTGTGCTGTACCTGCGGCAGCTGTCCACGCCGCTCGACGCCGTGCTCCAGCGGATGGAGGCGCTGCAGGGCGGCCTCGCGTCGTTCGCGCGGGTCGAGGGGCTCGCCGCCGCGCCCGCCTCGTCCGCGACGGCGGGCGCCGAGCCCGAGGGCGGCCTGGTCGAGGTGGCGGACGTGTACTTCGGGTACCCCGGCGCGGACCGCGACGTGCTGCGCGGTGTCCGGCTCTCGGTGCGGCCGGGGGAGCGGCTCGCGGTCGTCGGCCCGTCCGGCGCGGGCAAGTCCACGCTCGGGCGGCTCCTCGTCGGCATCGACAGGCCGCGGTCGGGCGAGGTCACCGTGGGCGGCGCCCCGGTCGCGGACCTCACCCCGGAGCGGCTGCGCCGCCAGGTCGTCCTCGTCACCCAGGAGCACCACGTCTTCCGGGCCGGCGTGCGCGACAACCTGCTGCTCGCCGCCCCCGACGCGGACGACACCCGGCTCCTCGCGGCCCTCGACGCGGTCGGCGCGGACTGGGTGGCCGCGTTGCCGGACGGACTCGGCACCGAACTCGGCGCAGGGCGGTACGAGGTGGACGGCGCGCAGGCCCAGCAGCTTGCGCTCGCCCGGGTCGTACTCGCCGACCCGGCGGTCGTGGTGCTCGACGAGGCCACCGCCCTCCTCGACCCGGCGACCGCGAGGAACGCGGAACGCGCGCTCGCCGCCGTCCTCGCCGGCCGTACGGTCGTCGCGATCGCGCACCGCCTGCACACGGCACACGACGCCGACCGGGTGGCCGTGCTCGAAGGCGGCCGGATCACCGAACTCGGCACCCATGACGCGCTGGTGGCGGCCGGCGGCCCGTACGCGGCGCTCTGGGCGGCCTGGCACGGCACCGGGGACCGTCCTGCCGGGCCGCCGCCCGGCCGGGTCAGGCCGGGGACGGCGGGCTGAGCGGCAAGGGCGGTACGAGCCGCTCGGCGAGCCACGTCGGCACCCCGCCGAGCAGCCGGACGAGCCGGCCGGCCTCGGCGCGCAGCCGGCCCGCCTCGGGCTCCTGCTCCGTCTCGGCGAGGGAGACCAGCGCGGGCGCGGTCCCCACGAGGAAGCCGAGCTCCTCGCGGATGCGCAGCGACTCGGCGAAGCCGTGCCTGGCCTCCGCCACCTCGCCCCTGCGCAGCGCGAGCCCGGCGAGATGGCGCCAGGTGAAGGAGAGCAGCAGGGCGTCGCCGCGGTCGGTGGCCGTCGCGTGCGCCCTGGTGTACGCGCCGCGCGCCGACTGCGGAGCGCCGGAGAGCTTCTCCGCCACCAGGCCCCTGCGGAAGTCGAGCAGGGCGCGCCCCCGGGCGCCGGGCGCCAGCAGGGCCGCGGCCCTGCCGAGCGCCGCGCGCGCCTCGTCGGTGCGGTCGTGCGCGCCGAGGAGTGTGGACACGTACGCGAGGTGCCCCCGCTCGCAGGCCGCCTCGCCCCGTTCCTCGTCGGTGTGCGCCGTCGCCTCCGCCGTACGCAGCGCGTCCTCCGCCTCCTCCCAGCCCCGTGCCGTGTACAGGCAGCGCTCGACGAGGAGCGAGGCACGCTGGAGCGCGGGGCCCGCGGCGTCCGCGCGGGGGGCGAGCAGGGCGGCCGCGTCGGCCCAGCAGCCCCGCGAGCGCAGCCGCCACACCGCGGTCTGGAGCGGATCGTCACCGGCAGTGCTTCCGGAACCAGACATCGCGGTATACGCCACGGAGCCCTCCCCTTGCGCGCCATCGTGCCGAGTGTGAGATGCATCTCAGCACGGATGGGGCGTCGGGCCAATACTTCTGGTGAAAGTTTTCACAATCTCGCGTCGGCGCGGGTGGCCCTCAGCTCATCCGCAGCGCGAGGAAGAAGTCGAGCTTGTCCTCAAGGCGCGCCAGGTCACGGCCCGTCAGCTGCTCGATCCTGCCGATCCGGTACCGCAGCGTGTTCACGTGCACGTGCAGCCGGGAGGCGCACCGGGTCCACGAGCCGTCGCAGGCGAGGAACGCCTCAAGGGTGGGGACCAGTTCGGCCCGGTGCCGCGTGTCGTAGTCGCGCAGCGGGTCGAGCAGCCGCGCGGTGAACGCGCGCCGCACGTCGTCGGGGACGAACGGCAGCAGCAGGACGTGCGAGGCCAGTTCGTGGTGGCCCGCCGCGCGCACCGGGCCCTGCCGGGCCGCGGCGACCCGCCGCGCGTGCCGCGCCTCCTCCAGCGCGCCGCGCAGGCCCTCGGCCGAGTGCACCACCGCGGACACCCCGAGCGTGAGCCGGCCGTCGCCGCCGAGCCCCGCGGCGAGCGGCTCGCGCACCGCGGCGGCGATCTCGTCGGCGAACAGCCCGGGGCCGCGTCCGCCCGCGCGCGCGTCCGCCCCCGCCCGCCCGGCCCCGCCCGTGTCCTGGCCGGCCTCCGCGCCCGGTCCCGCGGCCCCGTCCGCCCCGGTCCCGCCCGCACGCGCCGAACCGTCCGTCCCGCCCCCGCCCGTGCTCGCGGCCCCGGACACGTCGCGGGCACCTCCCGACCCGCGCACCCGCACCGCGCCGGCCGCCCCGGAAGCGCCCGCCGCGCCGCGCGCCGCCGCCGCGCCGCCCGTGCTCGTCTCACCGGACGCGTCGGCGGTGTCCCCCGCACCCGGGGCGCGTGCCGCGTCCGCCGCACTGCGCGCGCCCGCCGCGTCGCGCGCGGCCGCCGCGACCGCCGTACGGGACACGTCCGCCGCGTCACCCGGGCGGAGCGCCGGGTCCCCGCCGTCGTCGTGCGGCGGGTCCGCGTTCCCCGGCGGCAGCGGTACGAGCGCCACGGCCTCGTCGCCCGCGTACGCCACCGCGATGCGGTCGGACGCGCGGCCGTCCGGGTGACCCGCGGTGGCGAGGACCTCTTCCAGGAGCGACGTGAGCACCGCGGCTCCGCCCTGCGCGGGGCGCGGTCGCGACCACTCCAGGGCCGCCACCGCGATCTGCCAGTTCGGGGCGGGCCCGCCACCGGGCAGCAGCACCGGCGCCGCGACCCGCAGCCGCGCCGCGATCTCGGCGGGCGCCGCGCCCGCCTGGACCAGTTCGAGGACCTCCTGCGCCAGCCTGCGGCGCACCGCGCGCGCCGCGTCCCTGCGGTCCCGCTCCACCGCGATCAGCTGGGTCACGCCCTGGAGCAGGTCGACGCGCTCCGTGGGCCAGTCGCCCGGGTCCGCCTCGACCGCGAGCAGCCACTCCGCGAGCGCGGTCTCCCGCGGCTCGCGCGCCATGTGCTCCACGGGGCCGGCGCCCCGGCCGAGGGCGTGCACCGCGAACAGCGCGTACACCGTGGAGCCGAGTACCACCCGGTACGGGCCCCTGCGCCCGGTGCGGGCCACCGCCAGGTGCGCGGCGGCGAGCTCCGCCGCGCGGTCCTCGGCCAGCGGGGCGCCGGACCCCGCGATCCGCCGCCCGGTGGGCGAGAGCACCCAGGCGCGCAGGTCGAGGTCGGAGCCGAGCAGGTCGAGCACCGCGTCGGGGCCGCCGCCCGCGGGGCCCGGCGTCATCAGCCTGCGGTGCCGGTCCACCACGGCCGCCAGGTCACCCGCCCGCTCCCCGGAGACCTGGCGCACCACGTACTCCGTCACCGTCGCGAACGACACCGCCGTGTCCACTGCGAGCAGCGGCAGCCGGTGCCGCGTGCACGCCGCGACCAGGTCGTCGGGGACGGTGTGCATCTCGGCCTCGCCGACCGCGAGTGCCGCCACGCCCGCCGCCGCGAGCAGCCGCACGAACGGCTCGGAGTCGGCGCCGCCCCGGTGCCACACAAGACCCGTCAGCACCAGCTCGCCGCCGGACAGGTACCGGCTCGGATCGCGCAGGTCCGTCGTCATCACCCCGCGCACCGGGCGGTCGAGCTCCGCCTCGCCGCCCAGCAGCCTCAGGCCGAGCCCCTCGGTCTCCAGCAGTGCGCGCAGCCGCATCGTCTCGCCGCCGTTTCTCTCTGGTCGTGCGTCGTGCGCCGGTGGCCCCGCGGGTGCCCCGGGGTATGCAGAAGGGACGGGGAAGGAAAGCACCGCACGCTGCCGGGTCGGAAGGGGCCGTGTGGCGGCCGGGGCCCGTGGGCTCGGCGTTTGTTCGAATCTACAAGACCGGACGGCGGCCCGGCCAACCGCTTCATGGTTTCCGTGACTGCACCGGACGGAGCAGGGCTTGTGTACTGGGGCCATTCAGCGTGAACAGCTCATGAACACCCGCCGGGTGTTCCCCGCCGGGCCCGCGGCCCGCCGGGCCGGCCGTCCCCCGGACAGCGTTCGACCGACCACGAGGATTCGACCGACCACGAAGATGAGGAAAGAGCCCTTCATGGACTTCCTTCGCCCGGCAACGTGGGAGGAGGCGCTCGCAGCCAAGGCGGCGCATCCCACCGCGGTGCCCCTCGCGGGTGGCACGGACGTCATGGTCGAGATCAACTTCGATCACCGCCGGCCCGCCCAGCTGCTCGACCTCAACCGCATCGCGGACCTGACCGACTGGGAGGTGGGCGAGGACACCGTGCGCCTCGGCGCCTCCGTCCCGTACGCGCGGATCATGGAACACCTGCGCGCCGAACTCCCCGGCCTCGCGCTCGCCTCGCACACCGTCGCCTCCCCGCAGATCCGCAACCGCGGCGGCGTCGGCGGCAACCTCGGCACGGCGTCGCCCGCGGGCGACGCCCACCCCGCGCTGCTCGCCGCCGGCGCCGAGGTCGAGGCCGAGTCCGTGCGCGGCAGCAGGCGCATCCCGATCGACGACTTCTACACCGGCGTCAAGCGCAACGCCCTTCAGCCCGACGAGCTGATCAGGGCCGTGCACGTCAAGAAGGCCGCGGGCCCGCAGCAGTACTCCAAGGTCGGCACCCGCAACGCCATGGTCATCGCGGTGTGCGCCTTCGGCCTCGCCCTGCACCCTGACACCAGGACCGTGCGTACCGGTATCGGATCGGCCGCGCCCACCCCTGTACGCGCGCGGGCCGCCGAGGAGTTCCTCACCGCGGCCCTCGCCGAGGACGGCGGCTGGGACAGCGGCGCGCCGCTCGCCCCCTCCGTCGCCACCCGCTTCGCCGAACTCGTCGCGGGTGCCTGCAACCCCATCGACGACGTCCGCGGCACCGCCGCCTACCGCCGCCACGCCATCGGCGTCCTCGCGCGCCGGCAGCTCGGCTGGACCTGGGACCAGTACCGGGGCGCCCGTACTCTCGAAGGAGCTGCATAACCCGTGCGAGTGACATTCACCGTCAACGGCAGGCCCCACGAGGCCGACGACGTGTGGGAGGGCGAGAGCCTCCTGTACGTGCTGCGCGAGCGCATGGGCCTGCCCGGCTCGAAGAACGCCTGCGAGCAGGGCGAGTGCGGCTCCTGCACCGTCCGGCTCGACGGCGTGCCCGTCTGCTCCTGCCTGGTGGCCGCGGGCCAGGTCGAGGGCCGCGAGGTCGTCACCGTCGAGGGCCTCGCCGACCACGCCGCGCGGCGCGGCGCCGGCCAGGACGCCCGGCAGGACGGCATCCCGCTCGACGCCGCGCGCCGCTGGCAGGCCCGCCCCGGGCTGCCCGCCGACTCACAGACCGGCGAGGGCCTGCCGCTCTCGCCCGTGCAGCAGGCGTTCATCGACGCGGGCGCCGTCCAGTGCGGCTTCTGCACGCCAGGCCTGCTCGTCGCCGCCGACGAGATGCTGGAGCGCACCCCCTCACCCACCGACGCGGACATCCGCGAGGCCCTCTCGGGCAACCTCTGCCGCTGCACCGGCTACGAGAAGATCCTCGACGCCGTGCGCCTCGCCGCCGCCCGCCAGACCCAGGGGAGCTGACGATGCCCCAGCAACCGCGCGTCACCCCGGCGGGACTCGTCCAGGGCACCGGCGCCGAGGGCGGGATCGGCGCGTCCACCCTGCGCCCCGACGGCACCCTGAAGGTCACGGGCGAGTTCGCGTACGCCTCCGACATGTGGCACGAGGACATGCTCTGGGGCCACACCCTGCGCTCCACCGTCGCGCACGCCGAGATCCGCTCCATCGACACGGCCGAGGCGCTCGCCACCCCCGGTGTGTACGCGGTCCTCACCTACGACGACCTGCCGACCGACGTCACCCACTACGGCCTGGAGATCCAGGACACCCCCGTGCTCGCCCACGGCAAGGTGCGCCACCACGGCGAACCGGTCGCGCTGATCGCCGCCGACCACCCGGAGACCGCGCGCCGCGCCGCCGCGAAGATCAGGGTCGACTACGCCGAACTGCCGCTGGTCACCGACGAGGCGTCCGCCACCGCGCCCGGCGCCCCACTCGTCCACGAGCACCGCGACGACCACCATTCGGGCCACGTCCCGCACCCCAACATCGTCCACCGGCAGCCCATCAGGCGCGGCGACGCCGACGCCGCTGCGGCACGCGCCGACGTGATCGTCTCGGGCGAGTACCACTTCGGCATGCAGGACCAGGCGTTCCTCGGCCCCGAGTCCGGGCTCGCCGTGCCCGCGGAGGACGGCGGCGTCGACCTGTACGTGGCCACGCAGTGGCTCCACTCCGACCTGCGGCAGATCGCGCCGGTGCTCGGACTCCCGCCGGAGAAGGTGCGTATGACGCTCTCCGGCGTCGGCGGCGCCTTCGGCGGTCGCGAGGACCTGTCCATGCAGATCCACGGGTGCCTCCTCGCGCTCCGCACCGGCAAGCCCGTCAAGATCGTCTACAACCGGTTCGAGTCCTTCTTCGGCCATGTGCACCGCCATCCTGCCCGCCTCTGGTACGAGCACGGCGCCACCCGGGACGGCAAGCTGACGCACCTGCGGTGCCGCATCGTCCTCGACGGCGGCGCCTACGCCTCCGCCTCGCCCGCCGTCGTCGGCAACGCCGCCTCCCTCTCCGTCGGCCCCTACGTCGTCGACGACGTCGACATCGAGGCGCTCGCCCTCTACTCCAACAACCCGCCCTGCGGCGCGATGCGCGGCTTCGGCGCGGTCCAGGCGTGCTTCGCCTACGAGGCGCAGATGGACAAGGTCGCCGCCGCACTCGGCATGGACCCGGTCGAGCTGCGGCAGCGCAACGCCATGAGCCAGGGCGCCGTGATGCCCACGGGCCAGCGCGTCGACTCGCCCGCACCCGTCGCCGAGCTGCTGCGCCGGGTCAAGGCCCGCCCGCTGCCGCCCGAGCGCCAGTGGGACACCGCGGGCGAGGCGGCCGACGTGCGCGCGCTGCCCGGCGGCCTGTCCAACACCACCCACGGCGAGGGCGTCGTGCGGGGCGTCGGCTACGCGGTCGGTATCAAGAACGTCGGCTTCTCCGAAGGGTTCGACGACTACTCCACCGCCCGGGTGCGCCTCGAAGTCGTCGGCGGCGAGGCCGTCGCCGTGGTGCACACCGCGATGGCCGAGGTCGGGCAGGGCGGCATCACCGTGCACGCCCAGATCGCCAGAACCGAACTGGGCGTCTCCCAGGTCACCATCAGCCCCGCCGACACCCGCGTCGGCTCGGCGGGCTCCACCTCCGCGTCCCGGCAGACGTACATGACGGGCGGCGCCGTCAAGAACACCTGCGAGCACGTGCGCGAGCGGGTGCTGGAGAGAGGGCGGCGCAAGTTCGGCACCTACCACCCGGCGTGGGCCACGGCCGAGTTGCTGCTCGAAGGGGGCAAGGTCGTCACCGACGGCGGCGAGGTGCTGGCCGACCTCGTGGACGTCCTCGGGGACGAGGCCGTCGACCTGGAGCTGGAGTTCAGGCACCGCCCCACCGAGGCGTTCGACCTGCGCACCGGGCAGGGCGACGGGCACGTCCAGTACTCCTTCGCGGCCCACCGCGCCGTCGTCGAGGTCGACACCGAGCTCGGCCTCGTCAAGGTCGTCGAGCTGGCCTGCGCCCAGGACGTCGGCAGGGCGCTCAACCCGCTGTCCGTGGTCGGCCAGATCCAGGGCGGTACCACCCAGGGGCTCGGCGTCGCCGTGATGGAGGAGATCGTCGTCGACCCGAAGACCGCGCGGGTGCGCAACCCGTCCTTCACCGACTACCTGATCCCCACCATCCTCGACACCCCGACGATCCCCGTCGACGTGCTCGAACTCGCCGACGACCACGCCCCGTACGGGCTGCGCGGCATCGGCGAGGCGCCCACGCTGTCCTCCACACCCGCGGTGCTCGCCGCGATCAGGGACGCCACGGGCCTCGCGCTCGACCGGACCCCGGTCAGGCCCGAGCACCTCACCGGCACGGGCCCCGCCGCCTGACGGCCCGGTCCCGGGCCGCGCCGGCCGGGCGCGGCCCCGCCACCGCCCGGCGGCGCACCC
>NZ_BAABEP010000020.1:0-100639 GCF_039540215.1 Streptomyces tremellae
AACGTGCGATCCCAACTCCTTGGCTCACAGAACGACATGGCTACGATCCGACTTAGAGACGAGCATGTTGCTCTGGAGGCGGCCCTGGGCGACGAGGTCGCGCGCGGTGCCGAGCACGTCCGCGGGGCCGGAGAGGATGCGCGGGTCGAGCAGGCCGAGCGCGGCCGCGCCCCACCACACCGCCACGAGCAGGGCGGGCCCGATGAGCCGGCCGAACGGCAGCCCCCCGCCGGGGCCGAGGCGCCGGGCCGTGGGCCGGCCGCCGCGGTCCGCCGGTTCCCCTGCGGGGGCGGCGGCGCCCGTACGCGCCGGGCGCCCGGGGGCGCGCACGACCGCCGCGGCGGCCTCGGTGCGGGTGTCGGACATGTCAGGGCCTCCGGTACGCCGCGGGGACGGCCGCCGCGGCCAGGTGCTCGAAACGGCGGTCGAAGAGGGGCTCCGCCTCGGTCTTCGGGATGAAGCCGCCCGCCGCCATCAGATCGGACGTCTCCTTCTCCCAGGCGATGGCCCGCGACCAGTCGCGCGGGAAGTACGGCCGTCCCTGGGCGGCGACGATGCGGGCGCCGTCGGCCGCCGTGACGCCCTGGTCCCGCACGTAGTACGTGCTGATCCACGCGTGTTCGTGCTCCCAGGCCCACACCTGGCCGCGCGCCCACAGCGGGACGACGTCGCGCACGGCGGCGGCCTTCGCCGGGTCGGCGAGCACCTCGGCCGGGGCCCACAGGACCGTGAGCAGGTCGAGCACGTCGGTGGTGACGGCGCGGGCGCCGTCGCCCCGGTACTGGGTGAGGTACTTGGTGAGTGTGGGCTCGCCGAGCGGCGCGATGTCGACCTGCCCGGACTGGAGCGCGGTGAGGAACTGCGTGCTCGGCAGCGGCACGAGGGTCACGTCCCCGGCCGAGAGCCCCTGTTCCTTGAGGGCGCGCAGTACGACGACGCCCTGGGCCTGGCCCTGCGAGAAGGCGATGGTGCGGCCCGCGAAGTCCTCCAGGCCGCGCACGGTGGAGCCGGGCGCGGTGGCGAACACGTACTGCGGCCTGTTCTTGACCGCGACGCCGACGATGCGGTTGGCGACGCCGATCGCGGCCGCCTGGAGCGGCGGGATGCCGGCGTTGACGGCGAGGTCGACGGAGTGCGCCCGGAAGCCCTGGATGATGTCGGGTCCCGCGCTGAGGTTCGGCCACTGGGAGACGTGGAACGTCAGCTCCTTCGCCATCCCCGAGGCGGCCAGCTGGAGTTGGGTCGTACGGCTGGCTATCGCGAGGCGGGTGCCCGGGGGCGGCGCTCCCGAGGGGAGCGCCCTGGGCAGGGAGACCGCGCCCGCGGAGGTGCGCGCGCCCGCGCAGCCGGTGAGGGCGAGGCCTGCGCCGCCGAGCAGGCCGAGGAAGGAGCGGCGGTGCACGACGGCGCGCTCCCGGGCGCGCGCGACCGGGTTTTCCGGCCGCCCGGCATGCGTCCGGGGCGCCGGTTCCCGGGGGTGCGCGGAAAGGGCCGAAAGCGCCGTCGGCACAGTCGGCACAGTCGGTATTTTCGGCGCTGTCGGCGCTGTCGGCGCTGTCGGGAATTTCGGGGCTTTCGGGGCTTTCGAGGCCGGCGGCGTGATCGGCGTGATCGGCTCCGGACGCGGCGGCGTCGGCGGATTCCGCTTCGGCTTCGGCTTCGGCGGCGTCGTCATGCAGTCGTCCCGTTCTTCCGGACGTGGGAAAGGGCCGGGCCGTTCGGCAGCGTGTGGTACCGGCCCGCGTGGAAGACCAGGGGCACGCCCCTCTCGTCCAGCCGTGCCTCCGCGACGCGGGCGACGACGATGCGGTGGTCGCCCGCGAGGACGGTGCGCTCGACGTCGGCCCGCAGCCAGCCCGCGGTGCCGTCGAGCACCGGGTCGCCCGCCGGATGGCGGAACCACCGGGTGGGCGCGGCGAACCGGTCGATGCCGCTGGTCGCGAAGCGGATCGCCACGTCCTCCTGGCCGGCGGCGAGGAAGTTCACGACGAGGCTCGCCGCCCGCTCCACGTGCGGCCACGCAGAGGTGCCGGTACCGATGGCGAAGGAGACCAGGGGAGGTTCGAGCGACAGGGAGGTGAGCGAGGTTGCGGTGAATCCGGTGGGCCCGCGGCCCGCGTCGACACTCACCACGACCACCCCCGCGGGGTGGTTCCTGAATGCCTGTTTGAAACGCTCCGGGGTCGTCCCGGAAACGGTGGAGGACATGGTTCTCCCTCGGGAGGAAGGGGCGGAGGGGGCGCGCGGAAAAGCGGAATGGCGAAAGGTGAGGGCGGAACTCACGGCAATGCCGAATTCCCGGGCGCGGCCCGTGCGTTCGCGCCCGTAATTGCCGTGTACTCATCATCCGGGGCCTTTTGGCGGCCGGTCAACAATGCAACTCTTTGAATTAAGTCCGGGGCAGCGGGAATTGGCCGAGCGGATCGGAGTAGAGCGCGTGCAGGGCCACCGCGCCGCCCGCGGTGGCGAGCACCTCGCCGGTGAAACTGCTCGGCACGACGGTGCTCTCGGTGTCGACGCGGCCGAGCGAGCGGGAGTGGCGGGCGGCGGAGGAGCGCAGCGCGGCGAGGCAGTGGGGCAGCCGGCCCGCCCCCGGCTCGACCACGACGAGCACCGCGGGGTCGAACATGTCGAGCAGCAGCGCTGCCGCCCGGCCCGCGAGCACGGCACGCCGCTCGAAGATCCGGCGCGCCCGCGGCTCGCCCGCGAGCGCCGCGTCGAGCAGCGCGCGGAAGGACGGCGCGGGCAGCCCGGTGGCGGCCGCCCGCGCCAGCGTGGCCCGCTCGGAGACCTCGGCCGTCAGGCAGCCGAGGGCTCCGCAGGCACACGGCGCCGGCGCCTCGCCCCGCTCGCCGCCGACCGGCAGGTGCGCCACCCCGCCGGCGCCCGCGCGCGGACCCTCGTGCACGACGCCTCCCGTGGTGAAGGCGGCGTCCACGACGGCCCCGACGAACAGCAGGACGGCGCTGGCCCGTGCCGCGCGCCGTACGGTCGGCGCGCCGAACAGCTGCTCGGCGCGGGCCAGCGCCCTGGCGTGGCTGTCGACGCGCACCGGCAGGCCGGTCGCCGCGCCGAGCCGCTTGCGTACGGGCACGTCACGCCAGCCGAGCAGCGGGTGGTCGACCACCGTGCCCGAGGCGGGGTCGACCCGGTGCCCGGTGGCCACGCCGAGCGCGGCGACCGGGCGGCCCGCGGTGTGCCGGTCGAGGAAGGCCGGCAGGGTGGCGCAGAGCCGGTCGAGCGTCCGCACGGGGTCCCGGGCCGCGCCGGGCGCGTGCGGCAGCGGCTGCGCGGCCACCACGCGCCCGCGCAGGTCCATCAGCGAGAGCGTGGTGCGCTCGACGCCGATGTGCGCGCCCGCGGTGAGCGGGCCACGGTCCCCGATCTCCACCGGCACGTGCGGGCGGCCGAGCCCGCGCGGCCCGGTGGTCTCGGGGGCCTCGCGCAGCAGGCCCGCGCCGATCAGCCGGGCACTGTGGCCGGTGACGGACGCGGGCGAGAGGCCGGTGAGCCGCGCGACGGTGGACCGCGCGACCGGGCCGTGGTCGAGGACCGCGCGCAGCACGGCGCCCGGTCCTGAGGGGCGCGCGGCGCGCGGCGCGGGGTCGGAGACGTGAGAGAGGTCGGTTCTCTTCACAGGGGCCTTCCAGGTCCTGGGGGCTGGCGCGCTCCCCCGCCCGGCGGGCGGCGGGAGCCGTACGCTTCCTCAGACCTGGTGACACGCGGCGGAGCACACGCGCTTCAGGTCGACATGACCTCGCGTCGTCAGGTGCGTCGTCCGCTGCATGCCACGCAACGTAACGGGACCTGCGGGGCGCGTTCAAGACCCGCCCGCATCATGGACATGTGATCTCGCGGGGCGGTACCGGCGAGCCGTGGGGCACGCGGGGCGGGGAAGGAGAAGGCTGAGCACCCGCAGGCCGCCGGTGCTCCGGCGACTCCCCCGGAGGAAGGTCTTGAGGAACGGAATCATGGAGCGGTCACCCCACACCCCGGTACCGTCGGGCGCCCTCGCGGGGGCGCCCTGCTGGGTGAGTCTGATGACCCACGATCTCGCCGCCGCCGAGGAGTTCTACGGCGCGGTGCTCGGCTGGCGCTTTCGCGCGACCCCGCTCGGCGAGGAGTTCGCCGTCGCGGTCGGCGCCGGCGGCGCGCCCGCCGCGGGGATCGGCGCGGTGGCGAGCAGCCTCCAGGCGGGGGTCGCGTGGATTCCGTACTTCGCCGTGGGCGACGCGGACGCCACCGCGGCGCGCGTCAGGGAGCGCGGCGCGACCGTCGCGGTCGGTCCGCTGACGATGCCGGTGGGCCGGGCGGCGCTCGCCGCCGACCCGCAGGGCGCCACCTTCGGCTTCTGGGCGGGGATGACGATGGAGGGCTGGTCGGTGGGGCACGGCCCGGCGCCCGCCACGCTGCGGCTGCGCACGCGTGACGCGTTCGCGGCGGCGATCTTCTACGGGGAGGTGCTCGGCTGGGGCGCCGTCCCGGAGGCGGGCCTCGACGTGCGCTACGAGCAGGACCGCGTGCGGGTCGCGGACCGCGGCGGGGCCGTGGCGGAGCTGTACGGCGGCGCGCTCGAATCGCCGCCCGACCCGCAGGTGCGCCCGCGCTGGGAGGTGCACTTCCGGGTGACGGACGTGGCGGCGGCGGCCGGGGCCGCGGCGGCGGCGGGCGGCGCGGTGGTGGCGCCGCCCGCCCAGGACACCGTGCGGGGCGCGGGCCTCGTGGCCACCCTGCGGGACCCGGACGGGGGCGTGTTCACGGTGGCGGGCGGCTGAGCCGGCCAGGGCGGGTGGCCACGGGCCGGCGCGGGGCCACGGGCCAGACGCGCGCCGGGAGGCGCCGAGGGCCGGAGCGGGGCGCGCCGCCCACCGGTCTCACGGCACGGCCGCCCCGTCCAGGTGCAGCATGCGGGCGAGGCTGCGCCGCGCGTGCCGCACATGGGAGCGTACGGTGGCCGGCTCGATGCCGAGGTACGCGGCGACGTCCTCGTCGGGCGCCCGCAGCACGTAGCGCAGCACCACCACGTCGTACTGCCGCTCCGGCAGGGCGGCGATGGCCGCGTACAGCCCGCTCTCGCCCTCCAGTACGCAGAACGCGCCGCGCATCTCGTGCAGCAGCAGCCCGCGTACGGCCTCGTGGAAGGCGGCGGTGCCCGCGCGCACCGGCCGCCTGCCGTGCCGGGCGAGCCAGCGGGCCGTCTCGCGCTCCAGCAGGGCCCAGGCGAGGCGGGCCACGGCGGGCCGCTCCCGCAGCCGCGGCCAGTCGGCGGCGAGCCGGGCACAGGTCGCGGCGACGATCGTCTCCGCGGCCCGCGCGCTGCCGGTCTGGGTGTGGGCGTACCGCAGCCAGAGGAGGTGGTGGTGGGCGCGGAAGGCGCACAGGCTGAGGGGCCGCCGCCCGGCGGGTAAGTCCGGTGGCGGTGTGTCAGGTCGCACGGGTGTCGTCCCGTCTCCCGGTGGCGCCGGTGCCGCTCCCCCGCGGGCAGCCCGCCGCCAGGCTCCGACCGCCCCGGCGCCCCGCTCGTCCCGCGGGGTGCGGGGCGTGCGCGGGGAGTCCCCGGCCGCCTTGCCGAGAGTAGCCGAACGACTACCCGAACGGGGGCCGTCCGCCGAGGCGTTACCCCGCCGGACACTCCCGGGACACGTACGCGGCGAGTTCCTCGTGGGTGGCGTACCAGACGTCGTGGGCGCCGATGTGGTCGAGCAGCTCGCGCAGGATCAGGAAGCGGGAGCGGTGGCCGATGACGTGCGGGTGCATCGTCAGCTGGAACAGGCCGCCCTCCTCGACGGCCAGGTCGAACTCGTCGCGCCACAGCGAGAGGACACCGCGGGGCGGGGTGTAGGGCCGGGAGGAGGTGAAGCGGTCCATCGTGAAGTACGGGGCGTCGTCGCGGATCCACTCGACGGGGATCTCCACCATGCCGGTCGGCTCGCCGTGGTCGAGGATCTCGTAGGGCTCGTCGTCGGCCATCAGCGAGGAGTCGTAGGCGAGGCCGAGTTCGCGGGAGATCGCGAGGGTGTGGTCGGAGAAGTCCCAGGACGGCGTCCTGATGCCGACGGGGCGCCGGCCCGCGAGCGACTCCAGGGTGTCGGCGGCGCGGAGGGCGAGCTCGCGCTCGTCGGCCGCGGTCAGCTGGGTGTTGCGCTCGTGGATCCAGCCGTGCAGCGCCACCTCGTGGCCGCCGTCGACGTAGGCGCGTACCTCGTCGGGGTGGAGGAGCGCGGAGACGGCGGGCATGAAGAACGTCGCGGGCACGGACCTGTCGCGCAGCAGCCGCAGGACGCGCGGCACGCCGGCGCGCGCGCCGTACTCGCCCTGGGAGAGCTTGCCCGGGTGGGTCTCGTCGTTCCTGAGCGGGATCGTCTCGTGGTCCGAGTCGAAGGAGAGGGCGACGGCGGCGCGGGCGCCGCCGGGCCAGCGGGCCGGGCGCAGCGGACGGCCCGCCCGCACGGCGCCGACATGGCCGCGCCAGGTCGGCTCGTCCCACTGCCAGGGCTCCTGCCCGCCGCCGGTGCCCGCCGCGCCGCCCGTACCGTCCGTGCCGCTCATCGCCGCCCCTTCCACCGCCGCGCCCACCTGCCAGGCTGTGCCGGTCCGCCTGCCCGGCTGTCCGGCTGTCCGGCTGTCCGGCTGTCCGCCTGCCCGGCAGTCCGGCAGTCCGGCAGTCCGGCAGTCCGGCAGTCCGGCAGTCCGGGGCCCGACGCATTCTGGCACGCGGGCGCCGCGGGGCCGTGGTGGGAGTGCGGCGGTGGCTCCCGGGGTGCGGGGGCCGGGGCGGGTGGCGAGAATCGGGGGCGTGACGACCGTCCGCGACGACCGTGGCCGACCGTTCCCCGCTCCCGACCGGTGAGGCGCCCCATGAGTCTGAGCATCCGCAACCAACTGCCCGGCAGGGTCGCCTCGGTGGAGGCGGGCGAGGCGATGGCCGTCGTGCGGGTACGGCTCGACGGCGGCCAGGACCTGACGGCCGCGATCACCGCGGAGGCGGTGCGCGACCTCGGCATCGAGGCGGGCACCGCCGTGCGCGCGCTGGTCAAGTCGACCGAGGTGGCCCTGGCCACCGGGCAGGTCGGCGCGGTGTCGATCCGCAACCGGCTGCCCGGCACGGTCACCGGTGTGACGGCCGGGGGCGCCATGGCCGACGTGCGGGTGGCCGTCGCGGGCGCGGAGCTGGCCTCCGCGGTCACCCGGGACGCGGTCGCCGACCTCGCGCTCGCCGAGGGCAGCGAGGTGGTGGCGCTGATCAAGTCGACCGAGGTCTCACTCGCCGTCGCCTGAGACGGCCGCGGCCCGCCGCCCGGTGCGCGGCGCCGCGGCAGCGGGCAGCTCCCGCGCCATCAGGGCGGCCACCCGCGGCCACCCGGTCAGCCGTACGGCCGTGACGGCGCTGACGTACCGCGCGCCGCAGTGGTCGGAGGGGACCACGAGCTGGGCGCCCTCGGCTTCGAGGCCGCGGCCGTCCATGTCGGTGGCGAGCAGCACGGGCACGTTGCCGAAGTCGGCGTCGATCTCGGCCCAGGACAGCACGGTGCCGTGGCCGTCGCCTCCGTCGACCGCGAGGACGAAGCCCGCGCGGGCCTTGCGGCCCGGCCCGCCGAAGACGGGGCCCGCGTCCGCGACGACGTCCCGCAGCAGCGGGCCGCTGAAGGAGTGCGGCTGCGGCCCGGCCTTCAGGCAGTGGAAGACGACGTCGGCGCGGCGCTGGCGCCATCGGGTGCGCAGATCGCCCACGGTCAGCCGGGCGGGGGACGCCACCTCCCCGTCGAGGGTGAAGGCAGCGGTACGGGATCGTGCGCGGGCGGCGGTACGGGATCGGCTCATGAGTCTCCCCTCGGGAGGTGCGCTCGTGCGCGGCGGGACGGGCGCCCCGGCCGGTGTATCCGCCGTGATGCCCGGCCCGGGGGCCCGTGGAACCTCAGGAGCGGGCCGTACTCCCGTGCCGGGCCCCCATCTGTGGCGACGGTCAAGGGATCCGGCCGCAGCCGCAGCCCGCGCGCCGGCGCGGGCCGCGCCGCCGCGGGCGCCGCCACGGCTCCCCCACACCCCTCCCTGCGGTCATATGAACGCCAGCAACGCGATATAGTTGTGCAAGGCAATCACTTGTATGACGCATGCACTTGCATGACGCAGCCACAGAGAGGGCAGGGCATGAGCGGCGTGCCCCCGCAGCAAGGCCAGGAGCCGGCGTTCGCGACGCCGGACGACAGCACGCGCGCCGACCCGACGGCCCGGCTGGCCGAGGGCATGGAGCGGCTGATGCACCTGTTCCTCAAGGCTCGTCAGACCATGCTCGACAAGGCGCGCAACGACGTCGACTGGTCCACGTTCCTGCTGATGGGGGCCGTGGTCGCGCAAGGTCCTCTGCGCGTGAAGGAACTGGCCGAGCTGGTCCAGTCCGACCCCTCCACGGTCAGCAGGCACGTCGCCCAGCTCGTACGGGACGGATTCCTCGAACGCCACGCGGACGCGGTCGACGGCCGCGCCAGCCTGCTCACGGCGACCGCCAAGGCGCGGGAGGCGGTCGACGAGCGCAAGCAGCGCAGGAACCGGCACTACGAGCAGATGCTGCACTCCTGGGACGACGCCGAGCGCGCCCGCCTCGCGACGCTCCTCGACCGCTTCGCCGACGACTTCCAGACCTACAAGACCTCGCTCGCCGACTCCGACTGGGCACCTGCCCGTCCGGCGACCCGAAAGGAAACCACTCAATGACGTCCACCGACGCCGCGTCGGCCAACGTCGGCCCGGGGAGCCCCGAGGAGCCGAGACCGACCGGCTACACGCACCGGCAGATCATGGTGATCCTGTCCGGCCTGCTGCTGGGCATGTTCCTGGCCGCGCTCGACCAGACCGTCGTCTCCACGGCGATCTACAAGATCGGCGAGAGCCTGCACGGCCTGACCGCGCAGGCGTGGGTGACCACGGCGTTCCTCATCACCTCGACGATCGCGACGCCGCTGTACGGCAAGCTGTCCGACCAGTACGGGCGCAAGCCGTTCTTCATGTTCGCGATATCCGTGTTCGTCGTCGGCTCGGCGCTGTGCACGCTGTCCACGTCGATGTACATGCTCGCCGCGTTCCGCGCCTTCCAGGGCATCGGCGCGGGCGGCCTGTTCTCGCTGGCCCTCGCGATCATCGGCGACATCATCCCGCCGCGTGAGCGCGCCAAGTACCAGGGCTACTTCATGGCCGTCTTCGGCACGTCCAGCGTGCTGGGCCCGGTCATCGGCGGCGCGCTCGCCGGCGCGGGCACGGTCGCGGGCATCGACGGCTGGCGCTGGATCTTCCTGATCAACGTCCCGATCGGCGTCGCCGCGCTCGTCGTCGTCGCGAAGGTGCTGCACCTCGACCACACGCGCCGCGACCACCGCATCGACTACCAGGGCGCGGTCTCGCTGGTGATCGCCCTCGTGCCGCTGCTGGTCGTCGCCGAGCAGGGCCGCGAGTGGGGCTGGGGCTCAGGGCGCTCGCTCGCCGGGTACATCGTCGGCGCCGTGGGCATCGTGCTGTTCCTGCTGGCGGAGCGCCGTGCGGGGGACGACGCGCTGCTGCCCATGCGGCTGTTCAAGAACGGCGTCTTCGCCGTCGGCACCGCGCAGTCGTTCATCATCGGTATCGGCATGTTCGGCGGCATCACGCTGCTGCCGCTCTACCTCCAGCTGGTGAAGGGCAACTCGCCCACCAAGGCCGGTCTGCTGACGCTGCCGCTCGTGCTCGGCATCATGCTGCTCTCGCTCGTCTCCGGCCAGGTCACCTCGCGCACCGGCAAGTACAAGATCTTCCCGGTCATCGGGTGCGTGCTGCTGGTCGCCGGCATGCTGATGCTGTGGCGCATGACGGCCGACAGCGGGCTGCTCTACATCGACTTCGCGATGTTCGTCGTCGGCGCGGGCCTCGGCCTGAACATGCAGACGATCGTGCTGGCGATGCAGAACGCCGTGCCGCCGCGCGACATCGGCGTGGCGACCTCGTCGACCACGTTCTTCCGGCAGATGGGCGGCACCGTGGGTGTCGCGGTGTTCCTCTCCATCGTGTACTCGCTGGTGGTCGGCAAGATCAGCCACGCGTTCACGTCGGCGCAGTCCTCGCCCGCCTTCCAGAAGGCGGCCCAGGCCCACCCGGAGCAGCTCAAGCAGCTGACGCACGCCGACACGAGCGCGTTGAACGACACCTCGTTCCTCGCGAAGCTCGACCCCGCGCTCGCCCACCCCTTCAAGGTCGGCTTCACCGACTCGATCTCGGTGGCCTTCCTGGTCGGCGCGGTCGTGCTGGTCATCGCGTTCGTCCTGTCGCTGATGATCAAGGAGGTGCCGCTGCGCACCACGGCGGGCGCGTTCTCCAAGGAGGAGGAGAGCAAGCCGGCCCCCACGGCCTGACCCCTCCCGCCCCCGCACCACGACCGGCCGAGCCCACACCGACGGGGCCCGGCCGGTACGCGTTTCGCGGGGCGGTGACACGGGGCCCCGTGCGGCTGCGCGAGGCCGCGGCGCGGAGCCGTGGGGTGGTCCTGCACTGCGGGCCCCTGCCGTGTTCGGGCCGTCTCCCCGGCAGCCGCCCGGTCCGCAGCGGCCAGAAGCCAGGGCGGTCGGTCCCCGCTCGCGTGGTCCACGCTTGCCCGGCCCCCGCTCGTGGGGGCCGGCGGAGGGAGGGTCCAGAGCGGTCATGATCCCCGCGGCGCGGCTCTTGCCGCTGGGCGCGCGGGGGTACCGCACAAGGACGTCGACCAGTGCCGGTGTGGCTCGCGCGCGGACCTCCTCGACCGCCCGCCTCCCTGCCTCGGGGTCCCCGCCCGCGGCGATCTCCGTGATGCGGGCCGTGTGCGCGGCTGCGCGGAGGATGTGGCCCACCTGGTGGGCCTTCGCGATCGGGTGCGGAGAGGCGGCGGCCGCGGCATCGCCGGCCGCGTGCGCGGCGAGACGCGCGGACTCCGTGGCGGCCCCCCCCTCGCCGCCCGGTGGGCGTCCGCAGACGTGATACGCCGGAGCCCGGTCCTGGGCGCGCCGCCGACGAACTCCCCTGCCGCGTCGTCGGCGGCCCGCGGCCGGGCGTCGTCCGGGTGGGCGTCCTCGCACACCGGGAGAACCCCCTGGGCCGTCTCGGCGACACGGCGCGCGACGACACGCGACTCGTCCATGGACAGCTCGGAGTCACCGCTCACGCCCGTCCCGAAGGCGATCGTCGCGCGCGGGGCAGGAGCGGGGCGCGCGCCGGCCCGTCACCCCGGCACGGGAGACGGGCCCCCGCGGGGGCGCGTCTCCCGCCGGCTCGCCGCGACCGCCCCGGACCGGCGGTCCGGGGCGCTACGCGGGAGACGGAGGCGCCCCGTCCCCCGGCGCGCCGGCGCGCCCGGCGTGGGTGTGGAGCCAGTCGAGGACGAGGCGCAGGCGGTGGAGGCGGTGGTCGGGGCGGCCCGAGGTGGCGAAGGAGTGGGAGGCGCCGGGGTAGCGGACGAGGACGGTCTCGTGGCCGCGGCGGCGGAGGGCCGCGTAGAACTGCTCGGACTGCTCGACGGGGCAGCGCTGGTCGGCCTCGCCGTGGATCAGCAGCAGCGGCGTGGTGACGTCGGCCGCGTGCGCGAGCGGCGAGCGTTCCCACAGGCGGGCTGCGCCGGCCGCGTCGTACAGGTCGGTGCCGCCGAACTCGTGGCGGTTGACGGTGAATCCGTTGTCGGACGTGCCGTACTTGGACACCAGGTTGGCCACGGAGCGCTCGGAGACGGCGGCGCGGAAGCGGCCGGTCCTGGTCAGCGCCCAGTTGGTGAGGTAGCCGCCGTAGCTGCCGCCGGCGAGGTAGAGCCGGTCGGCGGGAGCGAGCCCGGTGGCGACGGCCAGGTCGGCGAGGGCCAGCACGTCGTCGAGGTCGCCGCGGCCCCAGCCGTCCACGCTCAGCGCGCGGAAGGCCGTGCCGCGGCCCGCGCCGCCGCGCACCTCGGGCAGCAGCACGTGGAAGCCCGCGGCGACGAGGCTCTGGGTCTCCAGGTCGAAGGCGTTGCCGTACACCATGTGCGGGCCGCCGTGCACCCGCAGCAGCGTGTCGCCGCGACCGACGGGTGAGCGGTACAGCAGGCCCCGTACGGTCAGCCCGTCCGCGGAGGCCGCGGTGACCTCCTCGGGCGCCACCGGACAGGCGTCCCGCGCCCAGGCGGTGTTGAAGGACGAGACGCGCCGCTCCCCCGCGTACAGCTCGACCGGCTCGGCTGCCGACTCCAGGCAGAGCGCGAGGGTGCCGTCCTGCGCGGCGGCGAAGTCCGCGACGGAGCGTCCTCGCGGACTGATACGGGCCGCAGCCCCGCCCGGCACGCCCGCGTACAGCGCGACCTCGCCCGCGACGGTCGCGGCGAACAACACGCGCTCGCCCGCCGTCGCGAGCAGCCTCGGCGCGCCGAGCGCGCGGGAGTCGGCGAGCAGGACGCGCTCGCACTCCAGGTCCTGCCCGGGGAAGGCCGGGGTGCCGTCGTCGGCCCACCGCACGCGCGGCGGCTCCACGCTGTGCCCCGCGGCGGCGCTTGCCAGCGCGACCGGGCGGCCCGACGCGGTCACGGCGAGCGCGCGCACCGGCGCGGGGAAGCGCCGGACGAGGGTGTCCTCGCCGCTGTCCACGTCGAGCCTGCGCACCTCCCAGCCGGGGTGGAGCGCGTCGCTGTGGCGCGGGTGCGCCGCGTAGAACACGCCGCCGCTGTCGTCGGGCGCCGGGTGGCTCAGCCTGAGCGCGGTGCCGCCGTCGCGCAGGAGCCGCGCGGCGCAGCGGGTGCCCGTACGGTCGAGGCGCAGGACCCACAGCGTGTCGACGGGTTCGACGGGGCCGGGCTCGCCGTCGCTCTTGTAGCGCAGCCAGTCCACCACCACGGGCGCGCCGGCGGGTTCGGCCCGGCTGCTGCAACGGACCAGCAGCCGCTCCGCGTCGAGCCAGACGTACTCGGCGGGGCTGCCATCGGGGGCGCCGTCGAGCGGGGTGGGCTCGCCGCCGTCCGCGCCGACGAGCCAGAGGCGCCGCGGCCCTTCGCGGTCGCTGCGGAAGACGACGCGGGTGCCGTCGGGCGCGACGGCGGGCGCCGTGTCCGACCAGGGGCCCTGGGGAGTGAGCCGCCGCGGCGGGGCGGTCCCTTCCGCGGTCTCGAAGCGCCACAGGGCGCTGGTGTAGCGGGCGTACGAGGCGTCGACGCGCTGCACGGCCGCGACCCCCCAGGTGCCGGAGGGCGCGAGGTCGGGTGCGCCGGGCAGGGCGAGCGCCGTCAGGTCCCCCGGTACGGCCCCGGTCACCGGTCCCCTCCGTCGGCTGCCGCGAACGCGGCCTTGGCCTGGGCGAGTCGACCAGGCTCGGTGAACAGTGCCCCGAGGACGCCCGCGAGCATCGCGGCGCCGTCGAGGACCGCGGCGTCCGCGTCGGGGCCCGCGGCGCCGGCCGCGAAGTCCCTGGTGTGCAGGGCGGCCCCGGGCACGGCGCAGACGTACGGGTGCAGGGCGGGGACGCGTTGGCTGACGTTGCCCATGTCGGTGGAGCCGGCCGCGCCCGCCCAGCCGGTGCCCGGCGGCACGGGCCGCCCGAGGGCGGCGAACGCGTCGGCGGCGAGGGCCGCGAGCACCGGATTGGCGAGCACCGGGTCGTAGGCGGGCGCGACCTCCTCGAAGGTGTACGAGGTGCCGGTGGCGATCGCGGCGCCGCGCACGCAGTCCCGCACGGCGTCGAGCAGCCGGCCGCGCAGGTAGCCGCTGTCCAGGCAGCGGGCGAAGAGTTCGACGCGGGTGCGCTCGGGGATGATGTTGATCGACTGGCCGCCCTCGGCGATCTTCGCGTGGATGCGGGTGTCCGGGGTGGTCTGCTGGCGCAGCAGCCCGATCGCGACCAGCAGCAGGGTGGCGGCGTCCAGCGCGTTCCTGCCGCCCTCGGGGGCGGCGGAGGCGTGCGAGGCGCGGCCGGTGAAGACCGCTTCGAGGGAGAGCCTGCCGAGGTTGGTGCGGGAGACGGCGTCGTATCCTGCGGCGTGCACCATGACGGCCGCGTCCACGCCGTCGAGTGCGCCGGCCTCGACGAGCCGCACCTTGCCGCCGCCGCCCTCCTCCCCCGGGCTGCCCAACACCACGATGCGGCCCGGGACGTGGCGCTCCGAGAGGAGGCGGGCCGTGGCGAGCGCGGCGCCCGCGCCGGCCGCCGCGATGACGTTGTGGCCGCAGCCGTGGCCGAGTCCGGGCAGCGCGTCGTACTCGCAGAAGACGGCCAGCGTCGGGCCGCCGCCGCCCTGCTCGCGGGTGGCGCGGAAGGCGGTGGGCAGCCCCGCGGTGCCCGCGTCGACGGCGAAGCCGTGGGCGTCGAGCAGGGCGCGCAGCCGGGCGGCGGCCACGTGCTCCTCGAAGCGCAGCTCGGGCTCGGCGTGCACCGCGTGGCTGAGCGCGAGGAGTTCGCCGCGCAGGTCCTCGGTGTGCGCGCGGGCGGCGAGCGCGAGCGGCGCGGCGGGCGTGGTGCCCGTACCCGTGGCGCTCATGCCGCGGCCTCCGCGGTCTCCGCGTAGTGGCAGGCGGCGGCGCGGCCCGCGGTACCGACCTGGCGCAGGGCGGGTTCCTCGCTGCGGCAGCGGTCGGTGGCGAGCGGGCAGCGGGTGGAGAACACGCAGCCGGCGGGCCGGTCGAGGGGGCTCGGCAGGTCGCCCGCCGCGGCCACGGCGCGCCGCTCGCCGCCACGCCGGGCGCGCGGGCGGGGCACGGCGGCGAGCAGCAGCTGCGTGTACGGGTGGCGCGGGTCGGCGAACAGCTCGGCGGTGGGCCCCTGTTCGACGACGCGGCCCAGGTACATGACGGCCGTCTCGTGGGCGAGGTAGCGCACGAGGGCGAGGTCGTGGCTGATGAACAGGTAGGCGAGGCCCAGTTCCCGCTGGAGGGAGCTGAGCAGGTTGACCACCTGGGCCTGTACGGACACGTCGAGCGCGGAGACCGCCTCGTCGCACACCACGAACCTGGGGTCGAGGGCGAGCGCGCGGGCGATCGCGACGCGCTGGCGCTGCCCGCCGGACAGCTCGTGCGGGTAGCGCTCGGCGTAGGCGGCGCCGAGCCCGACCAGGTCGAGGAGTTCACCGACCGGGCGGGCGCCGCCGGGACCGCCCTGGCCCACGCCGTGCACCCTGGCGGGCTCGGCGAGGATGCTCGCGACGCTCATGCGGCCGTTGAGCGAGTCGTAGGGGTCCTGGAAGACGGGCTGCATGTCGCGGCGCAGCGCGCGCAGTTCCTTCTTCGGCAGCCGGTTCACGTCCCGGCCCGCCACGGTGACGGTGCCGTCGCTCGGGCGTTCCAGGGCGAGCAGCAGGCGCCCCGTCGTGGACTTGCCGCAGCCGGACTCGCCGACCACGGCGACGATGCGGCCGGCGCCGACGGCCAGGTCGACCCGGTCGACCGCGGTCAGGGTGCGCCGCCCCGCGCGGGTGCGGACGCTGTAGCGCTTGGTGAGGCCCTCGGCGCGGACCAGCGGGCCCTTCGGGGCGGCGGCCGGGGTGGGGACCGTCATGGCGTGTCCTCCTGGTGCGGGGTGGTCGGTGCGTCGGGGCGGCCGGTGCCGGGGGCCGAGCCGTCGGGTCGTACGGCGCCGGGGCCCGCGCCTCCTGGGCGTACGGCACCGGGACGTACGGCTCCGGGGCCGGCGGCCTCGGCGGGGGCGGGCTTCGGGGCCGGGTGGTCGGGGAACCAGCAGGCCACCGCGGAGCCGCCGGGTGTGGCCTCGGTGAGCGGGGGCCGTTCGGCGCAGCGGCCCTCTGCCTTGGGGCAGCGGTCGCGGAAGGGGCAGCCCGTGCCGCGCTCGCCGAGCGGCGGCACCCGGCCGGGGATGGTCGGCAGATCGCCGACGCGCGGGGTGTCGGGGTCGGGCACGGACGCGAGGAGCGCCCCGGTGTAGGGGTGGTGCGGGCGTTCGAGCACCTCGTCGAGCGGCCCGGCCTCCACCACGCTGCCCGCGTACATCACCACGACGCGGTCCGCGATCTCGGCGACCACGCCCATGTCGTGGGTGATGAAGAGGACCGCGGCGTCCCGCGTCGACTCCCGCAGCAGCGCGAGGACCTGGGCCTGCACGGTGACGTCGAGCGCGGTGGTGGGCTCGTCGGCCACGACGAGGTCGGGCGACCCGGCGAGCGCGATCGCGATCATCACGCGCTGCCGCATGCCGCCGGAGAGCTGGTGCGGGTGGCTGCGGGCACGGGCCGCCGGGTCGGGCACGCCGACCGAGGCGAGCAGTTCCACGGCGCGGGCGCGGCGCGCGGCCCTGCCATGGGTGCCGTGGATCGCCATGACCTCCTCGATCTGGGCACCCACGGACATCAGCGGGTTCAGCGCGGTGGCGGCGTCCTGGAAGATCATGCTGACCTTGGAGCCGCGCAGCCGCCGCCACTGGCGCTCGCCGCGGCCGACGAGCTGGTGTCCGTCGAGTACGGCGGACCCGGTGGCGGTGGCGCCCTCGGGCAGCAGCCCGGTGAGGGCGAGGGCGCTGAGGGTCTTGCCGCAGCCGGACTCGCCGACCACGGCGACGGTCTCGCCGCGGCGCGCGCTCAGGGTCAGCCCGTCCACGGCGTCGAGCCCGGGGCCGAAGGAGACGCGCAGGTCGCGCACGTCGAGCACGGTGTCGGTCGCGGGTGCCGCGGGGGCGGCGGTGCCTGTTGTCGTCACAGCGGCCATCCCAGGGTGCGGGTGGGCAGGTCGAGGGTGCCGGGCGCGTCCGTGGCGGTGTCCCGGTGGTGGGCCGCGAGCTCGCCCGCGGTGCCGATCCAGAGGTCGCCGAAGTCCTTCGCGTCATCGAGCAGTTGGCGCAGCCGCAGGGCGCGGGCCGGGCGGCCCGACTGCCAGGGGTGCATGGTCAGGTCGACCAGGGTGCCCGCCTCGCGGGCACCGGCGAGCTCGGCGTGCCAGGCGTCGTAGAGGGAGGGGGCGCCGTAGGGCGGGTGGCTCTCGCCGCCGCCGGTGTAGCGGTAGTAGACGGCGTCGTCGGTGGCCCAGTCCACGGGGATCTCCACGAGGTCGCCGATGCGGTACGGCCGGTCGTCGCCCATCAGGGAGCTGTCGTAGGAGAGGCCGAGTTCCGCGAGCACCTCGAACCCCTCGGGCGACATGCGGAAGCTGGGCGAGCGGTAGCCGGCCGGCCGTACGCCGCTGATCTCGGCGAGCAGGTCGCTCGCGCGGGTCAGGGTGGCGCGCAGTTCGTCGGGGGCGAGGTCGGCGGGCGGCTCGTGGCACCAGCCGTGCAGGGCCAGTTCGTGGCCGGCCGCGTGGACCTCGGCGACGGCCCGCCGGTAGGTGTGCGCGATCCAGCCGGGGACGTAGAAGGTGGCGCGCACGCCGGTGCGGTCGAGGGTGTCGAGGATGTGGTGGACGCCGCGGCGCGGGCCGTAGCGCCGCTGCTCCAGTTCCGCGGCGTCGCCCGGCGGGTCGTCCCTGCGCCGCCACAGCAACGGGGACTCGCCGTCGAAGTCGAAGGTGACGCACAGGCCCGCGCGGTGTCCGCCGGGCCAGGGGTAGCCGGCGCTCATCGGGCCTCCCGCGCCGGGGCCGCAGGGGGCCGCGGGGTGTAGTCGCCCGCGGTGCGCCCGCCGTCCACGGCGAGCGTGGCGCCGGTGACGAACGACGCGTCGTCGGACGCCAGCCAGAGCACGGCGGCGGGGGCGTCGTGCGGGCCCGAGGTACGGCCGAGCGGGATCCTGTCGCGCATGGCGCGTACATGGTCCTCGGTGAGGGCGCTGACCTCGCTGCCCGGTGCGAACCCGGGCTGCACGGCGTTGACCCGGATGCCGTGCCTGGCCACTTCGAGGGCCAGGGACCGGGTCAGCGTCTCGACGGCCGCCTTGCTCGCCGCGTAGACGGAGCCGCCGGCGCCCGGCCGTACGGCGGCGCCCGAGGAGATGTTGACGATGCGGCCCGGCACCCCGGCGGCGACCATCGCGTCGACGGCCCGCCGGGAGAGTTCGAACAGGGCGACGACATTGACGTCGAGTATCCGCCGCACGGCGGCGGGTTCGGTGGCGGCGAGCGGGGTGCGCGGGTACAGGCCCGCGTTGTTGACGAGGACGTCCGGCGCCTCCCAGGTGCCCGCGACGGCGTCGCCGAGCGCGGCGAGCCCTTCGGGATCCGCGAGGTCGGCCGCGAGGTGCCGGGCACCGAGGCGCCCCGCGAGCTCGGCGAGCGGCTCCTCGCGGGCGTCGGTGAGCAGCAGGTCGGCGCCCGCGGCGGCGAACGCCTCCGCGATCCAGGTGCCGAAGATCCCGGCGGCGCCCGTCACCACCACCCGGGTACCGGCGAATGCGTTCTCTGGCACGGTCATGCCTCCTGTGCGGTGTCGGGCGGCGCGGCGGCGCCTGAGCCGTGCCCCGCGGTTGAGTCGTGCCCCACGGGCCCGCCGGCGCCGGCGCCGTGCCGGGCGGAGCCGGGGGCACCGGGGTCGTGCCCCGCGGGCCCGGACGCGGTGCGGGCGGCCGTACGCAGCCACCCCGGCGCCCGGCCGCGGCGCCCGGGTCCGCCCCTGCGGAAGGCACGCCGCGGCACCCGCCGGGTCGGGTCGAGCCGGTCGCGGACGGTGTCGCCGAGCAGGTTGACGGCGAGCACGAGCCCGAAGAGGGCGAGTCCGGGGAAGGTGACGAGCCACCAGGCGGTGGCCACGTACTGCTGGCCGTCGGAGAGCATGGAGCCCCACGAGGCGGTGGGCGGGCGCACGCCGAGGCCGATGAAGGAGAGGGACGCCTCGAAGACCACCATCAGGCCGAGTTCGAGGGTCGCGACGACCACGGCGAGCGGCAGCACCTCCGGCAGCACGTGCCGGGTGACGATCCACCGCCCCGGCGCGCCGACGGCGACCGCGCCGCGCACGAAGCCGCGTTCGCGGGTCTCCAGCACACTGGCGTACGCGATGCGGGTGTAGCGGGGCCAGCGCACCAGGGCGAGGCACACCACCACGTTGACGAGGCTCGGGCCGAGCACGGCCACCACCAGGATGGCCAGCAGGAAGAACGGCACAGACAGCGCGATGTCCGCGATCCGCATCACGACCACGCCGACCCAGCCCCGGTACCAGCCCGCGAGCACCCCGAGGAGCACCCCGAAGGCTCCGGAGACCAGGACGGTGGCGGCGGCGACCGCGATGGAGACACGGGAGCCGTACAGCACGCGGCTGAGCACGTCACGGCCGAGCGCGTCGGTCCCCAGCAGGTGGTAGTGGCCGTGCGCGGCGGTGAACGGCTCGCTGAGCCGGGCCACCAGGTCCGCGTGGTCGGGGTCGTACGGGGAGATCAGCGGCGCGCAGAGCGCCACCAGGACGTAGAGGACCACCACGGTCGCGGGGAGGAGGCCGCGCCGCCGCGTGCGGCGCACGCGGGGCTCCGCCGCCGGGAGGGGCGCGACCGGTGCCGCCCCGGGTGTCGCCGTCGCGCCGCTCATGCGCCGGCCCCCTTTCCGAGTGCGGTGACGCGCGGGTCGATGAACGCGTACGCGAGGTCGGTGACGAGGTTGACCAGGATGTACACGAGCGCCGCGAGGATCACGATGGCCTGGACGAGCGGGAAGTCGCGGCCGTCGACCGACTGCACGGTGAGCTGTCCGAGGCCCGGCCAGGCGAAGATCAGCTCGGTGACGACGGAGCCGCCGAGCAGGTTCGCGACCTCCAGGGCGAGGACGGTCAGGATCGGCACGGACACGTTGCGGGCGAGGTGGCGCACGACGAGCCGGGTGGTGGACGCGCCCTTGGAGCGCGCGGTGCGCACGTAGTCCCTGCCGAGCTGTTCGAGCACGGCGCCGCGGGTGATGCGCGCGACGGTCGCGGCGGACAGCGAGGCGAGGGTGACGGCGGGCAGGATCAGCGAGGTGAGGCCGCCGTAGCCGGTGGACGGCAGGATGCGGAAGGTGACGGAGAACAGCAGGATCAGCAGGATGCCGGTCCAGAAGGCGGGCATGGCCTGCCCGACGAGGACGACGGGCATCAGGACGCGTTCGGGCCAGCGGCCCCTGCCGAGGGCCATCGCCATCCCGGCGCCGACGCCGAAGACCACGGAGAGCGCCAGCGCGGCGAGCGCCAGGTCGACGGTGTAGGGGATGCGCTGGGTGATGAGGGTGAGGGCGGGTTCGTGCTGGACGTAGGAGTAGCCGAGGTCGCCGTGGAGCAGCCCGTCGAGGAAGGTGACGTACTGGTGCCACACGGAGACGTCGAGCCCCAACTGCCCCCGCAGCCTGGCGATGTCGGCCTGCGTCGCGCCCTGCGGGGCGAGCAGCTGCGCCGGATCGCCCGACAAGCGGAGGGCGAAGAAGACGGCGGTGGTGACGCCCCACAGGGCGATCAGGGCCTGGCCGAGCCGGCTGCCGATGTGGCCGGCGAAGGTGGTGAGTGTGCCCAGGTTCATGATGCGAACCTCATGTCGGCGACGTAGAAGCTCTGTTGGGCGTCGGGATGCCACAGGAGCCGCTTGTTGGCGCCGTAGATGGAGTAGATCTGGAAGAGGCCGATGCCGGGCAGGTCCTTGTCGAGGATGCCGTAGGCGCGGGCGTAGAGCCGGTCGCGGGCCGCCGGGTCGAGGGTCCGCCGTGCCTGGTCGACGAGGGTGTCGAAGGCGGTGTTGTGGTACGAGCTCCACACCGTCCCGGTGTGGAACAGCGGGTAGGCGACCCCGTCGGCGTCGAGGCAGGAGCAGGACCACTGGCCGAAGCGGATGGAGCCCCAGTCGTGCGTGGGGCCCTGCACCTTCTTCAGGTAGGTGGCCTGGTCGGTGTTGTCGATGGCGACCCTGAGCCCGGTGTCCTGGATGTTGGCCTGGATGACCTGCACGATCTGCGGGTCGTACGTGGGGGACGTGGCCATCACCACGGTCTTGCCCGCGGCGCCCGCCTGCTTGACGAGCGCGCGGGCTTTCGCCGGGTCGTACGTGTAGGGGGCGAGGGCCTTCGGGTAACCGACGGCGAGCGGGGTCAGGACGCTGTTGACCTGCTTGGCGTAGCCCTGTTCCAGCGCGCTGATGAGGGACTTGTAGTCGATGGCCAGGCTGATGGCCCGGCGCACCCTGGGGTCGTCGGTGGGCCCGCCCCTCAGGGTGTTGAAGGCGAGGTAGCTGACGCGTTCGGTGGGCGCCGACAGCACGTCGAGGTTGCTGGCGCCGCGCATCTGGATGGCCGTGTCCGGTGTCATCGAGTCGGCGATGTCGGCCTTGCCGGAGGTGAGGTCGGCGACACGGCTGGCGGCGGACGGCACCGCGCGGAACGTGACCTGGCGGATGGGCGGTTCGTGCCCCCACCAGTGGTCGTTGCGGCGCAGCACGACCTGCGAGCCGGGGATCGCGGAGACGAAGGCGTAGGGCCCCGAGCCCATCGGGCGGAGGTTGAACTGCGCGTTGCCGACCTTCTTGACGTACGCCTCTGGCACGACGGAGAGCGTGGTGAGGTAGGTCAGCAGGGTCGGCGACGGGTAGGCGGTCTGGATGGTGAGGGTGTCGCCGTGGCCGGTCGCGGAGGAGATCGCGGAGAAGTTGGCGTTCTGCTGGCTGCCGAGCTTCGGGTCGAGGATGCGCTCGATGCTGAAGGCGGCGTCGGCGGCGGTGAGCCGGCTGCCGTCGGTGAACCTGACGTCGTCGCGGAGGGTGAACTGCCAGGTGGTGGCGTCCGTCTGGCGCCAGCGGGTGGCCAGCCACGGGACGGGCTTGTTGGTCTTGGGGTCGCGGTGCAGCAGCTGGTCGAAGATGTTGCGGTACACGGAGTACGAGTCGGTGTCGTACTGGAGCCCGGGGTCGAGGCTCGCCGGGTAGCTCGCCAGGTCCGCCGTGAGGCGGGCGGACCCGGGGGCGGAACCGCCGGTCGTGGTGGGCAGGGCGCAGGCGGTGAGGGTCGCGGCGAGCAGCGCCGCGACGCCTCCGCACACTGCTGCCCGGCGGGCCCGGAGGCCCCGAAGTACGGTGCCTGTTCGGGGAGTCCGGAAAATCCGGGGAATCCGAGGAGGACGCATGTCCGTCTCCTGCCGGGATGTGCCGGTGGGCCGCCGCCGTGAGGCGGTCAGCCGGCCGACGGGGAGGGGATACGGGAGTCGACGGCGAGCGTCGGGACGTCGACCGTGACGGTCTCCGGGTACTTGATGCCGGCGCCGGTGTTGAGCACGACCGTGCGGTCGCCCTCGCGCAGCCAGCCCGAGGCGCGCAGCTGCTTGGCAGCCGCCATGCAGGCCGCACCCTCGGGGCAGATGAACGCGCCTTCCTTCCGGGCGAGTTCGGCCTGCTCGGCGAGGAGGTCCGCGTCGCTCACGGCGATCGCGGTGCCCTCGGTCTTGCGGACGGCCTCCAGGACGAGGAAGTCGCCGAGCGCCTTGGGCACGGTGATGCCGAAGGCGACGGTGTGCGCGTCCGGGAAGGGCGCGCTCTCGTCCTTGCCCTGCGCGTACGCCTCGACGATGGGCGCGCAGCCCTCGGCCTGGACGGCGACGAGCCGGGGCAGGTCGCCCTTGAGCCAGCCCAGTTCGCGCATTTCGAGGAGGGCCTTGTAGATGCCGATGAGGCCGACGCCGCCGCCCGCCGGGTAGAGGATCACGTCGGGCGCCTGCCAGCCGAGCTGCTCGGCGATCTCGTAGCCCATGGTCTTCTTGCCTTCGAGGCGGTAGGGCTCCTTCAGCGTGGAGACCTCCTGGTAGCCGCTGCGTTCGGCGACCGCGGCGGCCACGAGCTTGCCCGCGTCGCCGATGAGGCCGTCCACGAGGTACAGCTCGGCGCCGGAGACCACGCACTCGGCGCGGGTGATCGACGGGGCGTCGACGGGCATCGCGATCAGGCTCGTCATCGCGGCGCGCGCCGCGTACACCGCCCAGGCGGCACCCGCGTTGCCGTTGGTCGGCATCGCGACGCCCGCCACCCCGAGTTCCTTGGCGCGGGAGACCCCGACGGCCGCGCCGCGCGCCTTGAAGGTGCCGGTGGGGATCAGGCCCTCGTCCTTCATCAGCAGGCCGGGGACGCCGATCGCGGCGCCGTACGACGGGAGCGGCAGCAAGGGGGTCATGCCCTCGCCGAGCGTGACGACATGGGCCTCGTCCCGCACGGGCAGAACCTCGTGGTAGCGCCAGAGGTTCGCGGGGCGCGCGGCGATGTCGGCAGGGGTGACGGTCGCGGCGACCTGATCAAGGTCGTAGCGCGCGAGCAGCGGCACGCCCGCTTCACTGACCCCCTGGACCAGGTCGGCGTCGTAGCGCTTGCCGGTCTTGGAGCAGTCGAGATGGCTGAGGGCGGAGTACACCATGGGTCTCCTCGGACGGGCGGGGTAGGAGTGATTTGGATTTTGAATCCAAGTTTTGCCGCCCGTCAAGGGCCTGTCTCAGCCCGTGTCACCCTCCGGGCAAGACTTAACAGCGCGTTCACACCGGGAGGCGCGCGCGCCAGGGAGCGGGCCCCGGTCAGCCGGCGCGGCCGAGGTCCTTCGCGTAGCAGACCTCGGTGTACGGACCCGTGCGGTACGCCGGGATCTCGCGGTGGCCGTGGCGGGCGTACAGCGCACGGGCCTCGTCCCCGGGCGGTCGGCCGGGTGGGAGGAGCCCCCGTCGTGGCGACGATCGGCAACCGGATGCCCGCCCGGCTGCCGCGTACGGGCCGGGGGTCAGTGGGCCGGGCGGTACGGGAGGGGGGAGTCGCGGGTCACCACGCCGCCGAATGCCTCCGCGGCGCGGCGGACATGGGCGCGGGAGAGGCGTTCCGCGAGGTCGGAGTCGCCCGCGGCGACGGCGGCCATGATCGCCTCGTGCTCGTCCAGCGCCTCGGGGATGCGTCCGGGCAGCCGGGAGGACGAGCCGGAGGCGAACCTGAGCTGGCCGCCGAGGTTGTCGAGGAACTGCGCGAGGCGCGCGTTGCCCGAGGCGTGCCAGATCGCCCGGTGGAAGGCCACGTCGACGGCGCTGTACCCCTCGCCGCCGCGCTCGTCGAGCAGCCGCCGCTGCTCCTCGTAGAGGGGGCGCAGGGTGCCGCTGACGAACTCGGCGGCGTCCGGCGCGCCCGCGGCGTTGCGCGCGGCGATGCCGTCGAGCGCCTCGCGCAGCTCGTAGATCTCCCTCATGTCCTCGACGGCGACCTCGGGCACGAAGTAGCCGCGGTGCGGCACGGCGACGAGGAACCCGTCGCGCTCCAGGCCGGCGAGCGCCGACTTGATGGGCGTGGGCGACAGGGCGAGCCGCTCGGACAGCACCCGCACCACGACCTTGGCACCCGGGGGAAGTTCGCCGTCCACGAGCATCTGGCGGATCTCCTGGTACGCCCGCCCCTTGTACGTCTGCCGCTCGATCGCCATAGGACGTGATGATGGCATCCGCCCTCCCCCGTGACCAGCGCGTCCCTGCGCACCGCGCCCGCTCAGAGCGCCGCGACCCGTACGCCGGCGTAGGCGACGGCGGCCACCAGGACCCAGGACGTCAGGCCGAGGGCGAGGCTGCGGCCGCCCGTGCGGACCAGGTTGGGGACATGGATGCCGGTGCCGAGGCCGAAGAGCGCCGCGACCAGCAGCACGGACTGGAGGGTCTTCGCGTCGGCGAGCAGCCGCGCGGGCAGCAGCCCGGTGCTGGTGAGCACGATCGCCGCGAGGAACCCCGCGACGAAGAGGGGCACCGGGGGCGGCAGCCTGCGCTCCTCGGGGGCTGCCGCCGGTGCTGCCGGGACGGATGCGTCGTCCGGCCCCGTGTGGGGGGCCGCGGCGCCCTCCGCCGGGCGGGCGGGCGCGTCGGCCGGTGGTCCGGGCGTGGCCTCGGGGGGCATGGGTACGGGCGTGTCCCCGGGGGCCAAGAGTGCGGAGGTGGTGCTGGGGGCTGTGGGGGCAGGTGTGGCGCCTGGGGCCGTGGGGGCGGGGGTGTCCTCCGGTGTGGGGGGCCGGCCCGTGCGGACCGGGTGGGCAGTGGCCGTACGGGCGGCGGCCGGGCGCGCCACGACCGTACGGGCGGCGGCCGGGCGCGCGGGGGCGGCCATGGCTCCGGCCCGCGCGGGGGAGGGCGCCCGGCGGCGGCGGCCCGCGAGGCCGACCGAGGCGACCAGCGGCGCGAGCAGCACCACCCGGGTCAGCTTCACCACGACGGCTGTGGTGAGGGCACCCGGCACCCGCTGGGCGGTGGCCACGGTCTGGCCGACGTCGTGGACGCTGGCGCCGGCCCAGGAGCCGAAGTCGGCGACGTCGAGGCCGAGCGGACCGCGCAGAGCGGGCAGGACGACGATCGCCAGGGTCCCGCAGAGCGTGACGAGCGCGACGGCGACAGCGGTGTCGTCCTCGTCGCCGCCCGCGACCGGCTCCATCGCGGCCACGGCGGACGCGCCGCAGATGGAGAAGCCGGTGGCGACGAGCAGCCCGCGCGCGGGCGGCACCCCGAGCGCCCTGGCCAGCAGCCGCGTCCCGACGAAGGTCGCGGCGACCGTGACCGCGACCACGGCGAGGCCCCGGCCGCCGAGCCGCGCCAGCTCGGGCAGCGAGAGTTGGAGGCCGAGCAGCACCACGGCGATCCGCAGCAGCCGCTTCCCCGCGAGCCTGGTGCCCGGGTGCAGGGCGGGCGCGTGCAACCGCAGGTTGGTGACGAGCGCACCGAGGATCACCGCGACGATCGACGGGTTGAGCGCCGGGACCCAGTGCGCCACGGCGTACGCGACGGCCGTGGCGCAGGCGGCGGCCGCGATGCCAGGCCCCCACGCCGGATACGGACGGTGGCGGGCAGGGGACGAGGGAGTCTTCACCCCTCCACCGTGCGCGGCGTCCGACCGGCGGAGTAGTCTGCAATTGCTTGTGGCAGCAACAAGAAATGCTTGTCACACGTGCTGCGCGCAGCACGTCCCAAGAGAGCCAGAACACGGCGGAGAGACCGGCCCCATGCTCAGCCATCACGTGCCCGACCTCGCCGACCTCCAGATGCTCACCGCCGTGGCCAAGGCCGGGAGCCTCCGCCTCGCCGCGGCTGAACTCGGCGTCTCCCAGCAGGCGTTGTCACAGCGCGTGCGGGCCCTTGAGGGCCGGATCGGCTTCGCGCTGCTCAGCCGCGGCCCGCGCGGCTCCCATCTGACGGCGGACGGGCGGCTCGTCGAGCAGTGGGCGGCCAGGGTGCTCGACGCGGCGGCGGAACTGGACGCGGGGATCACCGCGTTGCGCTCGGACCGCGCGACCCACCTCAAGGTCGCGGCGAGCCTCACGGTCGCCGCGCATCTGCTGCCGCGCTGGCTGGTGGCGCTGCGTGACCAGCAGCGGCTGACCGGCGTCGCGGCGACCAACGTCGAGTTGGAGGCCACCAACAGCGTCGCCGTCGCCGAGTCGGTGGAGCGCGGCACGGCGGACGTCGGCTTCGTGGAGGGCCCGCGCGCGCCGCTGGGCCTGCGCTCCCGCACGGTCGCCCGCGACGAGCTGCTGCTCGTGGTCGACCCCGGCCACCCCTGGGCGCGCCGCAGGTCGCCGGTGGCGGCGGCGGAGCTGGCGGCGACGCCGCTCGTCACCCGCGAGGCGGGCTCTGGCACCCGCGAGGCGCTGGCCGCCGCGCTCGCCGAGGCCGTGCCCGGGGCGGCGCCCGCGGAGCCGGTGCTCGAACTCACCGGCACCGCCTCGGTGAAGTCCGCCATCGCGGCGGGTGCGGGTCCTGGCGCGCTGTCGTCCCTCGCCGTCGCCGACGACCTGACCCTGGGGCGGCTGCGGGCCGTCCCGGTCACCGGGGTGCGCCTCGTACGCGACCTGCGTGCGGTGTGGACGGGCGGCGCGCAGCCGCCGCGCGGGCCGGTGCGCGACCTGATCGCGCTGGCGTCGCGCACCCGCTGACCCGCAGCGGCGGTGCGGCCGTCGCCCGATCCCCAGCCGCGGTGCGGCCAGCCGCCGGTCCCGCGAGCACGGTGCGGCCACCCGCCGGTCCCGCGAGCACGGTGCGGCCACCCGCCGCCCGCGCCCGCCTGCGGTACGGTCGCCGCCTCGACCCGCAGCGGCGCCCGCCCCTCCCCTCTCGGGCGCCCGATCGGAGGAGGCCCCCCACATGGCGCTCGGCACGGCGGACCAGAACGGGAACGGCAAGGCCGGCGCGCCGCCCGGGGGCGGCGCGCCCCCTGCGCTGCGAGCGGCGGCGCTGCGGCCCTGGAACGTCCTCGCGATCGCGCTCTCCGCCATCTCCCCCACCACGTCGGTCTTCCTCGTGTACGGCTCAGGGCTGGGCTCTGCGGGCACCGGTGTGGTGTGGGCCTTCGTCATCGGCGGGGTCATCGCCCTCGCCATGGCGCTGTGTTACGCGGAGACGGGGTCGGTGTTCCCGTCGGCGGGCGGCGCGTACACCATCGTGCGGCGGGCGCTCGGGCCAGTGTTCGGCGGTGTGACGGTGGTGCTTTTCCTGCTGCTGGGCCTGGTGTCGACGGCGTCGATCCTGGTCTCGTCCTCGACGTACCTGTCCTCGCTGGTGCCCGGCGGCCTGCCGGTCGGCTGGGTGGCGCTCGGCATGATGGCGCTGGTCACGGCGCTCTCGTCGGGGAAGATCGCGCCGGCGAGCTGGGTGGCGGGCGCGATGCTGGTGCTGGAGCTCGCGGTGGTGCTGGTGTTCACCGGCTTCGCCTTCGCGCACGCGTCGGCCGCGAACGCGCCGTTCACCGCGCCCGCGGTGGCCGGGCACGGCGGCCTGGTGACGGGCGTCGGGGCGGCGGGCATGCTGGCCGCCGTCGTGCCCGCGCTGTTCGCGTTCAACGGCTACGACTGGCCGCTGTACTTCGCGGAGGAGGCACGCGGCACGCGGCGGGCGCTGCCGCGCGCCGTGGTGGTGGCTGCGCTGGTCGCGGTGGCCGTGGAGGTGGCGGCGGTGATCGCGGCGACGTACGCCGTGCGCGATCTGGGGGCGACCGCGGCGGACGCCTCGCCGCTCTCGCTCATCGCCCACCAGGTGATGGGCCCGACCGGCGCCACGGTCCTGCTCTCGGGGGTGGTGGTCGCGATGTTCGACACGGGTCTCGCGGCCAACCTGGGCTACGCGCGGGTCGCGTACGCCGCCGCGCGCGACGGGATGCTGCCGGGCCCCGTCAGCCGGTTCTTCGGCCGGGTCTCGCCGGGCACCCGGGTGCCGGTGGCCGCCATCGCCTTCCTGTTCGTGGGCAACGGTCTGCTGTGCGTGGTCAGTTCGCTGGAGGAGCTGATCACCTTCACCGGCGTGGTGATCGTCACCGTCTATCTGCTGGTGGCCGTCTCCGCGCTGGTGAGCCGGGTGCGCGACCGGTCCCTGCCGCGCGCGTTCCGCATGCCGCTGTGGCCGCTGCCGCCGCTGCTCGCGATCGGGGGCGTCGTGGTGGCGCTCACCCGGCAGCAGCCGCGGGACCTGGCGATCGCGCTGGGAGTCGCTGCCGCCGCGCTGGTGGCGTACGCGCTGTGCCGGGGCCGGCTGCCGGGACGGCTTGACGGCCGGCCGGGGGCTGCGCCTGCCGTCAGGGACGGCGGCGGGTAGCGGCAGCGGCGGGCGCCACCGGCAGGGGCGGTCGCCGCCGCCCGCCGCGGCCGGGCGGGTGGTGGCCACCGGTGGCGGCAACGGCGGGCGGCGGCAGGCCGGCGGCAGCCGGTAGCGACGACGGCGGGCGTGAGCGACGGCGCGGCGGACCGGCGGAGCGGCCCGGCGGAGTGGCGACCCCGCCAGCAGCCGGTGGCGGCAGCAGCGGGTGAAAGTGGCGGCAGGGCGGCCGGGAGCACCCGGGGCACGTGCCCCGGGGGTCACTCCGCTGCGGCCCCGACCGCGCCGGTCGCGGCCTGTCCGCCGCCCGTCGCGATGTCCAGGGTGACCGGGGTGCCCTTCTCGATGGTCCTGCTGACCGTGCACTCGCGCGCCACGGCCGCACGGATCGCCGCCGCGACCCGCTCGCGCGCCGCCTCGTCCAGCGACGAGAGGTCGACGTCGAGCGCCACGTGCAGCGCGTCGTACTCGTGGCTGCCGGGGCGCCGGTCGTTGCCCGCCGTCGCGACGAACCTGGCGTTCTCGCCCGAGCGGCGCACCACCAGTTCCTCCACGGTGACCGCGGCGCAGCCCGCTGCCGCGACCTGGAGCAGCTCGCCCGGCGTGAAGGAGCCCTCGCCGCCGACCCGGCCGATCCGCACCTGGGCGCCGCGGGTGTTGCGCGCCGTGAACTCGTGCGTGCCCGTCCGCTCGATCTCCAGCTCAGCCATGGTCCCGTCCCGCGCCCTTCCGCCGTACACCCGCCTGGAAACAGTGGCGCCAACCCCGGGGGCGGCCCCTTTGTTCCCCGTATCCCGCCCGCTCCCTCCCGGCCCTGCGCCACCGCCGCGGCGCGCCGGCGGGAGCGGGGCGACTCCTCACAGCGCGACTCCTCACAGCGCGACTCCTCACGGCGCGGACGCGCCTCGACCTGCTGCCCCGCGCCCCGGTACCGTGCTTCCCGTCACCGCTCGCTTTGCCCCCCTTGCGGTATATCACCGCTTCTCCCCTCTTCCGGGTCACGGTCCGGAATGAACGCGGGGCGGGCGGGTGTTGGCGCTGAACCGAAGTGCGCGTATGCGGCATGCTCATGACGGGCCCGCTGCGCGGCCTTCGTACGTCCCCGACCTGGAGCACACGCATGCCACCCGAGGCCCCCGTACCCCTCCGCAGGACCCTGTCGGTCAGGGACCTGATCGTCTACGGCCTGCTGTTCATCGGCCCGACCGCGCCCATGGGCGTCTTCGGCGTGCTCGACGCCAAGAGCGGCGGGGCCACCGGCCTCGTCTTCGTCGTCGCCACCGTCGCCATGGGCTTCACCGCCTGGTCGTACGCGCGGATGTCGGCGGTCGTGCCGCGCGCGGGCTCGGTCTCCGCGTACGCGACGGCGGGCCTCGGCCGCTGGCCCGGCTTCTTCGCGGGCTGGATGGCCAGCCTCGACTACCTGTTCATCCCGGCCGTGGCCGCCCTCTTCACCGGCATCGCCTCGCACTCGCTGGTGTCGGGCATCCCCACCTGGCTGGCGACCGGCGCCGCCATCGTCGTCTTCACCGGACTCAACCTCGCGGGCGTCGGCATCGCCGCCCGGGTCGGCATGATCATGCTGCTCATCGAGGTCGTGGTGCTCGGGATCTTCATCGTCGGCGCGATCGTCGTCCTCGTGCACGACGGCCCGAGCCGCGGCTGGCTCACGCCGCTGACCAGCACCTCGGACCTGGCGATCGGCGGCGTCCTCGGGGCGGTGTCGGTGGCCGTGCTCTCGTTCCTCGGCTTCGACGCGATCGCCAGCTTCGCCGAGGAGAACACCGGCAGCTCCCGTGAGGTCGGCAGGGCCGTGCTGTTCTGCCTGGCGCTCGCGGGGCTGCTGTTCGTCGCGCAGACGTACCTCGCCGACCTGATCGGCGACATCACCCCCGAGCGCCTGGCCGCGCACCCCGACGAGCAGGGCACCGCCTTCTACTCGATCATCCGCGACGCGATCGGCGGCTGGCTCGGCACGACGGTCAGCGCGACCAAGGCCGTCGGCCCCGTCTTCTCCGCGCTGGTCGCGCAGGCCGCGGCGAGCCGTCTGCTGTACGGGATGGCGCGCCAGGGACATTTGCCTGCCTGGCTCGCCCGCATCAACACGCGCACGCGCACCCCGCTCACCGCGATCCTGCTGTCGGCCGCGGCGACGCTGGTCCTGTCCATCTGGGCGGCGAACAAGGACGACGGCCTCGACACGCTGTCCTCGATGGTGACGGTCGGCGCGCTCAGCGCGTTCCTGCTGCTGCACGCGTCGGTGGTCGGCCAGTTCGTGGTGCGCGGGGAGACCCGCGCCGCGTCGCCCGGCCTGCGGACCGCCGCGGTCGTGGTCCCCGTCCTCGGCGTGGCGATCATCATCGCGTTGCTGGTCACGGCGAGTCACCTGGCGCTGGTGGTCGCGGCGGTCTGGCTGGCGATCGGCGTCGTCGTCGCGATCGCCCGCTACGCCACGGGCCACCGCGGCGACCCCGGCGCCCCCGCCACGCCCCCCGAGGAGCCCTCGGGCGCCCACCTGCTCTGACGGACGCGGCCCCGGCTTCCGCCTCCTTCGTGCGCCCTGGACAGTGCACGGCGGTCCTGCTGGGATCGGCGGTACAAAGTCCCCCGCCCCCGGAGCCGCGCCGGTGCCCCATGACCGCATCGGTGCCGGCTACCGGCGGGTACGCGTGCGCGACCCGCGGCTCGCCGCGCTGATCGATCCGCGCCGGGGCTCGCCGGGTGGCCCGCGGGCAGTCCGTCTGCACGGGGGATCCCACCCACCCGCGCGAGCTGTGGCTGCCCGACGAGGACCCGCCCGGGATCCGGGGCCGTGGAGCACGCCCGCTCCACCCCGCTCGACGAGGCGGCCGAGGCCCTGGGCGACCACACGGTCCCGCATGTCCCGATCCCGCCCGACGTCACCGACGGCTTCCAGATCGCCTACCGGCGCCGGCCCGGGTCTTCCTCGACCCGGTCCTGCGGCGGGCCGGTTCGGCCTTCGCGCTCCCTCCGCCGGCGGTGGCGGAGCCGGCCATGGCACGGCTGCGCGCGGACCTGGCCTCCGGTGCCTGGCACCGCCGCCACGCCGGCCTCCTCGACCAGGACAGCGTGGACCACGGCCACCGCCTCCTGATCGCGGACTCACCGTCGTGGACACGCGCGTCCTCGCAGTGCTCAGACGGTCTGCCAGGGGTTCGCCTCGTAGCAGCGCACGAAGAGGTCGGTCGCGCCGGGGTCGAGGGCGAGCGCCGTCCCGTCGATGGCCGCGACCGGGACGGCCGGGGAGATGGAGTTCGTGAGGAAGGCCGCGGGGACCCGGGGGCCCGACGGGTGGGCGGCGAGGTCCCGCAGGCGGATCGGACGGCGCACGGACGGCACGCCCTCGGCCGCCAGTCCGCGTTGCAGCAACCGCATCGTGACCCCCGGCAGTACGGCGGCCTCGGGCCAGACGACCCGCTCACCGTCGAAGAACCCGATGTTCGAGATCGAGGCCTCGCTGATCAGGCCGTTGCGGTCAGTGAACAGCGCGTCGTCGTACCCCGCCAGCACCGCGCGGCGGTGGTGGAGGCTCAGGCCGAACGTCCCGGCGTGCTTGACGTGGGGAAGGTCCCGTTCATACGCGACGGTCCGCAGCCGGACGGGCGAGACCTGCGCCGCGAGGGGAGCACTCGTCGCCACGGCGATGTCCGGCTCCACCTCCTCACCGCGCAGCGCGGCGTCCTGCTGACGGCTGAACACGGTCACCCGGACCGTCACCGCGTCGGGCGAGGCACGGAGCGCGTGCCGCAGGCAGGAGACGACCCGGTCGGCGTCGAGGCCCGTGCCGAACAGCTCCCGTGTGCCGTCGTCGAGCCGTTCCAGGTGCAGATCCAGGCCTCGGACCGCTCGGCCCCTGGCCTGCATCGAGGAGAAGTGCGCATAGGTGGACCGCGCGAGCAGCCGCAGGTCCGCACGGTCTGCTTCGGCACCGTTGACGCACACCCGGTCCATGAGAACGACCTCTCCCCCTGTCCGTGCCGGCCCGTCCGGCCGCCGGTCGACCACCCTGAACGCCGAGCGGCACCACCGGCCCCCCGCGCCGGTGGTGCCGCCGGTGCGGGGGGTGGTGCCGGGATGTGCAGGGGCGTCAGCGGAAGGAGTGGTGGGGTTTGGGGAGTCGGACGTGGGTGGGGGCGTGCCAGGGGCGAGGGGTCGTGGAGAGCGGGGCGAGGGCCTTGGCGCCGCCCACGACCGGGAGGGTGATGCCGCTCGACGCGAGGTCGACGGTGACGGAGGCGCCGGTGGCGCGGTCGCCCTGGACGTCGCCGTCCGTGCCGATCAGTACGACGGCGAGCCGGTGCCCGGCCTTGAAGCGGTAGTCCGTGGGGAGCGTGTCCCAGCGGACCGGGTAGTACGTGCCGGGGGTCAGCGCGCTCGGGTGGCTCAGCGAGTCGCGGTTCTGGGCGTCGACGTAGCCGCGGGCGACGACGTTCACGTCCGAGGTGGCGGTGTCGGTGGCGACCTTCAGGTAGCAGGCGTCGTCCACCGGCGTGCTCTCGCCGTGGCAGTCCTCGGTGGTCAGGGTCTTCACGCCCTCGCCTGCGCCGAGGTAGTTCACCCGGGTGTCGGTGCCGTAGTCCACCAGGAGCGCGCCGAGGTTCGCGGTCGGCTTGTCGAGCTTCACCCGCAGGTCGGCGCGCGGGGTGCCGGAGACGCGCACGTCGCGGGTGAGCGGCGCCGTGGCGTAGGCGAGGCGGTAGGGCTGGGCCGTGGCCGCGTCGGCGACCGCCGCGGACTCGGACGTCCTGGTGTCGGTGTACGTGGCGGTGCCCGAGGACGCCGTCAGGCCGAGGGAGCCGTCACCGCCCGGCCTCAGCGTGACGGGCTCGGCGGCGGGCGCGGGCCAGTCGGACTGGGTGGTCCACTGGTCGGGGCCGGTCTCCAGGTCGACGCGGGGCTGCTTCATGATGTCGTTGGGCACCTGCCACAGCCAGTGGTCGAACCACTGGTGCAGGGTGTCCACCCAGGCGTCGCGCCGGTAGTCGAACGGGTCGACGTGCCCGTACTGCGAGAGCCACGCCTTGCGGGGCACGCCCTGCTTCGCCAGCGCCGACCACCAGGTGGAGAACTGGTTGGGCTTGACGTTCAGGTCGTTGAGCCCCTGGGAGGCGAAGACGGCGGCGTGCACCTTGCGCACGTCGGCGACGGTGCCCGCGCGGTAGTCGCGCTCCTTCCAGAAGTCGTTGTAGTCGCCCGTCGCGTCGTCCTGGCCCGCGGCCAACTGCTGCCGCACAGCGGCGCACTTGGCGGGCGGATCGGTGTCGACCGTGGCGGCGAGGCCGTCCTCCTCGCCGGGCGAGAAGAGGGTGCCGTTCATGCGGCTGTAGTCGTACCAGGAGCTGATGGCGGAGATCGGCACGATCGTCTCCAGGCCCTTGACGCCGGTCGCGGCGACCGCGCCTGCGAGCGTGCCGTCGTACGACTTGCCGATCATGCCCGTACGGCCCGTGGTCCAGTCGGCGTCGACCTGGTGCCCCTGGGCGTCGAACGCCTTGGCCCGGCCGTTCAGCCAGTCCACGACCGCCTTGCCGCCGAGCACGTCGGAGGCGCCGCCGGAGGTCGGGCAGCCCTCCGACTTGGTGGTGCCGTCCATGTCGACTTCGAGGACCGCGTAACCGCGGGGCACGAAGTAGTTGTCGTAGTAGAGGGGGAACGTCGCCGGGTCGCCCTGGGCGTCGTAGGTCTTGTGCTCGGACTCGTTGCCCCGGCCGAGGTTGTCGTAGTACGGGCTCTCGTCCATGATCACGGGGACCTTGAAGCCGGGACCGCTCTCCCGGGGGCGGACGATGTCCACCCGGATCAGGTCCTTCTTGCCGTCGCCGTCCGAGTCGGCGCTCGACTGGACGTTCACGTACTCGCGGATGGCGTCCTGGTACGAGAAGACGGGCTGCGTCCCGTCCGCGGTGACCCTGATGGAAGGTTTCTGCGCCGCATGGGCGGCGGGCATGCCCGCCGCGGCGAGCGCGGCCGTGAGGGCGAGGGCCGTGAGGCCTCTTCGCCGGGATGAGTTCCGCACGCACTACCTCCTGGAGTTGGCGCGCGCACTCTCCCGCGAACACCCCTGTCCCCACAAGGCACATTCGCGCCAGCCGCGGGGAGGGCGCACCCCTGCCCCCGGGCCGCGGGGCGCTCAGGCCGCGGCGGCCAGTGCGGTGTCGAGCCAGTCGAACATCGTCTGGTGGGCGAGGGTGAGGGCCCCCATGTGGCAGTGCTCACCCGCACCCAACTCGTCGGTGAGCAAGGCCAGTTCGACGGGCGCGTTGGCCAGTGCCGTGGCGACGCGCTCGGGCTGCCCCTTGAAGAACTGGTCGTTCTGGGCACCCATCACCAGTGTCGGGGCGGTGATCCGGTCGGCGATCCCCTCCAGGGTGTAGCGGCGCGAGACGCGGACGAGGTCGGCGTACGACGAGGCGCCCATGGCCCAGGTGCCGTTGCGCAGGCCCCAGCGGGTCTGGGTGCTGCCCGCCGCGGCCATGGCGAGCACGGGCACGGCGACATCGTCCCTGCCCTCGTCCACCCACCCGGCGACGACGGGCGGGATCATCCCGGCGAACGCGGCGTGGAAGTCGTACACGCCGTCGTCCAGGATGAGCGCGGCGACCCGGTCGTCGAACGCGGCGGCCCGCGCCACCAGATAGCCGCCGAGGCTGTAGCCGAACAGCGCGATCCGGTCCGCGTCGACCTCCGGCAGGGCCGCGGCCACGTCGAGCACCGGCGTCACCACGGCCTCCCAGTCGGGCCGGAAGACGAGGCCCTGCCGGCGCAGCACCGCGCCCTGGCCCGGACCGTCGTACGCGAGCACGTTGTACCCCCGGCGCAGGGCCGCGGCCGCGACCGCGAAGTACGACTCCTCCAGCGTCGAGTCGTACCCGCTGGTGTAGACGACGGTGGGGCGGGGCGCGCCGGAGCCGTCCACCAGGAAGAGGTAGCCGGGGAGCACCGTGTCCTCGTACGGGATCTCCACCGGGCGCACCGGGGTGTCGAACGCGGTGAGCGCGCGGGCGAAGGTGTCCGCCGAGAGGCGCGAGAGCTCGGCGGCCTCGGGGTCGGTGGCGGGGTGCTCGCGGAGGTAGAACTCGGCGGTGCGGTAGTAGTTCGAGGCCCGCAGCAGGGCCTCTCGGCCGCTGACGCGGTGCCCCGCGGCAAGCGACCGCTCACCGAGCCGGTGCACGCGCTCGGCCGTGGCCTTCCACTCCCGGTGCCAGTCCTCCTCGTCGCCCTCGCGGATGCCGCGCGCCGTGGCCAGGACCTCACCCAGGTCGGCACCCCCGTACGGGGCGAAGCCCGCGGCGCGCAGGGTCTCGAAGGAGAACGACTCGTCGACGAAGAGAAAACGCATGGCTGTGCCTCCCGGGTCGTCGGGGCGTCGCCGCCCAGACACGAGACGAAACCGTTCCGTCTCGCCTTCCGGACCCTAGCCCCCTGCTACCCGAGACGCAACCGTCTCGCCTCCTGTAGGGTGCCCGGCATGCCCCACACGGACCCCGGCACCGGCACGGACCCCCGCCCGGATACGCGCGCCGGCACCGGCACTCGTACTGGTGCAGACGCCACCGGCACGGACGCCGGTGCCGGCACCGATGCCCAGAGCAGGCGCGCTCCCGGCGGCCCCTACCTCCAGGACGAGCTCACCGAGGCGCTCACTCGGGCCTTCTTCGAGGAACTCGCCGGCGTCGGCTACGGCCGGCTCTCACTGGAGGCCGTGGCGAGGCGCGCGTCCGCGGGAAAGGCCGCCATCTACCGCCGCTGGCCCTCGAAGCGCGCGATGACCGTCGCGCTCGTCTCCGCGGCCGCGACCACATCCGTCCCCAGCCCCGACACCGGCACGCTCCGCGGCGACCTGCTCCACTTCCTGGCCGACGCGGCGAACGCCCTCGCGCATCCGCTCGTCTCCCGCATCGTCCCCGACCTGCTCTCCGAGGCCACCCGCGACCCGGAACTCGCCGAGGCCCTGATCGCCTCGATCCGCGGCCCGCGCCGCGAGGCGGCCGCCCTCATGTTCCAACGCGCCGCCGCCCGGGGCGAGATCCCCGCCGACACCGACACGGAGACCGCCCTCGACTTCCTGGTCGGCCCCCTCTACTGGCGCGTCGCGGTCACCCACATGCCGGTGGACGACACCTATCTCGGCGCCCTGGCCACGAAGATCATCAGGACTCTCGGGCCCTGACCCCCGGGGCTCTCGGCGAGCATCCGGATCAGCGGGGAGCGGGGAGGGCGGTGGGGCGTTCGCGGGCGGGGGGCTCGGGGGTGGCGGGGGGCGTGGGAGCGGGGACCGTGATGGCGGCGGGTGTGGCGGGGCTCACGGGAGTGTCGGGTGCCGGTGGGACGGGCTGCTCCCGGGCCGTGGCGAGGCCGAGTCTGAGGTGGACGATGCGGGCGAACTCGGCGATCGTGCCGTTGCTGCGCAGGAGTTCCATGGGCGGGATGTCGAGTTCGTAGCGCTGGTTGAGGGAGACCAGGACCTGCGCCGCCATCAGGGAGTCCATGCCGTACGAGTCGAGCCTGCGGTGCGGGTCGAGGGCGTCGTGCTCCATGTGGAGGGTGTCGGCGAGCAGCCGGGTCAGCTGGTCGACGAGGTACGCGAGCGCGGACTCCTCGTCCATGCGGGCCAGCATGCGCAGGAGTTCCTCGCGGCTCGCCTCGCCGTCCCCGGCCTGGGGCGGGACCAGGTCGCGCAGGCGCGGCGCGCGCAGCAGCGGGAGCAGGGTGGCGGCGCGGGACCAGTCGGTGCGCGCGACGCCGACCACGCCGGTGGTGTCGGGCCGGTCGGCGCCGAGCAGCAGGGCGCCGTGGCGCAGGGCCGTCTCCGGCGGCAGGGACTCGATACCGAGGCCGCCGAGCCCTTCGAGCAGGCCGTTGCGCGCGGCGTAGCCGACCTGGTCGATGGCGCCCCAGGCGAGGGTGAGCGCGGGTTCGCCGCACTGTCTGCGCTGCCTCGCAAGGCCCTCCAGGTAGAGGTTACCCGCGGTGTAGGCGGCCTGGGTGAGGTTGCCGACCATGGCGGTCGTGGACGAGTAGCAGACGAAGAAGTCGAGCGCGCGGCCCCGGGTGAGCGCGTCGAGGACGTGGGCCCCGGCGATCTTGGGCCGCAGGACCGCCGCGAACCGCTCAGCGGTGAGGTCGGCGAGCGGCGCGTCGTCGAGGACCATCGCCGCGTGCACCACGCCCCGCAGCGGGTGCCCGCTCGCGTCGATGTCCGCGAGCACCTCGCGCATCCGGTCCGCGTCGGCGGCGTCGGCCGCGTACACCGCGGCCCGTGCGCCGGCGGCGGTGAGCGCGTCCCGTACGACGGCCGCTTCGGGGCCCCGGTCGCCGCCGCGGGCGACCAGCGCGAGGTGGCGGGCGCCGCGGGCGGCGAGGGCGCGCGCGGTGGCCGCGCCGAAGCCGCTGGTGCCGCCCGTGACCAGGTAGGTCGCCGCCGGGTCGAGGCGCGGCGCGCGCGGCAGCGGCTCGTACGTGCCGGGCTCGTCCAGCGGGTCGAAGGCGATGACGACCTTGCCGAGGTGGCGGGAGTGCCGCATCAGCAGGAACGCGTCGGCGACCCGCGCCGCGGGGAAGACGGTGTGCGGCAGCGGGTGGTACGCGCCGCCCTCGCCGAGGGTGGCGCCGACGTCGGTGAGGAGTTCCCCGAGCAGTCCGGGGTCGCGCAGCACGGTCGTCAGGTCGACGCCGTGGAAGGAGAGGTGCGACCCGAAGGGGCGCAGCGGCAGCGTCCTGTCCTCGTAGAAGTCCCGCTTGCCGAGCTCGATGAACCGGCCGCCGGGCCGCAGGACTTCGAGGCCGCGGGCGAGTGCCTGGCCGGACAGCGAGTTGAGGACGATGTCGACGCCCCGGCCGCCGGTGAGCTCCATGACCCGCACGGTGAAGTCGAGGGAGCGCGAGTCGAGCACGTGCTCCACGCCGAGCGCGCGCAGCAGGTCGCGCTTGGGCTCACTGCCCGCCGTGGCGATGACGGTGGCGCCGTGGGCCCGCGCGTACTGGAGGGCGGCGAGCCCGACCCCGCCGGCCGCGCCGTGGACGAGGAGGGTCTCGCCCGCCCGCATCCGCCCGGTGTGGAGCAGGCTGTGGTGGACGGTGCAGAAGGCCACGGGCACGCTGGCCGCCTCGGCGAAGGTGACGCCGTCGGGGATGGGCCACACGGTGTCAGCGGGGGTGACGACGCGGGAGGCGAGGGCGCCGGTGAGCAGCCCGACGACCCGGTCGCCCAGCGCGTAGCCCGCCACGCCGGGGCCGCAGGCGGTGACGACGCCCGCGCATTCGAGCCCGAGGTTCTCCTCGCGCGGGCTGCCGGCCAGCGCCTCGGTGGGCAGCAGGCCCACGGTCTGCATGATGTCGCGGTAGTTGAGCGCGGCGGCCCGCACGTCGACCGCGATCTGCCCCGGCCCGGGCTTGAGTTCGGGGATCTCACGCCAGGCGAGGGTGTACGAGAGCCCTGGGTTGTGCACGCGCAGCGCCCGCGGCGGCACGGCGCCCCGCACCGGCTCGGCGGCAGACGGGGTGCCCTGCCCTGGCGGCACGGGCCGCCGCCCCGCCGGCACGGCCGCCGGCAGGGCGCGCTCCCTGGGGACGAAGCGGTCGTGCGCGGTGAGCACGATCTCGTCCTCGCCGCCCGGGTCGCGTACGCCCTCGCGGTCGAGGAGTTCGCGTACGAGGCGCTCGGCGTCGGCCGCCGGGTCGGCGCCCCGGTGCAGGCTGACGCGGCGGCAGCGCAGGTCGGGCTGCTCGTTGGCGAGGCAGCGCGCCACGCCCCACGCGGCGGCGTCTGCGGGGTGGGTGACCGGGCCCGGGGTGGCCTCGGCGCCGTGCGGCCCGGTGACGAGCCAGAGCGTGACGTCCTTCGGTGAGCCGAGGTCCCGGTGGGCCGCGGCGACGGCCCGCAGCGCCTGGGCGGCGCGGGTGGCGTGGGCGACGGCCTCGGCGCCGTCAGCGGGCCGGGCGGGTTGCGGCCCGCCGAGCACGAGGACGACGTCCCGCTCCCCCGGGCCCGCGGCGTCCAGCGCGCGCCGCCACGCGGCGGGGTCGTCCCCGGCGTCCGTGCGCCGGGCGAGTGCGGCGCCGTGCCCGGCGAGCGCGTCGGCGAGCGCCGCGCGCAGCGCGTCGTCGGCCGCGGCGCTGTGTACGACGAACGCGGCGGCGGGCGCGGACGCCGGCGGCGGGTCGTCCGCCGTGTCCCCGTGGACCACGGACGCGGGCGGCGGGGACGCGGGCGCCGGGCCGATCGCGGTGGCGGCGAGGAAGACGGAGGCCTGCTCGCGGGCGGGGCTCGCGGTGTCGCCCGTCTGCGCGCAGGAGACGAAGCCGCACCGCTCAAGCAGCGCGGGCCACTGCGCGCGCGGCAGCAGCGGCGAGTCGGGGCGCAGCGCGGTGTCGGTCCTGCGGTGGAAGCTGGCGAGGGCGCCGAAGACGGGCAGCAGCACCTCCGCGTCGTGGCATTCGAAACCGAGGAGGTGGCCGCCGGGCGCGAGCAGCGACGCGACGCGGCGCAGGGCCGCTTCCAGGTCGCGCGCGGCGTGCAGCGCGTTGGCCGCGACGACGAGGTCGTACCCCTGGGCGGTCAGGCCCTGTTCGCCGGGGTCGCGGTCCAGGTCGAAGGTGCCGTACTCGACGAAGTCGTACGCGCCGAACCTGCCGCGCGCCCGGGTCAGGAACGCCGGGGAGACGTCCGTGTAGTGGTAGCGGGTGCGGTCGGCGGGCAGCAGCGGCAGCAGGGCGGCGGCGGTGCCGCCGGTGCCCGCGCCGACCTCCAGGACGCGCAGCGCCCGGTCGGCGGGCCAGTGCGCGAGGAGTTCGCGCAGCAGGGCCTGGGCGAGGCGGTTGTGGAAGCGGGAGAGCGGCGCGGTGTCGTAGTACTGCTCAAGGAGGTGGGCGGCGGGCTCGGCGGTGAGCAGGTCGAGCGCCTCCTCGCGGCCCGTCAGCACGGCCTCCAGGTGGCGGGTGAGGTGGACCGTCAGCGCGATCCTGCCGATGTCGCCCGGGACCTGGGCGAGCGCGTCGCGCACCGTGGCGCCGTCGTCGGGCCCCTGTTCTGTCAGGCGCAGCCGCCCGCCCGGCACCTCCTCGGCCGCCCCGGTGCGCAGCAGCAGCGGTACGAGGAGGGCGAGGAGTGCCCTGTGCCGCTCGCGCACGCCGCGGGCGAGCAGGTCGTCGGCGGTGAAGGCGGCGGCGGGGTCGGGCAGCAGCCGCGCGAGCGCGGCGGCGGTGGCGCGGGCCGTGAGCCGGGCGTAGGCGGGGGCGGCGTCCGGGTAGCGGGCGTGGCGCCAGTCGGCGCGTACGGCGTCGAGCCGGGGCGCGGCGGCGAGGACCGCGGCGGCCGGGTCGGGCAGCGGGGAGGGCGCGCAGGGCAGGGCCGCGCGGGGCGCGGCGCGCACCACGGTGTGGTGGCGGGTGACGGGCGTGGCGCGGGCCATGGGGAACAGCCGCAGCCTGCACTCGGTGAGGCGCGCGGTGACGGTGCCTTCGGGGTCGGCGAGGGTGACGTCCCAGCAGACCTCGCTCTCCGTCGAGTCGCGTTCCTCCACCCACACGATGCCGGTGGGCGAGGGGGTGGACCACACCCGTACGGAGCCGATCGACGCGGGCAGGTACGCGCCGCGCTCCCGCAGCCGGTCGTACAGGAGGGCGACGCCCGCCTGGAGCGCGCCGTCGAGCAGCGCGGGATGGACGGTGTACGGGGCGCCGGGGGCGCCGTGGCGGTACGCGGCGACGGCGGTGCCCTCGCCGAGGCGGATCTCGTCGAGGAGGCGGAAGGCGGGGCCGTAGACGAGGCCGACGCCCGCGCAGGTGGCGTAGTGCTCGTCGCCGCCGACCCGGGTGGCGCAGCGGGCGCGCAGCGCGCCGGGGTCGAGCGGGGCGGGCCGGGGGTGCAGCAGCGGGCGGACCCGTGCCCTGGCGTGGGCGCGGGGCTCGGGGCCGTGTTCGTCGGTGCTCGCGAGGGTGGCGAGGGTCGTGTCGGGGTCGAGGCTGGTGCGCAGCCGCACGGCGGTGGCGTCGGCCCAGGGCACGACGAGGCTGGCGCTGACGTCGAGGTGCGCCAGCTCGACGGGGCCGCCGTGGACGGCGCGGCCCGCGGCGAGCAGCGCCTCCGCGTAGCCCGTCGCGGGCATCACGACGGAGCCGCCGAGCCGGTGGTCGGCGAGCCACGGTACGAGGACGGGCTCGACTGCGCCCTCCCAGCTCGGCACGGTGGTGGGCATCCGCTCGCCGAGCAGCGGGTGCGCGGGGACGCCGTCGCCGCTGGAGTTGGCCCACGAGGCGGGGGTGCCGCACCAGTGGCGCTCGCGCTGCCACGGGTAGGCGGGCAGGTCGGCTACGCGGCCGGGGACGGGGAAGAGGGCGGCGGGTTCCGCGGCGGCCCCGGCGGCGAGGGCTCCGGCCGCGGCGGCCGCGAGTACGCCGGAGTCGTCGGCGCCGCGCCTGAGGGTGGACAGGACGGCGGTGCGGGCGGCGCGGCCCGCCGTGGCGCGCCTGAGGTAGCCGCGCAGCACCGGGTGCGGGCCGATTTCGAGCAGCACGCCCGCGCCGTCGTGCAGGGCGCGCCGCACCGCGTCGGCGAAGCGCACGGGGCGGCGGACGTTGTGCCACCAGTACGCGGCGTCCAGGTCGGTGCCGCGGGCCCGCGCGCCGGTGACGGTGGAGTAGAACGGCACCTGGACGGGGCCGGGCGCGAGCCCCTTGAGCGCGGCGCGCAGCGGTTCCTCGACGGGGTCCATGCGGCTGCTGTGGAAGGCGTGGTCGAGGCCCAGGTCGCGGAAGAACACGCCGCGCGCGGCGAGCCGTTCGCCGAGTTCCGCGAGGGCGTCCGCGTCACCCGCGAGCGTGACGTCCTGCGCGCTGTTGACGCCCGCGACCTCCACCAGGCCGCCGTACGGCGCCAGTTCGTCGGCGGCCTGCTCGGCGCTCAGGCCCGCCGCGGCCATCGCGCCGGTGCCGGCTGTGGCCGCCTGGGCGAGGCTGCGCGCGGCGACGACGCGGGCGGCGTCCGCCAGGGTGAGCGCGCCGCACGCGTACGCGGCGGCCGCCTCGCCGACGCTGTGTCCGAGGACCATGGCGGGGGCGACGCCCCGGGCGCGCAGCGACGCGGCGATGCCCGTCTGCACGGCGAACAGCAGCGGCTGGGCGACCTCGGTCGCGCCGAGCCCCCAGTCGCCGGGCGGCGAGGCGAGCACCTCGGCGACCGACCAGCCGAGCGCGGGCGCGAGCGCGGCGTCCGCCTCCTCGACGGCGCGGCCGAACTCCCGGTCGGTGGCGAGGAGTCCGGCGCCCATGCCGGCCCACTGCGAGCCGTTGCCCGCGAAGACGAAGGCGGTCCTGCCACTGTGCGCGGCGGGGGCGATGGCGCCGGGGGCCGGGGCCGCACGGCCGGCCGCACCGCCGGGGCCGGTCGCGTCAGGGGCGCCGGGTTCCCCCGCGAGTTCCCGCAGCCCGCGTGCCGTCGCGGCGGGCGTCGTGGCCCAGACGACGGCGCGGTGCTCATGGCGGCCGCGGCGCAGGAAGGAGGTGTGCGCGAGGTCGTAGAGCTCGCCGGGTTCCGCGCGTTCGAGCCGGGCCGCGGTGGCGCGTACCGCGGCGGACAGCGCCGTCGCGGTACGCGCCGACACGAGCAGCGGCACCGGGCCGCGCGGCGGCGCGGGCCTGGCGGGCGCGGGCGGTGCCTCGGCGACGACGGCGTGGGCGTTGGCGCCGCCGAACCCGAAGGAGTTGACGCCGACGACGGCGCGCGCGCCCGGCTCCGCGGGCTCCACGGGCGCGGCGCGCCCGACCAGCCGCAGCCCGAGCCCCTCGAAGTCGATGTCGGGGTGCGGCGGGTCGTCGTGCGGGGCGGGCGGCACCATCCGGTGTCTGAGCACCAGCAGCGCCTTGAAGAGTCCCGCCATGCCGGAAGCGGGCTCCAGATGGCCCAGGTTGGTCTTCACCGAGCCCATGGGCAGGGCGTCGCCGATGCGGCGCACGCCGAGGGCGCGGCCGATGGCGAGCGCCTCGACCGGGTCGCCCACCGGAGTGCCGGTGCCGTGCGCCTCGAAGTAGACCAGTTCGTCGGGGCCGATCCCGGCACGGTGGTAGACCTCGCGCAGCAGCCGCTCCTGCGCCTCGGGGTTCGGCAGGGCGAGGCCCATGGTCCTGCCGTCGCTGTTGGAGCCGGTCGCGGCGATCAGGCCGTGCACCCGATCGCCGTCGGCGAGGGCGTCGCGCAGCCGCTTCAGCAGCACCACGCCACCGCCCTCGGCCCGTACGAAGCCGTCGGCGTGCGCGGAGAACGACGCGCACCTGCCGCGCCGCGAGAGCATCGACGCCTGCGAGAAGCCCACGTAGTGGAAGGGGCTCAGCAGCACGTTGACGCCGCCGCACACGGCCGTGCGGGCGGTGCCGTCCGCGAGGGTGCGGCAGGCCCGGTCGAGGGCGACGAGCGACGAGGAGCAGGCCGTGTCGATGGCCATGCTGGGGCCGCGCAGGTCGAAGGCGTGGGAGAGCCGGTTCGCGGCGATCGAGGAGGCGGCGCCCGACATCGTGTACGGGCCGACGGTGCGCAGCGAGGACATCTGGAGGGCGCCGTAGGAGGCGTCGGAGATCCCGACGAAGACCGCGGTGTCGGACCCTGCGAGGTCCGCCGGGTCGACGGCCGCGTCGTCCAGCGCCTCCGCGGTCATCTCCAGCAGCAGCCGGTGCTGCGGGTCCATGTGGGCGGCTTCCTTCGGGGAGATGCCGAAGTAGGCCGCGTCGAAGCCCGCCACGTCGTCGAGGAACCCGCCGGCCGCGGTGTACGACTTGCCGCGGCGCGGCATGGCCGGGTCGGTGAACAGCCGTGCGTCGTAGCGGTCTTCGGGCACCTCGCCGACCAGGTCGGCGCCGCGCAGCAGGGCGTCCCAGAGCCCGTCGAGGGTCCGGATGCCGCCGGGGAGCCGGCAGGCGGCCCCCACCACCGCGACCGGCTCGGCCTCGTCCTGACGCATACCGGGACCCCTCTCGTGTCGCCCGCCGGGGCAGGCCCTGCCCGCCCCACGCCTCGGCAGCGACGCACACTGCCACGCGGCGGTCCGCCGGCCCTGGTCGCCGTACACCCGGTTGGCGGTACGCCGGCGAAGTGCACCCTTCGCGGTGACCGGGCGCCCGGCGTCCGCCTTCACCCGTACGGGTCGATCCGGCGGGCCCGGTCCGTGCGGCGGCCAGCGGCCGGGGCTCGGACGGGCGGCGCGGGGGCTCGGCGCGGGGCCGGGGTGTGGTGTCCTCGGCTCGCGCCCCGGCACGCGGCCCCCCTGCCGGGGCGCTCCCCCGCCCCGCGATCCCAGGAGTCCGCCATGGCCGTACTGTTCACCGGCGCGACCGGCTTCCTCGGCAGCCGCGTCCTGCGCGAGTTGCTCACCGGGCCTGAACTCGCCGGGTCAGGACCGGAGGACGACAGCCCCCTGACCGTGCTGGGCCGGGGCGCGGAGCCCGCGCTGCGGGCCCGTGTGGAGGCGCTGCTCGACGGACTCGACGAGGAGGCGGGGACGGCCACGCCGCGGGAGCGACTGCGGTACGTGCCGGCCGACCTGACCGCCCCGGGCCTGGGTCTCGACGGCGCGCGGCGCGCCGCGCTCGCCGAGGGGTGCACCGCCGTGTGGCACTGCGCGGCGCACCTCGCGCTGCACGACGACCCGGTGCCGCTGTTCCGGGCGAACGTCCTCGGCACGCGGCGCGTCCTCGACCTGGCGGCGCTGGCGCCGGGCGCCCGGTTCGTGCACCTGAGCACGGCCTATGTCGCGGGCGGCCGCGCCGAGGGCCATGTGCGCGAGAACGACCTCACCGACCGGCACGGGTTCCTGACGCCGTACGAGGAGAGCAAGTACACGGCGGAGCGCGCGGTGCACGCCTGGAGCGCGCGCACCGGCGGGCGGGCCGTGGTTCTGCGGCCCTCGCTGCTGGTGTCCGACCGGCAGGTGCGCGGCGCGGGGCGCCGGCGCCAGCCCCTGGCCGTGCTGGCGCTGCTGATCCACGAGGCGCTGCGGCGCAGGGCCGCCGAGGACCCGGCGCTCGCGGCGCTGCTCGACGGCGGCAGCGCCCACGGCAGCGGGCTGCGGGTGCGGGTGCGTGCGACGGGCGGGGGCGCGCTCAACCTCGTGCCCGTGGACTACGCGGCGCGGGCCGCGGTCCTCGCGGCCGCGGCCGGTCCTGGCCGGGGCCCCGGGGTGCGCACGGTGCATCTGACGCATCCGCGGAACACGCCGCTCGCGGTGGCGGCCGAGGTGCTGGGGCTGCTGTATCCGGGGCTCACCGTCGAGCTGGTGGACGAGGTGCGCGACCCGGACCCGTACGAGGCGCTGTTCGCCCACCACCTGGCGTCGCTGCTGGTGTTCACCGCGCAGCGCAGGACGTACGACAGGACGCACCTGCTGCACGACGCGCCCGGCCTGCCTGAGCCCGTGCCCGTCGACGCGGCCTATCTGGCGGGGGCCATGGGCGGGGCGCTTGAGCCGCCCGTCGTGGCCTGATCGGCCGCGGCGGCGAGCAGCCGCGCCTCGGCCGTCCAGGCGGCGGCGAGCGCCTCGGCCTCGGCGCGCGGCCCTGCGACGGTGAAGCCGACGCCCGCCGTGCCCTGCGCGGTGGCGAGCACGGCGGAGAACCGGTGGGCAGCGGGCAGGAAGTTGAGCGGCAGCACCCGCAGGACGCGGCGGCCCGCGACGCGCAGCGGGTCGGCGGGACCGCGCACGTTGCTCGCGAGCAGGTCGGCGCGGCCCTCGCCGAAGTACCGCTCGACGAGGAGGCCGCCGACCGCGGCGGGCAGCGCGCGGTAGACGGCGCCCACGAGGGGGTGGCCGAGCGCGCGGACGCCGCCGCGGGTCCGCGCGGCGACCAGGGCGAGGCGGCGGGCCGGGTCGGGCTCGGTGACGGGCAGGTCGAGCCTGAGCGGGATGTGCCGGTTGTGCAGTACGGCGGCGTCGGTGGCGCCCCGCACGTTCACCGGGACGAGGGCGCGTACCGCGCGGCCCGTCGCGCCGGGCAGGGGGCGGGCGCGCAGCGCCCCGGCGAGCGCGGCGAGGTACACGTCGTTGACGCTCGCGCCGTGCGCGCGGCCCGCGTCCCGCAGCGTGTCGAGCGGCACGGCGGCGCAGGCGTACGACAGGGCGGTGGCGGCGGGCAGCGCCCCCGGCAGGCGGCGCCCGAGCAGCGGCCTGGCACACAGCCAGGCGGCCCGCAGCGGATCGGCGGGCAGCACGCGCCAGCCGGTGCGCGCCCCTGCGCGGGGCGCGGCGGCGGTGGCCCGCGCGGGGACGCCCGCCCAGGCGGCGAGCGCGCCCGCGACGCCCGCACCGTCGAGCAGCCGGTGGTCGGCGCGCCACACCAGCGCGAAGGTGCCGCCCGGCAGCCCCGTGACCTGGGCGCAGGACCAGCGGCGTGGCCCGAGCGCCCGGCCCACCAGGTCGCCCGCGACGTCCAGCAGCCCGCGCCCCGCCGCCTCGGCGGGCTCCTCGACGCACCCCAGGGGGTCGCCGGTGCCGAGCAGCGCGGCCACGGGCCGGAGCGAGGCGGCCACCTCGGCGCGGGACGGCGGGGGCCCGGTGAGTTCGAGCACCGCGCCGATGCCCAGGCCTGTGCCCGGGTGCGCGGCCCCGTAGGCGTCGAGCGCGGCGTCGGGAAACCGCTGCGTGCCTGCCATGTCGTCTCTTCCCGTCTCCCCGTCCCGCATCCGCCGGCAAGGCCCCCGCGCCGGCCGCCGGGTCAACGCGCGCCGCGGGGGCGGGGTTACGGGAACGGCGGCGCCGGGTCGCGGGAGCGACGGGCGGCACGCAGCCGGGTCGCGGGAGCGACGGGGGCGCGCAGCCGGGGCCGGGCGGGTCCGGCGGGTCCGGGGACGGGCCCCCGGGAGGCGGGACGGGGCCGTACGAGCGCGGGGTGTCCGGCGGGGGCCGGGGCGCGCGGCCCGGGTGCCGGTCAGCGGTTCTGACGGGTCTTCACGACAACGGGTGCACCTGCGTGACCGAGCGGGTGAACCTGCCGTTCCGGCGGCCCGCCGGGGCGCAGCGGCCCCCCATCATCTGAGGGCATCGTCGGACCCGGCCCGCGCGCCGCGCGGCCTGAACTGGGAGAAGAACGTGATGCCAGCGAACGGGCGCACCCGCGCCCTCGTCCACACCACGGCCCTGGGGCTGCTCGCGGCCTCGGCCGCGGCGGTGGCCCTGCTCGGCCAGCAGCCGCCCGCGCGGGCCGCGGCGGAGGCGCCCGTGGTGCCGGTGCCGCTCACCTGCAAGGGCAAGGCCACCGTGGAGCCCGCCGACCCCGCGCGGGTCCTCCAGCGCGACCAGAGCGGCACGGCGGACTACCGGGCCACCGTCACCGGCGACTGCACGGGCTCCGCCGTGGTCTCCCGCGTCGACGTCACCCTGGAGGGGACCGCGGACGGCACCTGCGCCAGCGCCCTCGGCACGGGCACGGGCACCGCGCAGTGGATCGGCCCCACCGGCGAGCAGGTCGGCACGAGCACCGCGACGGGCAGGCTCCGCTTCACCGACGACGCCGACGGCAACGTGGCGTTCGCGGCGGAGGACGTGCAGATCACCAAGGGCCTGTTCGCGGGCTCCGTGGGCGTGCAGATCACCGTGGACGACCCGGGCATCGGCAAGGACTGCTGGACCGCCGGCCGGCTGGCGGGCGGCACGGGCAACGGCTCAGCGCGGCTGACGTTCGGCTGACGTCCCGTCGGCGGGTGCCGGGAGCCGCACCGCGGGCGCGGCTCCCGGCTCCCCCTTCGGGCGCCGGCCGCGCCAGGACCCCGGCCACCACCAGTTGGCCGCGCCGAGCAGCCGCATCACGGCGGGCACGAGCACGGCCCGTACGAGGACCGCGTCGATCAGTACCGCGAGGAAGACCCCGACGCAGATCTCCTTCACCATCACGACGCCGCTGGTGGCGAAGCAGGCGGTGACGAGCAGCACGGCGGCCGCCGCGGCGGTGACGACCCGGCCCGAGCGCTCAAGCCCCACGGCCACCGACTCCCGGTCGTCCCCGAGCAGCCGGTACTGCTCGCGGATGCGCAGCAGCAGGAACAGCTCGTAGTCCATGGACACCGCGATGAGCAGGAACAGCATCACGACGGGCGCGAGCGCGTCCACGTAGCCGGTGGGCTCGGCGCCCAGCAGGCGGCTCGCATGGCCGTCCTGGAAGATCCAGGTCAGGGCGCCGAAGGAGGCGCAGACGGACAGCGCGTTCATGGCGAGGGCCTTCAGCGGGAGCACCAGCGAGCGCAGCGCCACCGTCAGCAGCAGCAGGGTGGTGGCGACCATGAACGCGAGCACCCCGGGCAGCAGCCGGAAGAAGGTGTCCATGGTGTCCACGGCGAGGGCGGACGCGCCGCCGACGAGGACGCCCCGCCCGCCGGGTACGGGCAGCGCGCGCACCGACCGTACGAGCCGCTTGGCCGAGTCGCTCTCCACGCCCTCGCTCTGCCCGACGTAGACGACGGCCCTCGTGCCCTCGGTGCCGGCGACCATGACGCCGCGGGCGCCGGGCAGTTCGGACAGCTCGCGGGTCCACGCCAGCAGGTCGGCGCGGCCGGTTCCCGCGTCGACGGGGCGGTCGAAGGTGGCGATGGCCTGGAGGGTGCCGAGCCCGGAGACGGCGAAGTCGCGCCGCATGTCGTCGGCCGCGACCCGCGCGGGCGCGCCCGGGGGCAGCATCCGCTGGTCGGGGAAGCCGATGACGGTGTGCAGGAACGGCACGGCGAGCGCGAGCAGCAGCGCGGAGACCGCGAGGACGTAGGCGACGGGCCGCTCCATGACGGTGCGCGCCACCCGCCCCCAGAGGACCCCGTCGCGGCCGGTGTTCCTGCGCCGCAGCCACGCCGGGGAGAGCGCGTCGACCCGGGTGCCGAGCAGCGAGAGCAGGGCGGGCAGCACGGTCACCGTGACCAGGGCGCCCACCAGCAGCCCGACCGCGGCGCCGATGCCGAGGGCGCGCACGAAGCCCAGCGGGAAGAAGGCGAGGCCCACGGCGATGAAGGTCATGACGACGCCGGAGAGCGCGACCGTGCGCCCGGCCGTGTCGACGGTGACGGCGACCGCCTCCGCGGGGGCGCGCCCGGCGCGCAGCTCCTCGCGGAACCTGCTGACGATGAGCAGCCCCGCGTCGACGCCCGCGGCGAGCCCGATGGCGACGACCAGGTTCACCGTCACATGGGGCACTTCGACGAAGCCGGCGACCGCGCGCAGTGCCGCGAGGGCCGCGCCGGTCGCCAGGACGCCGGCCACCACGGGCAGCAGCGCGGCGACGACCCCGCGGAAGACGAAGACCATCAGCAGGATCATCAGCGGCAGGGCGAGCACCTCGGTGCGCACCAGGTCACGCTGGGAGCGCTGGACGATCTCCGAGATGACGGCGCTCGGCCCGGTCCAGGAGACCGTCAGGCCGCGCGGGTGCAACGCGTCGCGCAGGGCGAGGTAGTTGCGGGTGCGGCCGGTCTCGCCGTCGCCGCGCAGCAGGACCGGCACGACGGTGGCGTGCTGGTCGAGGGAGACGAGCAGCGGGTCCGAGGTGGCCCAGGCGGTGGTGGCCCGCTGGACGGTGCCGGCCGGCGCGTGGCGCAGGGCGCCCTCGACCGCGGCGCGGAAGCGCGGGTCGGCGGCGGTCAGCCGGGGGCTGCGGAAGGTGGCGAGCACATCGGCGCCGCCCTCCCCCACCTCGGTCCTGATCGCGTCGGCCGCGTGGCTCGCCTCGGCCGCCGGCGCCATGAAGCCGCCGTAGCTGAGCCGCGCGGGCAGGCCCGCGCAGGCCCAGCAGGAGACGAGGAGTACGGCGAGCGCGCCCGCGAGCACCCAGCCCCTGCGCGCCGCGTCGAAACGTCCAAGCCGGTGGAACACGCCGCTCTCCTCCGCTCCGTGCGCCCGGCCCCGTGGCGGGGCGGACCGCGGAACGCCCAACGAAGGCCGGGCCGCTACGTCACCGGTGCGTCAGCACGGCGTACGGGCAGGGCCGGGCGCCACGGCGGCGTGTTGACGCGGCGCGGCACCCGGCGCGGGCCGGGAAGGGAAGGGAGGGCGGTGTGCCTGCCGGGTTACGGCTGGAGGTGCTGCTTGAGGGTGGCGAGGACGTCGCGGGCCGCCGTCGGGCCCGTGTTGAGGTAGAAGACGTCGTCGTCGACGGGGACGGCGCGCTTGGCGGCCACCGCGGAGAGCGTGGGCCACAGCGGCGCCTTGGTGAGGGCGGACGCCTTGGCGGTGCCGCCCTGGACCCCGTAGAAGATCCAGTCGGCGTCCGCGCGGCTGAGCTGTTCCTCACTGATGTCCTGGGAGGTCTTCGCGAACTGCTGGGTCTTCGGCCTGCCGAGCCCCGCGTCCTCGGCGACGCTGCCGGTGAAGGACGGCACGCCGAAGACGCGCAGCCGGTCGCCGTTCTGCCGCAGGAAGGAGACGGTGACCGGCTTGTTCAGGGACGTGCCGAGCTTGGCGGCGTCGGCGTGGTAGGTGTCGAGGAACTTCTGGGCCTGCCCGGTCTTGCCGAGGGCGGCGGCGACCAGCAGGAAGTCCTGCTTCCAGTACAGGCCCGTGCCCTCGGTGGCGACGGTGGGCGCGATGGCGCTGAGGGAGGTGTAGAGCGCCTTGGCGTTCTTGCCCGCGGTGTTCATCAGGATCAGGTCGGGCTTGGCGTTGGCGACCGCCTCGATGCTGGGCGCGAGCCGCGAGCCGAGGTCGGCCGTCTTCGCCACCCGTGCGGCGTCCTGCGGGAAGTCGTCCTTGAGGTACTGCGGTACGAGGTCCGCCCCGTCGCCACGGGTCGAGCCCACGGGGACGACGCCGAGCGTCAGCAGGGCGTCGGCCTGTCCCGTGGAGATGGCCACCACCCGCTTCGGCGCCTCGGGCACGGTGGTCGAGCCCTCGAAGTGGCGGACCGTGCGCGGGAATGCCCCGTCCGGGGTGTCGCTGCCCATCCCGGCGGGCACCGTGCGGGGCGCCGTGTGGACGGTCGTGGCCGGCGGGCTCGCGGGGCCGCCGGTGCCGGAAACGGCCGCGGGGGACGCGGCGTCCGTGCTCGCCGAGCAGCCGCCGACGAGGACAAGACCGGCCACGGCGGTGGTGCTGAGGAGGCGGGTGAGCAGGTTGTTACGGTAGCGCTTCACAGCGGGTTAGCTTAGGCTTCGCTAAGTTCCGATGCGTAGATATGACAGACATGCGATGAATCACACTCCAGGGCCGGCCGTCGCGACACTGCCGGCCGCCACGGCGGAGCGCCGCCCGGCGGGCCGGCCCTCACCGGCCCGCCGCCTCACCGCCGTCGCGGTGTGCTGCGCCCTCGTGGCGGTGCTGGTCCTGACGAGCCTCGCGGTCGGCGCGCAGACCGTCCCCCTCGCCCGGGTGTGGCAGGTGGTGTGGCACGACGACGGCAGCCCCGACGCGATCATCGTCTGGCAACTGCGGGTGCCCAGGACCGCGTTGGCGGTCGTGGTGGGCGCCGCGCTGGCACTCGCCGGGGTGGTGATGCAGGCGATCACCCGCAACCCGCTGGCCGAGCCAGGGGTGGTGGGCGTCAACTCCGGTGCGTCGTTCGCCGTGGTGGTGGCGATCGCCGCGTTCCATGTCACCGACGTGTCCGGCTACATCTGGTTCGCCTTCGCGGGCGCCGTGCTCGCGGCGCTCGCCGTCTACTCCCTGACCGCGCGGGCGAGCGCGCGCGGTCAGCACACCCGGCTTGTGCTCGCGGGCACCGCGCTCTCCGCGAGCCTGGGGGCCTGCACCGGCATCCTCACCATGTTCGACACGGACACCTTCGACTCGTACCGCTTCTGGGTGGTGGGGGCGCTCCAGGACCGGGGCACCCAGGTGCTCACGGCGGTGGTGCCGTTCGCCGCCGCCGGCGCGCTGATCGCCCTGGCGCTCGGGCCCTCGCTCAACGCGCTCGCGCTCGGCGAGGAGACCGGCGCCGCGCTCGGCCTCAGGGTGCCATGGGTGCGGGCCGCGGGGTTCGCGTCGATCATGCTGCTGTGCGGGGCGTCGACCGCCGCCGCGGGCCCCATCGCCTTCGTGGGCCTCGTCGTGCCGCATGTGCTGCGGCTGCTCCTCGGCCCCGACCTGCGCCGCCTGCTCGCGTACTCCGTGCCGGGCGGCGCGGCGCTGCTGCTGGTGAGCGATGTCGTGGGCCGGGTGGTGGCCCGTCCCGGCGAACTGGAAGTCGGCATCGTCACCGCGTTCGCCGGGGCGCCCGCGCTGCTGTGGCTCGTCGTACGGCACGCGGGGGTGCGCGGATGAGCGGCGGCGCACGGGTCGCGGACGCGGCGCGCCCCGCGGCCGGCATGCCCGGCCGGGTCCTGCGGCTGCCCGCGGGGCGCGCCCTGCGGTACTCGGGCCGCGCGGTGGCCGTCGGCGCGGTGCTGCTCGCCTGCTGCCTCGCCCTCGGCGCCGCCTCCGTCCTCACCGGTACGTACGCGATCAGCGCGTCCCGGGCCCTCGGCGTGCTCGCGGGCGGCGGTTCGGGCACCGACCACTTCATCGTCGTCGACCAGCGGCTGCCGCGCGTCTGCGCGGCGTTGCTCGTCGGCGCGGCGCTCGGCCTCTCCGGGTCGCTGTTCCAGAGCCTGTCGCGCAACCCGCTCGGCAGCCCGGACGTCATCGGCTTCACCACGGGATCGACCAGCGGCGCCCTGGTCGTGCTGCTCGCGGGCGGCGGCGGCACGGGCGTCGGTGTCGGCACGGGCTCCGTGCTCGGCGGCTTCGCCACGGCCGCCGCGGTGTACGGGATCACCGCGTCCCGGGGCGTCTTCGGCAACCGGCTGGTCCTCGCGGGGATCGCGGTCGGCGCGATGCTGTCGTCCGTCAACGACTTACTGATCACCCGGGCCGACCTGGAGTCGGCCGAGGCGGCGAAGGCGTGGACGTTCGGCAGCCTCAACGCCGTGTCCTGGCCGCAGGTGCTGCCGCTCACCGTCTGCCTGCCGCCGCTGGCCGCGCTGACGCTGGGCGTGGGCCGCCCGCTGCGACTGCTGGAGATGGGCGAGGACACGGCGAGCGCCCTCGGGGTGCCGGTGGGACGGGTGCGCGCACTCGCCCTGCTGCTCGGCGTGGCGCTCGCGGGCACGGCCGTCGCGGTGGCGGGCCCGATCGGGTTCCTCGCGCTGGCCGCGCCCCAGCTCGCCCGCCGCCTCACCCGCTCCCCCGGCGCGCCGATCGGCACGGCCATGCTGACCGGCGCCGTACTGCTGGTCGCGGCCGACTTCCTGGCGCAGCGCGTGCTCGCGCCGTTCCAGATCCCGGTGGGCCTGGTCACCGGCGCGCTCGGCGGCCTGTACCTGCTCTGGCTGCTCTCCCGCGAACGCTAGGCGGTCCCTTTCGGCGCGTCGCGCGGACCGGACGAAGGCGGCGGCGAGGTGGCGGGGGCGGTCTGGTCGCAGCGGGTGAGCGGGCGCGGCACTGCTTGGTCTTCTCGATGCAGCGCTCCACGGTGTCGCGCTGCCGGCACGCCTCGCGGTCGGGGGCGAACGGCCGCCCGCCGTGGCGGTTACGGCCCTTGCGGTGGCCGGCGTGGGCGGGTGCGTCACCGGTGGCCCGGGCTCCGTGTCGCCCGTCGCGGCCGGAGGCCAGGCCGGCGGGCGTGGTTCCGAGCCCGGGACGTCCGGCGCGGTTCCGCGGCTGACGGCCGCCGCCGAACCGGTCCTCCACCAGCGAAAGGGCGCCGCTCGGGCACAGGCTCACCGCCTCCCGGGCCCCCTGCCGCGCGCCGCAGGCGGGTGGGGCCGGAGGCGCGCGCCCCCGCGCCCGGCCGCTCCGGGAAGGGCCCGATCGGCGCGCAGCCGGCCAGCCGTACACGCCCGGCCGCTCCCGGCGAGCCCCCGGCCAGCCGTACATGCCCGGCCGCTCCCGGCGCGCTGAGCCGGTCGCGGTGCCACTCCGACCTCGGGGAACGCGTCCCCACCGCACCCTTGCGAGCGGCCCAATGGTATGACTATTGTCCGCGAGGCGGTCGCTCTTGCGGAGGAGTCGCAAGAGGGGTCCCGAAGGCACCGGCGCCGGGGAGGGGATGGCATGCCACGGTCCGAGACGGCTCCGGCCCGGGGCGGCGGCCCCCTCTCCCGCGAGGCGGTGTTCTCCACCTATCTGCCCGCGTTCGTGCTCTCGCTCGGCACGGGCATCGCGGTGCCCGCGGTGCCGACGCTCGCCAAGTCCTTTCATGTCGGCTTCGGTTCCGCGAGCGGCGTGGTCACCGCCTTCGTCCTCGGCAACCTCGCGGGCACCGTGCCCTCCGGCTGGCTCATCGACCGCTTCGGGCGGCGGGCCGTCCTGCTCGGCGGTCCCGTGCTCACCGCGCTGATGGCGTTCGCCGTGGTGTTCACCCACTCGTTCCCCGTCCTGCTCGCGCTGCGGTTCTTCGACGGCGTGGCCGCGCAGATGTGGCTGATGGCCCGCCTTGCCGCCATCTCGCACGGCGCGGCGGCCAACCGCCGCGGCCGCGAGGTCAGCTGGCTGTTCGGGATGAACAACTCGGGCAAGCTGGCGGGCCCCCTGGTCGGCGGCTTCCTCGCGAGCGGCGGCGGTCCGCGCGCCCCGTTCGTCGTCTACGGCGTGCTGGCGCTCGCCGCCCTCGTCCCGGCGTACCTCTTCGCCGAGGACACCCCGCGCCGCGAACGGACCCCGGCGGCACGGCAGTCCGGCGGGCGGCGCGAGGGCGGGCGGCTCGCGGCGCTGCGCCGGATCGTGCTGCCCCGGCTCGTGTACTTCGGGGTCGCCCTGTTCGCGGGGCTCACCCGCGGGCCCGTGCAGGCCGACCTGCTCCACCTGTACGCGGCGTTCGCCTACCGTCTCGGACCTGCCCAGATCGGCTACCTGTCGACGGCGGCCGCCGCCATCACCCTGCCCATCGGCTTCGTCAGCGGCTGGCTGATGGACCGCTACGGCCGCAAGCGCACCATGGTCCCCGGCTTCACCGGGGTCGCACTCGCCATGGGCGCGCTCGCCGCGTCCGCCTTCTTCCACCTGTCGCTGCTCTGGTACGTGGTCCTCTTCCTGGCCGGGGTGGCGGCGCAGGCGCTGACCGGCGGGTCCATCCAGACGGTCGGCGCGGACGTGGCGCCCGCTGAGGGCCGCGGGATGTTCCTCGGCCTGTGGCGCTTCACCGGGCAGGGCGGCCAGACGCTGAGCCCGGTTCTCTTCGCCCTGCTGGCCGCCCAGGCCGGCTACACCTCGTCGTTCCTCTTCACCGCGGCCTCGGCGGCGGTGGTGGCGTTCCTGCTGATCCGCTACGTGCCGGAGACCCGCGCCGGCACCCCGCCGGGCCCCGCGCCCGCCACTCCCCCGGCGGGCGCGCGCGGCACGGCGGCCGGGGCGGAGTGACGCCGGGTCAGCACGTCTGCTCCGTGGGCCGCACGAGCATCTCGTTGAGGGCGACATGGCGGGGCCTCGTCACCATGAAGACGACCGCGGCGGCGACGTCCTCGGGCTGCAGCAGGCCGTAGCCGGTGGGGCGGGTCGCGTCCGGGGCGTGGGGGCGGCCGGCCGTGGTCAGCTCCGTGACGACGATGCCGGGCTCCACCACGCCCACCCGGACGTGCCGCTCGGCGAGTTCCTGCCGCAGCGCCTCGGAGAAGGCGCCGACGGCGTGCTTGGTGGCCGCGTACACGTTGCTGTCGGGCCCCGGCACCCGGCGGCCGGCGAGGGAGCTGACCGTCACCAGGTCGGCGACGCCGCGCGGCGCGGCGTCCGCGGCACGCGCCAGGTGGGGCAGCGCCGCGTGGGTGGCGTTCAGTACGCCGCCGACGTTGACGTCGACCGTGGCGTGCCAGTCGTCCAGTTCGGCGCCGAGCGCGGGCCCCCAGGTTCCGCTGCCCGCGTTGTTGACGAGAATGTCGATGCCGTTGCTGTCGCCGCCGCGCCCGGCCGCCGCGTCGACCGCGGCGCGCACCGCGTCCGGGTCGGTGACGTCGGCCTCGTACACCTCGGCGCGACCGCCGTCGCGCGCGTTGATCGCCTCGGCGAGGCCGTTGAGCCGGTCACGGCGCCTGGCCAGCAGGGCGACCGACGCGCCCTCGGCGGCGAGCGCCTCCGCGACGGCGGCGCCGATGCCGCTCGACGCGCCCGTGACGACGGCCGTGGTGTCCTTCAGCACGCTCGGGTCCCCTCTTTCGCTACGGGTCGGGCGGCGCGCGCCCGCCGACCGGGACGCTCCTGCCGCCAGGACCGGCTGCCACCGGGGCGCGGGGCGCAAACCCCCGGCCGGCGGGGCCGCGTGCGGGAGCGGGTCCGGACACGCGGGAGGCGGGCGCGCGGCCCGCTCCCTACACTGCAAGAAGTGGAGCAGAGTCCGGTTAACCCGGCGACCGTTCCGCGCCCCAGGCCCCGCGCACCAGGAGGAACAGGATGCCCCGCCCACTTCGCGCCGACGCGCAGGCGAACCACGAGCGACTGCTGGAGGTGGCCGCGCGCGCGTTCGCCCAGGACGGCGCCGACACGTCACTGAAGGCGATCGCCGCGGAGGCGGGGGTGGGCATCGGGACCCTGTACCGCAGGTTCCCGACCCGGGACGACCTCATCGAGGCCACGTACCGCAGCGAGACGGCCCGGCTCTGCGCGTCGGCGCCGCGGCTGCTCGCGGAGCACGGGCCGATGGCCGCGCTGCGCCTGTGGATGGAGGCGTTCGTGGACTACATGCTCACCAAGCGGGGCATGGCGGACGCCCTGCCGTCGATCCTCGCGGCCCGCGAGGGGCTGCGCCTGCAGAGCCGCGCGGCCCTGGGCGAGGCGGTCACGGCGCTCATCGACGCCGGGGCCGCGGCCGGTCGGCTGCGCCGGGACGCCGTCCCCCACGACGTCCTGATGGCGCTCGGCGGCATCACCCTCATCAGCGGCCACGAGGACCGGCGCGACCTCGCGTCCCGGCTGATCGCCCTGCTGCTCGACGGCCTGACCCCCGCCGCCGCGGCGGCCTCGCAGGCACCCGGGGCACCCGACGCGCCCGACATGGCGGGTACAGGAGGCACGGCGGGCGCGCCCGGCACGGCCGCCGGGACCGCCGGGACCGCCGGGACAACGGAAAACGGAGTGGGCTCCGATTCGTGGTAACGTAATCGGAGTCGGCTCCGCTAATCGGGCGGGGCGACCTCGATCGAGAAGAAGGGCGCAGCCATGAGCGAGGCACTGGACGGAACCGTCGCGCTGGTCACCGGCGCGAGCAGCGGCATCGGCGCCGCCACCGCGCGGCGGCTGGCCCGCGAGGGGGCCTCGGTGGCCCTCGTCGCCCGCAGGGGTGACCGCCTCGCCGAGGTGGCACGCGCCGTCGAGGCCGAGGGCGGCACGGCGAGCGCGATCGTCGCCGACATCACCACCAGGGCAGGGGCCACCGACGCGGTCGACCGGGCGGTGGCCGCGTTCGGCCGCCTCGACACGGTCGTCAACAACGCAGGGGCCATGCTGGTCGGGCCGTTCGCGGACGCGCCGGAGGGCGAGTGGGAGCGGATGGTCGACATCAACGTCCTCGGCCTGCTGTACGTGACGAAGGCGGCGCTGCCGCACCTGATCGAGGCGGCGGGACGGGAGCCGAGGCGCACCGCGGACGTGGTGAACATCAGCTCGTCAGCGGGGCGGGTCGCCCGTCCGGGCACGGCGGTCTACAACCTCACGAAGTTCGGCGTGAACGGCTTCACGGAGGCACTCCGCCAGGAGATGCAGCCGCTGCGCGTACGCGTCAGCGTGGTCGAGCCGGGCAACGTCGACACCGAACTCACCTCGCACACCCGTGAGGAGCTGCGCGCGGGCGTCGAGGCGCAGACCGGCTCGATCGAGCGCCTCAAGCCCGCGGACATCGCCGACGCCGTCGCGTACGTGGTGACGAGCGCGCGGCGCGTCGCCGTGAACGAGGTCTTCGTCCGCGCGGCGGACCAGAGCTGGTAGGCGAGCCGCGCACGGCATCACCCGCCCCCACCCTGCGGCCGTACCCGCCCGGCGGCCCACACCGCGCCGGGAGCGGCCCGGGGCGGCCCCGGAGCCGCGTCCCGCGGAGCACACCGCGCCGGGGCGCACCGCGCCTCCCGCAAGACCACCCCGCGAGCGCACCGCATCCGATCCGCGAAGAAGTGCACCCTGTGCCGCACAGCCACCCGGTGTTGGAGCCCGGCACCAGGACCTGGGTGTGGTGCGCGACCAAGCCGGCCAAGGACGCCGGAGGCCGGCGGCAGATCAACCCCGGCGGACACCCGACGATGTGGCCGGTCTTCTGGCCGGGGGACACGGACTTCTCCCACCCTGCCAACACCCGCCAGCGTCGGAGGACCTGGCGGAAGCGGGCCCCCATCGCCGCGCAGGTCGCCGCGTCCGCCCGCGCCGCCCGCCTCCCGTACGCAGTCGAGCCGTGCCCCGTCCCGGGGCCCGAGACCCGCCCTCGGGGCCCCCGGACCTCGGGTCTCCCGGCCCCGTGCGGCGCGGGCAGGGGTGTGCCGCGGGCGGGTGGGCGGCGTTATGGGGGGTATGTCTGGCCGGTTTTCGGGAACGCGTAGGCGTGCCCGCCGCCCGTGGGGCGGCCGGCGCGCGTACTGCACGCACGACGGATGGGACGGCCATGAGCAACGGTTTCTCGGGTCCGGGGGCGTACGGTCCTGACCCGTTCGGAGATTTCCTCTCACGCTTCCTCGGGGGCGGCGCCCCGCGGGGGCCGCAGCCCGTCGACATCAGCAGGCTGATGAGCGAGCCCGCGCGCCGGCTGGTGGCGGAGGCCGCGACGTACGCGGCCGAGCACGGAAGCAGCGACCTCGACACGGAGCACCTGCTGCGGGCCGCCCTCGGCACGCAGCCCACCCGGGGCCTGCTGGAGCGCTCCGGGGTGGACCCCGACCGGATCGCCGACGAGATCGACCGGCGGGTGGGGCCCTCGGAGACCGGCGAGGACGACCTGCCCGAGAGGCTCGCGGTGACACCGGCCGTCAAGCGGGCCCTGCTGGACGCCAGGGAGCTCGCGCGGACCCGCGGCGCCGGGTACATCGGCCCCGAGCACGTCCTGGCCGCCCTCGCGGGCAACCCGGACTCCACCGCGGGGCACATCCTGCACTCGTCGCGCTTCGCGCCCGGCCAGGTGCCGCCGGGGGCGGGCGTGCCCGCAGGGCCGGGCGGCGGTCCTGAACAGCACCAGGGCAGGCCGGCGGGCGAGGGGAGCACCCCCACGCTCGACCGGTACGGCCGCGACCTGACCGCGCTCGCCGTGGAGGGCCGCGTCGACCCCGTGATCGGCCGGGACCAGGAGATCGAGCAGACCGTCGAGATCCTCTCCCGCCGCGGCAAGAACAACCCGGTCCTCATCGGCGAGGCGGGCGTCGGCAAGACCGCGATCGTGGAGGGCCTGGCCCAGCGCATCGCCGACGACGACGTACCGGACATCCTCGCGGGCCGCCGCGTGGTCGCCCTCGACCTCACCGGCGTCGTCGCGGGCACCCGCTACCGCGGCGACTTCGAGGAGCGCCTCAACGCCATCGTCGCGGAGGTCCGCGACCACTCCGACGAGCTGATCGTCTTCATCGACGAGCTGCACACCGTTGTCGGCGCAGGAGGCGCGGGCGGCGGCGGGGAGGGCGGCTCCATGGACGCGGGCAACATCCTCAAGCCGGCGCTGGCGCGCGGCGAGCTGCACGTCATCGGCGCGACCACGCTGGACGAGTACCGGCGCTCCATCGAGAAGGACGCCGCGCTCGCCCGCCGCTTCCAGCCGGTGCTGGTCCCGGAGCCGACGGCGGCGGACGCGGTGCAGATCCTGCGCGGGCTGCGCGACCCGTACGAGGCGCACCACCAGGTCAGGTACACGGACGAGGCGCTGCTCGCGGCCGTCGAGCTCTCCGACCGCTACCTCACCGACCGCTACCTGCCGGACAAGGCCATCGACCTGATGGACCAGGCCGGGGCCCGGGTCAGGCTGCGCAGCCGTACGAAGGGCACCGACGTGCGCGCGATGGAGCGCGAGAGGGAGCAGCTGACCCGGGACAAGGACCAGGCCGTAGCCGCCGAGCAGTACGAGCGCGCGATGGAGCTGCGGGACCGCATCGGCGAGCTGGGCGAGCGGATCGCCGCCAGGTCGGGGGACGGGGACCCGGCGGGCGGCGAGAGCCATGTCGTCGAGGTCACCGCGGAGGACATCGCGGACATCGTGTCCCGGCAGACCGGCATTCCGGTGAGCACACTCACCGAGGAGGAGAAGGACCGCCTGCTGGGCCTCGAAGCCCATCTGCACGAGCGGGTGATCGGGCAGGACGAGGCGGTGCGGGTCGTCGCGGACGCGGTGCTGCGCTCCCGCGCGGGCCTGGCCGCCCCGGACCGCCCGACCGGCAGCTTCCTCTTCCTCGGTCCGACCGGCGTCGGCAAGACGGAGCTGGCGCGGGCGCTCGCGGAGGCGCTGTTCGGCGGCGACGAGCGGATGGTGCGGCTCGACATGAGCGAGTACCAGGAGCAGCACACCGTGAGCCGCCTCGTGGGCTCCCCGCCCGGGTACGTCGGCCACGACGAGGCGGGCCAGCTGACCGAGGCGGTGCGCCGCCACCCGTACTCGCTGCTGCTGTTCGACGAGATCGAGAAGGCGCACCCCGACGTGTTCAACACCCTGCTCCAGGTGCTCGACGACGGGCGCCTGACGGACGCGCAGGGGCGCACGGTCGACTTCTCCAACACCGTGGTGGTGATGACGAGCAACCTGGGCTCCGAGCGGATCTCCGGCCGCAGCACCCCGCTCGGCTTCGGCGCGGGGGACGTCGAGGCGGAGGAGCAGGCGCGGCGCGAGCGGATGCTGCGGCCGCTGCGCGAGCACTTCAGGCCGGAGTTCCTCAACCGCATCGACGAGATCGTCGTCTTCCGGCCGCTCTCCGACGAACAGCTGCGGCGCATCACGGACCTGCTGCTTGAGGAGACCCGAAGGCGCCTGCACGCGCAGGACATCACGATCGAGTTCACGCCCGAGGCCGTCGACTGGCTGGCCAGGCGCGGCCACGAGCCGCAGTACGGCGCGCGCCCGCTGCGCCGCACCATCCAGCGCGAGGTGGACACCCCGCTGTCACGGCTGCTGCTCGACGGCACCGTCCCGCGCGGCAGCCGGGTCCTCGCCACGGTCGCGGGCGACGCCCTCTCCTTCGAGGAGGCGCCGAGCCCTGCGACGGCCCGCTGAGCCGCCCGCCGGGCACCGCCCTCAGAACGGGTCCGGCCGGCCGGGGCCGGTGGTGTGCGGTGTGTCCCGGGGCGGTCATGTCGCCGTTCCCCGTCCTTCGTTCCCTGCTTCCCGTTTCCCGTTCCTCGTGACCCGTTCCTCTCCTCTTCCAGCGGGGTCTCCGCGAGGGGGCGGGCCGCGCGCCGGTCAGGTACCGGCGGGCGCCCGCTCCGGTCCTTCAGCGGAGCGCAGCACCGCCGTCAGCAGGGCGGCGGTGCCACGGGGCGCGGCGGGGACGCGGAAGGTGCCGTCGAGTACGGCGGTGCCCGCGGTGAACCCCCAGACCCCGGCGGCGCGCAGCGCGGCGACCCGCTCCTCGCGGTCGACGCTGCCCGCGGCGAGCACGGGCACGTCGACGGCGGCGACGACCCGGGCCGCGAGGCGTGCGGCGTCCCCGTCGAAGCGGTGGGCGAGCAGGTCGAGCCCGTGCACCCCGGGGACGGCGGCCAGGTCGCGCGCGCTCGCCACGATGTCGGCGGCCGGGCCCCGCAGGACGCTGGGGTGGCCCTCGACCCGGCCGGGGAACGGCCAGTACTCGACGCCGGTGCCGGCCAGCAGGCCCGCGGCCCGTACGGCACGGGTGCCGCCGAGCACGGCGTCCACACCGAGGCCCGGCGCCGCCTCGACGCCGCGCAGCTCGGCGGCGGCGTCCTCGCTGACGACCTCCAGGTAGGCGCGGGCGCCGAGTTCGCGGATGCGCCGGGCGAGCACGCGCAGCTCGGCGAAGGGCAGCCCGATGTCCTTGAAGCCGATGTGGCGCAGGCCGACACGGGCGACGGCGTCCAGCACGGCGTGCGCGTCCTGCACGGTCCTGTCGCCGCGGGTGAGCATGAAGACGAACTCGGTCACGACCGCCCCCCGCGGTCGCCGAGGAGGGCGAGCGCGCTGCCCAGGGCGTAGAGCAGACTGCCCGGGTCCGCGCGGCCGGTGCCCGCGAGGTCGAAGGCCGTGCCGTGGTCGACGCTGGTGCGCACGAACGGCAGCCCGAGGGTGGCGTTGACGCCTGCCTCGATGCCGAGGAGCTTGACGGGGATGAGCCCCTGGTCGTGGTACTGGGCGACCACGACGTCGAACTCCCCGCGCCTGGCCCGCATGAAGACCGTGTCGGGCGGGTGGGGCCCGGAGGCGTCGATGCCGGCGCGGCGCGCCGCCTCGACGGCGGGCAGCACGGCCCGGGTCTCCTCGTCGCCGAACAGGCCGCCCTCCCCCGCGTGCGGGTTGACGCCCGCCACGGCGACGCGAGGCCGCTCGACACCGGCGGCGCGCAGCTGGGCGTGGGCGAGTTCGACGGTGTCGAGCACCCGCTCCGCGGTGATCCGGGTGAGCGCCTCGGCCAGCGGCAGGTGCGTGGTGACGAGCACGGTGCGCAGCTCGTCCGTGGCGAGCATCATGGCGTGGCGCGGGGCCCCGGTGAGCGCGGCGAGGGCCGAGGTGTGGTCGGGGTGGGGAACGCCCGCCGCGTGCCAGGCCTCCTTGTGGACGGGCGCGGTGACGACGGCGTCGAGCCGCCCGTCGAGCGCGAGGCGCACCGCCCTCTCCACGTATCCGTACGAGGCGCCTCCGGCCTCAGCGCTGACCCGGCCGTAGGGCAGGCCCGCGGTGCTCGCGCCGGTCTGCACGACCCGCAGGGCGCCCGGCGCCCGTGCGGGCGTGCCGGGGGACGGCACCGCCTCGACGGGCACATCGTCGAGCCCGAGCAGCGCGGCGGCCTGCCGCAGCCGGTCGGCGTCGCCCACGACGACGGTGTCCGCGGCGCGCCACCGCTCGTGGGCTGCGGCGCGCACGGTGATCTCGGGACCGATGCCGCAGGGGTCCCCCATGGTCACGGCGATGCGGGGCAGGGGTGTCACGGGGCCCTCCCGGTGAGTGCGGCGACCGCGGCGACCAGGCTCGACGGGTCGCCGAAGCCGCCTGCCTTGGTGATGACGCGGCGGGCGCAGGGGCCCGCCAGGGTGCCGATCGGGATGCCGGGCGCGATACTGCCCGCGACGCGGACGGCGGGCGCGCCGAGGGCGAGCGCGACCGCGCGCGCCGTGTCCCCGCCGCAGAGCACGAGCCCGAGGTCGGGCAGGGCGCGGGCGCAGGCGGCGCCCGCGTCGGCGAGGGCGCGCAGGTGCCGCACGCCGCCGGTGTCCGAGCCTCCGGGCTCCCCGGTCCCTGCGGGCTCAGGGGTGACGAGGGCGACCGTGTCGTGCTCGCGGAGCAGCCGCCGCACGGCCCGTGCGGCACCGCCGCCCTCCCCGGCCGCGCCGGCCGTGCCGTGCCTGGCTGTCTCCACGACCGGTACGCCGTGCGCGCGCAGCCGGGCGACCTGCCGGCGGGTGACGGGGTGGAGGCTGCCGACGAGGACGAGCGCGCGGCCCGGTTCCCCGGGTACCGCGGCGTGTCCCGGCGCCGCCGGTATGAGCGCCTCCCACAGGCCGGGGCTCCCGCACACCACGGCGCGGTCGAGCACCTCGCGGACCGCGTCGGCCACCTCGGCCAGGTCCCCGTCCGACGCCGCGTCCACCACCAGGGCGCGCGGCGGGCCCGCGGCGGCGGGGCCGAGGGCCGCGGCGCGCGCCCCTGGCAGCCCGCCGGGCGCGAGGCCGTGCGCGGCGCGGCCCGCCGCCGCGAGCAGCGCCGCCACGGACGGGTCCCGCACCGGCCGCACGGGGTCGCGCCCGGCGGGCCCCTCGTGCACGGGCACGCCGTCCGCGTACTGGCGGCCGTCCAGGGTGTGCCTGCCGTACGCCGGGTAGGCGGGCGCGACCACGGCGACCCGGCGGTCGCAGGCCCGCAGCACGGCCGCGAGCTCCGCGGGCCAGTTGCCCCGCAGGGAGCTGTCCATCGTCTTGTAGACACCGAGCCGCCCGCCGCCCGCGAGGCGCCGGGCAGCCCGCCCGTGCAGGGCCGCGGCCTCGGCGGGCGCGAGGGCCCGGGTGTCGAGGTCCAGGCACGGCCACGCGCCGGTGTCGGGAGGCGGTGGGGCGTCCGCGTCGAGGACCACGGACGCGGGGCGGCCGCTGTCGGCGAGCCGGCCCGCCGCCTCGGCGGCGCTGGTGAGGTCGTCCGCCAGCACGGCGAACGGCACACCGCCAGGCGCCGCGTCCCGCTGATCCGTCATGCCTCTCCCCTTCCGCCGGCCGGGCGCCGGACGCGTCTGTGCCCACGCGGCCGAGGCCGTGCGGTCCGCACCGTACGCGGCCTGTGCGCGGGCCGTGCGCCGGCCCTGCCGCGCGTTCCGCGCACCCGGCGGCGCGTGCCCGCAGGCCTCTCAGTCTGGTCGGGCGGGGGTAGCCTGCGACAGGGCCACTCGTCGCGGCATGCGGCACACCACTCACCCGGAGGACCCGTGGAACCCGAGACGGAAGGCGCCCCGCTGGCGGGTCGCTCCGACCACCGGGCGCCCCGCCCCAGCGGCCAGGCGCGCCGGGGCCGCGCCCGCGTCGAGCAGGGCCTCGAACCGCTCGCGGCCGCGGGTGTGCCGCTCCCCGTCCCCGCGCGGCCCGGCGAGACCCTGTCGGACACCCTGGTGGGCCTGCTGGCCACGGCGATCGGCAACGGCAGGCTCGCACCCGGCGTCCGCCTTCCGTCCACCAGGGCGCTGGCCGCGGCCGCGGGGGTCTCCCGCAACTCCGTCCTCGCCGCCTACGCCGTACTCACCGAGCGCGGCCTGGTCGACGGCCGCCACGGCAGCGGGAGTTACGTACGCGCCGACGAACGGCGGGCGCACGCGCGCCCGGTGCCCGCCGGCGCGCCCTGGCTCGAACGGCTCGCGCCCGTGCCGCGCGGCACGGGCGGCGGCGAGCCGGCCCTCGACCTGCGGCTGCGCACCCGGCCCGCGGCCGTCCTGCCCGCCGCGCCCTGGCGCCGCGCCTGGCAGACCGCGGCCCACCGGCGGCTCGCGGCCGGGTACGGGGACCCGGCGGGCGAGCGCAGGCTGCGCGCCGCGCTCACCGACTACCTGATGTCCTGCCGCGGTGTGGCCGCCTCGCCCGCCGACACCGTCGTGACGGGCGGGGCGGCCGAGGCGCTCGGCCTGCTGCTCGGCGCGGTGGTGCGGGCGGGCGACCGGGTCGCCGCGGAGGAGCCGGGCTACCCGCCGTTCCTGCGCATGGCGCGCGACCGCGGCGCCGCGGTCCTGCCGGTACCGGTGGACGGCGAGGGGCTCCGCGTCGACCTCGTACGGCGGCTGAGGCCGGCGCCGAACGTCCTGCTGCTCACGCCCGCCCACCAGTTCCCCACGGCCGTGCCGCTCTCCGCCGCGCGCCGCCGTGAACTCCTCGCGTGGGCACGGCAGAAGGGCGTCCTGCTCATCGAGGACGACTACGGGGGCGAGTTCGACACGACCGGGCTGCCGCCGCTCGCGGCCCTGGACCGCCACGGCTGCGTCGCGTACGTCGGCACCCTGTCCCGGCTGCTCGCGCCGTCCCTGCGCGTCGGCTGCCTGGTGGCGCCCCGGCCGCTGGCCACCGCGGTGGCGGGGCTGCGCGGCGCCACCGACTCGTACCTCAATCTGCCGGTGCAGCAGGCCGTCGCCGAGCTGCTGGCGACAGGCGAGGCCACCCGGCAGCTGCGCAGGGCGCGCAGGGCCGTGGCCGCCCGGCGTGCGGCGCTGCGCGCGGCGGCCCGGCCGGGGCTGCTGCGGGGGCTCGACAGCGGCCTGCACGTGCTGCTCCCCACACCGGACGCCGCGACGGAGGCCGCGTACGCGGACGACCTGCGCGGGCAGGGGCTGATCGCCGACCGGCTCGGCGCGTACTGGCACGGGCGGCCGACCTCCCACGGCCTGCTCCTCGACCACGCGGGCGTCTCCCCCGCAGAACTGGCCCGCGTGGCCGAGGTGCTGAACCGGCTGCCGCCCCGCGCATGACGCGCGGCCCCGCCGGTTCGGCGCGGGTCAGGCCGGGCCCGCGGCCCGCGCGTTCGCGGCGTTGGCCGTGTCGGCGAAGGCGCGCACCGACGCTCTCGGGTCCCCCGAACGCACCAGCGCCTCGCCGACGAGCACCACGTCGGCGCCCCAACTCCGGTACTCCGCCACGTCGTCGGGGCCCGCGACCCCGGACTCCGCCACCCGCACCCGGTCGGCGGGCACGAGCGGGGCGAGCTCGCGGAAGACGGTCCGGTCGACGGTGAGGGTCGTGAGGTCGCGCGCGTTGACGCCGAGCACCTGCGCGCCGGTGGCGACGGCCCGCTCCACCTCGCCCGCGGTGTGCGACTCGACCAGCGGCGTCATACCCAACTCGCCGCACAGCGCGATGAGTTCCTTGAGCAGCACATCGTCGAGCGACACCACCATCAGCAGCACCAGGTCGGCACCGTGCGCGCGGGCCTCCCACACCTGGTAGGGATCGACGACGAAGTCCTTGCGCAGCACCGGCGCACCGACCCGCGCGCGTACCGCGTCCAGGTCGGCGAGCGACCCGCCGAACCTGCGCTGCTCGGTCAGCACACTGATCGCGGCGGCGCCGCCCGTCGCGTACTGCTCGGCGAGCGCGGCCGGGTCGGGGATGTCGGCGAGGTCGCCCTTGCTCGGGCTCCTGCGCTTGACCTCGGCGATGACCGACACGCCGGGCGCGCGGAAGCCGGGCAGCGGGTCGAGCGCCGGCGGGACGTCCGCCACACGGGCGCGCAGCTCCGCCAGGGGGGTGCGCCGCCTGCGTTCCTCAAGGTCCTCGCGCACTCCCGCGAGGATGCCGTCCAGCACGCTCATTCTCGTTCCTCCACTCCTCGGCACTTCACTGCCTGTCCGCACTGCCCCCATTCTCCGCCCGCGCGGTGCGGTGTGCGGGCGGCGGGGTGGCCGCGCGGGGTCGTGTCGAACGGGCACGCGGAGCGCGCCGGGCGCCCGCCCTCCGCCACCCTCACCCCGGCCGCGGCGCCGGCCACAGGTCCACTTCGCGGCGCGGGCGGGGAGCCACTCACCGCGCCCGCTGTCCCGCCACCACCCGCACGGTCGCGGAGACCGCCGGCCGGACCGCCGACTTCCCCGTGAACGCGGGGCCGCGCCCGTCCGTGGAGCAGGTGAGGACTCCGACCGCGCCTCCGGGCGCCCCATGGAAGGTGGCACCACCCATGGCACACGTCATCGTCGCCGCTTCGCCCATCTACGGGCACTTCACACCGATGCGGGCCGTAGCGGCCGACCTCGTACGGCGCGGCCACCGGGTCACGGTGACCACCGGATCCGTGTTCCGGGAGGCGGCCGAGGCGACGGGCGCCAGGTTCGTCCCGCTGCGGGGCGGCGCCGACTTCGACGGAGGCGCGCTGCCCGAGCTGTTCCCCGAGATGGCCGACATCCCGCCGGGCCCCGAGGCGCTCGGCTTCGGCCTGCGCCACCTGTTCGTCGACCCGATGCCCGACCAGCACGCCACCCTTCAGGCCCTGATCGCCGAGGCCGGGGGCGAGCCGGTGGCCGTGGTCCACGAGACCGGGTTCACGGGCGCGTGGCCCGTGCTGCACGGCGCGCCCGGTGTGCGCCCCGCGGCCGTCATAGGCGTCGGCGTGGTGCCGCTGACGATCAGCAGTGAGGACACCGCGCCGTTCGGCCTCGGGCTGCCGCCGGACTCCTCTCCCGAGGGCAGGGAGCGCAACCGCGCGGCCAACAAGGCAGTGCGGGAGCAGGTGTTCGGCTCCACGCAGGAGCACACCGTCGAGGTGCTGCGGTCGACGGGCGCCACCGACACGCCGCCGTTCCTGCTCGACGGCATGGCCCGGGTGCCCGACCGGTTCCTGCAGCTGTCCATCGCGTCTGTCGACTACCCGCGCGGCGACCTGCCCGACTCGGTGCGCTACGTCGGCGCGCTGCCGAGCGGCGCGCGCGAGCAGGGCCCGCTGCCGGGCTGGTGGGACGAGGTGAAGCGGGCGAAGCGGGTGGTCGTGGTGTCCCAGGGCACGGCCGCCAACACCGACTTCACGGAGCTGGTGCAGCCGGCCCTCGACGCGCTCGCGGACCTCGACGCACTGGTGGTCGCGACCCTCGGCCGCACGGCCGAGCTGGACCGGGTGCCGGCCAACGCGCGGGTCGCCGAGTTCATCCCGTACGACCTGCTGCTGCCGCACACCGACGTGCTGGTCAGCAACGGCGGCTACGGCGGCGTCCAGCAGGCCCTCGGCCACGGGGTCCCGATGGTGCTCGCGGGGCTCACCGAGGACAAGACGGAGGTCACCGCGCGGATCGCGTGGACCGGCGCGGCGGTGAACCTCGCCACCCAGCGCCCGGAGCCCGCCGATGTCAGGAGGGCCGTCGAGACGGTGCTCGCCGACCCGTCCTACCGCGGCTCCGCCACCGCGCTGGCCGCCGAGTACGAGGACCACGACCCGTTCGAGGCGATCGAGCGGACCGTCACGGAACTGTTGTCCGCCCAAGCGGCACAGCAGCACTGACCCGGCACCGGCGGCGCGCCCGGCGGGGCGCGCCGCGAGGACACCGGACACGGGCCGGTGCCGAGCCCGGAGGCGGTGCCGCTCAGGAGTTGTCGGCCACCACGTGGACGAGGTTGCCGGCCTGCGCGACGATGGCGAGGCGCCAGGCGTCGAAGGTCGCGTCGCTCACGTCGAAGGGCCGCTCGAAGCGCTGCATGTCCGGCGTGTGGATGTGACCTGCCGGGATCTTCAGGCCCATGCGGTCCCTCAGCAGCGTGTTGCGGTAACCGCTTTCGTTGGAAAGGTAGTTGCCACCGCCGCCGCTGTACGAGCACGAGCCGGAGTCCGGCGGGACCGGGGCGGTCGCCGGCGGGTACTGGGTCGGCGGCGGGCTGTTGCGCGTCACCAGCGCGGTCGACGAGCAGTCGGGGAACTCGGTGTAGTCGGTGTGCCACACCACACCGAACGCGACGGACGGGTCGGGCCACTCGTCGCCCGGCGGGCGCGGGACCGAGGCCCCGGTGTCCGCCTTGATCATCTGCCCGACCGGCAGGGTCGTGGTGGTCCACTGCGGCGGGTTGGTGAGAATGAACTCCTTGGGCCCGCCCCAGCGTTGGACGACCGCGGTGTCGCAGTCGTGATGGTCGGCCGCGAGCTGCGGGGCGCCGTTCAGCGTCGGGCAGGGCTGGCTGTGGTCGTTGCCCGGCGAGACCCCGTGGTACCGGCCGTTCCACTGCTCCAGGTCGAACACCGAGCCGCTCGCCTGGCTCACCGTGATGGACGCGTCGACCCGGCGGGGGCCGGGGCGCATCAGCGGCCCGACCGTGTCCTCCAGGTAACCCGCCTCGAACTCGGTGTAGTTGACGGGCAGTGTGTACGCCTGGAGGTAGGCGGTCCTGCCGTCGGCCGTTCGGTAGGAGGTCCCGTCGAGGGCGAGCGCGGTGGCGCCTGACGGGTTGCCGTGCCGGATGTTGTTGCCGGCCGTCCCGGCCGCGCTCCCCGTCGTGCCGCCGTCCAGCGTGTACGGGTCGAAGCCGCTCATGACGACGCGCTTGACGCCCTTGCCCGCGGGAAAGCCGATGTCGGTCATCCCGCGCGACGCCCGGTCGAAGGCCGTGATGAGCGCGGTCCGCTGCGCCGCGGACAGGGCGAAGCCCGGCGTCCAGCGGCGCAGCGTCGCCGTGGACTGGAGCCGTGTCCAGTAGAGCGGCCGGTCGTCGCTGTAGGGGAGGCTGCCCCTGACCTGCCCGCGCCGCTGCGCCCGGTCGACCGCCGCACGCCAGAGGTCCCGGCCCTCGCGCTCCACCAGCGTCCGCGCCCCGGACAGGTTCCGCGTGCGGCACAGGGCCCGCGTCAACGCCGGCCCGTACGCCTGGAATCCGCCGCCCTCGATCATCTGCCGGGAGAACGGCTCCGCCCCGGCCTCCGCCGCGTCACCGTCCTCGGGCAGCACCCAGCTGAGCCTGCTCTCCTCCACGGAGAGCGGTGCCTGGGACGCGGCGCAGCCCGCCGCTCCCCGGGCGGCGGCCGGCCCTGCCGCCCACAGCGGAGTCAGCGCCGACACCGCCGCGAGCAGCGCCGCGGCGGCCTTGGCCTTGAAAGGGAACACGGGGCGTACCGCCTCACTCCCGGTGACGTGACCGCGCCAATCTTTGGCCCACCCGCCCCACCCGTCAAGAACGCCTCCTTCCGTCCCGCTGTCCCGCCGCGTCCCCGTCCGCGGGCCGCAGGCGGGCAGCGAGGTGGACGAGGTGCGACCGGGGGCCGGGGCGAGCGGCCAGTCCTGGTCGGCGAGCCGGGACCCGCAACACCCGCCGGGCGGCGCAGAGGCGCCCCCGCGCCCGCTCGGCAAGGGGGTGGATGGCAGGACTGGAGGACGTGCCCCTCACTGCAGGTCGGTGACACCTGGAGATGGGTGGTTCACCTTTCCCATCATCCTCACCGGCTTCCTCACCGGCTTCCCCTGCATTGACGGAATCGCACAGGATGCGGCCAAGGAGACTCGCAACGGTCACGAGAGGCCGACGGCAGCCGATGAGCGTCGAGGCGCTGCCGGCCCGATACCAGGTCTCCTGACGGTCGCCGGCACGTAGCCAACCGCCGCGTCCGGCTCCTGCCGGACGGTCGGGACGCCTGAGTCCCGGCGCCTCGGAGCGGCATACGGCTGCACACACACGAAGACCCCGGCCTCAGCGTCTCCGCTGGTGACGGGGTCTTGGGCACCTCATACAAGGTGCCCCCGGCAGGATTCGAACCTGCGCACACGGCTCCGGAGGCCGTTGCTCTATCCCCTGAGCTACGGGGGCGCTGCCGCCCCTCGGGGCGACGACAGGAACCTTACCAGCTTCCGGGGGGTCGTCGTGAACAGGCATTTCGAGGTCAGGCGGACGTGCGGCCCGAGCGCTTCTTCCGGGGGCTCTTGCGGGCGGGCGGGCGGTCCTTGAGGTGGGTGACGTCGGCGTCCTGGTCGCCGGAGGCCTCCTGGGAGCCGGAGGCCTCCCGGGCGGCGCGGACGCTGTTCTCCAGCGCGGCCATGAGGTCGATGACCTTGCCGCCGTCGTCGCCGGAGCGTGCCGGGGCCGGCGGGGCCGTGCCCTCCGCCTTGGCGGTGACGAGGTCCTCGACGGCCTCGCGGTAGTCGTCGTGGAGGGAGTCGAGGTCGATGGGGCCGAGGGTGTTCATCAGGGCGTCGGCCAGGTCGAGTTCGGCGTCGCGCACCGTCACGCCCTTCCCCGGGGCGACGGCGTCGGCGGCGCGGATGTCCTCGGGCCACAGGAGGCCGTGCATGGCGATCACGTCGTCGACGACGCGCAGCATGCCGAGCCGCTCCCGGCCGCGGAGCGCGAACTTGGCGACGGCGGCCTTCTCGCTCCGCTTCAGGGCCTCGCGCAGCAGGGTGTACGGCTTGGCGGCGGGGGTGCCGTTGGCCTGGAGGTAGTACGCCGTCTCCATCTGGAGCGGGTCGATGGCGTCGGCCGCGACGAACGCGACGATCTCGATCGTCTTCGTCGTCGGCAGCGGCAGTGCGGCGAGGTCCTCGTCGGTGATGGGTACGAGGTTGCCGTCGGCGTCCTCGTACGCCTTGCCGATCTCCGCGGTCGTGACCTCCTCGTCGTCCAGCTCGCACACCTTGCGGTAGCGGATGCGGCCGCCGTCCTCGCGGTGGATCTGGCGGAAGGAGACCGCGTGGTTCTCGGTCGCGTTCATCAGCTTGATCGGGATGCTGACCAGTCCGAAGGAGATGGTGCCGTTCCATATCGAGCGCACAGTTCACCCCTTTCGATGGGGCATGACCGTCACACGGCTTTCGCGTGGGAACATCATGTTATGACGCCTATCACCGAGGTGGAGGGGCGGCGGCTCACGCTCAGCAACCTGGACAAGGTGCTGTACCCCGCCAGCGGCACCACCAAGGGCGAGCTGCTGCACCACTACGCCCGTACCGCGGCGCCCCTCCTCGCCCATCTCGCGGGGCGGCCGGTGTCCTTCCTGCGCTATCCGGACGGCGCGGAGGGCGAGGCGTTCTTCACGAAGAATCCGCCGCCGGGTACGCCGGACTGGGTGAGCGTGGTCGACGTGCCCAGGTCGGCGCGGCGGGGCGGGGACCGGGGGCGGCAGGTCGTCGTGGACGGTCTTGCGGCGCTGATGTGGGCGGCAAACCTGGTGGTGGAGTTCCACACGCCGCAGTGGCCCGCGGGGTCTCCGGCCGTCGCCGACCGGCTGGTCTTCGACCTGGACCCGGGCGATCCCGCCACGGTCGTGGACTGCGCCCGGGTCGCGCTCTGGCTGCGGGGGCGCCTCGCGGCTGACGGGCTCGACGCGTACGCCAAGACCTCGGGCGCGAAGGGGCTGCACCTGCTGGTGGCGGTCGCGCCGACGCCTTCCGCCGAGGTCTCCGCGTACGCGAAGCGGCTCGCGCAGGAGGCTGAAGCGGCGCTGCCCGAGCTGGTCGTCCATCGGATGCGGCGCGATCTGCGACCGGGGAAGGTGTTCGTGGACCACAGCCAGAACAGTGCCGCGAAGACCACCGCGACGCCCTACACGGTGCGCGCGCGCCCCGAGCCGACGGTGTCGGCGCCGGTCACCTGGGACGAGGTCACCGCATGCGCGGAGGGCCGCGCTCCGCTGCGCTTCCTGGCCTCGGACATGCCGGATCGGCTCGACGCGTACGGGGATCTGATGGCGCCGCTGTTCGAGAACGGCGGACGGGTGCCGCCCGGCTAGGGTCTTGCGTCCGGCTCAGGGCGGATCCGGGAGCGGGGTCCGGTGCCCGGGGTGCCCCCGGCCGGAGGCTGGGGGAGGATCGCACGGCGGAGGAGGGAGTGGCGGAGCCCTGGCGACCGACGACAACGCCACGAGACGCGGGGCCGGGGCGCGCGAGCCCGGCGTGATCCACACGAGGGGCCCCAGAGCGCACCGCCCGCCACCGGGCCCGCGAGCAGCCGCGCCGCGCAGCGCGCACTCACGCCCGCGCCCAGGTCCCCCTGTCGCGCGCCGCCGCGTACACCGCCTCCACATCGGCCGGTTTCAGTACGCCTCCGAGCCGGGCGAGCGCGCCCAGGGTGTCGTCCGTGAAGACCCGTACGTCGAGGGCGTCAGCGGCCGGCGGCAGCGCCTCGACGCCGGACGCGCCAGGCACCGCCAGCGCGGGCGCGACCGCCGTGGCGAGGGCGAGCGAGGCGCGCTCCGCGGCCCGCCGCGCCCAGCGCAGGTGGGGCGCGGGCCGGTCGCGGCCGACGCGGACCATCGGGTCGGCGATCCGCACGCGCCGCCTGCGGCCCGGCAGCGTCCGTACTGCCAGCACGCCCGCGGGCCCGATCGCCAGGTGGTCGATGGTGGCGGCGCCCGGCAGCGGCACGGCGTGCAGCACCCGCCAGCCCGCGCCCTCCAGCGCGTCCAGCGCCTCGCCGACCAGGCGCTGCGCCGCCAGGGCGTCCCGGCGTGCGTCGCGGTGCAGCAGGCGTACGGGCGCGGACGCGGGGTCGGCGTCGAGGGCGGCGTACAGCGCCTCACCCGGGCGGTTCGGCGCGAGGTCGTCGTCGGGGTGGAGGGAGAGCCGGTCGAGCTCGGCGGGCGTCGGTACGGGCGGCGGCCCGACGGTCACCTCGCCCGCGACATAGGGCGCGAGCGCGGCCAGCACGTCGTCCTCGCGGTCGGCCCTGACCAGGCTGATCCTGTTGGCCTCCCGGTCGAACCAGGCGACGCCGGTGCCGTCGGGAAGCGTGACGTAGAGCCGTTCGCGGCCTTGGTGCCGCGCCGGCGTGACGCGGAGACGTGCCATCGCGCACCACCCCCCGACCATGGGACCAGCAGCCGGGGCACCCGTGCAACCAGAAGGGTGAAGCCGCCGGACGGCCGGGGGCTTCACCGGCCAGTCTCCCGGGCCCTCGGCGGCCCGTCCACCCACCGTGCGCGCTGCGTGATGTTTTGCGGACTCTCCGTACCGAAACTAGGGTGAATCGGGCGAGCCGGTCGCGGATTCCCCCGGCTCCCCACCCCTCAGGTCACCAGGAGTAACAATGCCCCTGCGTTCCCTCGGCCTCCGCGCCACCACCCTCGCCGCCGCCACGCTCGCCGCCGCGGCCCTCGCCGCCGTCCCCGCGGTCGCCGACCAGCCGCCCGCCGACCCCGCGACCCAGAGTCAGCAGGCCGACCAGGCCCAGCAGGCGCCTCAGAACCAGCCGGACCAGCAGAATCAGCCGAACCAGCAGACCCAGCAGCACAACCAGCCCGCCCAGCAGCAGGGCCGACCGCAGGCCCAGGCGCCCGCCGCACCGAAGCCCGGCGCCAAGCCCCCGCAGGGCCAGTACAAGGGGCGCGTCGTCGCCAGGGGCGGCCTCTATCTCCGCGACAAGCCCACCCGCGGCAGCCGCGTCGTCGGCCTCGCCAAGTACGGCTCCGTCGTGCACATCTTCTGCAAGACCCGCGGCGACAACGTCGGCGGCAACAACCGCTGGTACCTCCTGACGGACGGCACCTGGGCCTGGGGCTCGGCGCGGTACATCGACAACATCGGGGCCGTGCCGCGCTGGTGCTGACCCGGCGCGGGCAGCGGTACGCGACCGGCACCGACATGCCTCACGTCATTACATAAACGGACATAAGGCATGTCTGCTTGCTACGTTGCCTGCCATGTCCGCACCGACGCAGCCCGCTCCCTCCACGCCCCGCGCCCCCACCGGCCGGGGCGTCGAGCTGCTGCTCCTCGTCTGCGCCGTCCTCATCTCGGTGTCCGGGTACGCGGCGGTCGGCCTCGGCAGGGACGGGGCCGTGCCGCCCGACGTCTGCGGCTACGCGCTCGGGCTCGGCGTGCTGTCGCTGGCCGCCCATCTCGCGGTGCGCCTGCGGGCCCGCCACGGCGATCCGCTGCTGCTGCCCATCGCCGTGCTGCTCAACGGACTCGGGCTCGTGCTGATCTACCGCCTCGACCTGGAGACGCCGGGCGAGCAGGCGGCGCCCACCCAGCTGGTCTGGTCGGCGCTCGGCATCGCCCTGTTCGTGGTGGTCGTGCTCGCGGTGCGCGACCACCGCGTGCTCCAGCGCTACGCCTACGTCTCCGTGGTGGGCGCGCTGGCCCTGATGGCGGTGCCGATCCTGTTCCCCGCCGTCAACGGCGCCAAGATCTGGATCAGGATCGGCGGCCTGTCCATCCAGCCGGGCGAGTTCGCGAAGGTGCTGCTCGCGCTGTTCTTCGCCGCGTACCTCGCCGCGAACCACCGCGCGCTCGCCTCCACCGGCCGCAGGGTCCTGGGGATCCAGCTGCCGAGCGGCCGGGTGCTCGGCCCCCTGGTGACGGTGTGGCTGCTGAGCGTCGTGCTGCTGGTGCTTGAGCGCGACCTCGGTACGTCGCTGCTGTTCTTCGGGGTCTTCGTGATCCTGCTGTACGTCGCGACGGGGCGTACGGGGTGGATCGCGGTCGGCCTGGGGCTCGCGGGGCTCGGCGCGTACGCCGTGGGGTCGCTCGAACCGCACGTCCACAGCCGGGTGGAGGACTGGCTGCACCCGTTCGCCTCGATCGACGCCGGGATCGGGCCCGGCCAACTGGCCCAGTCGCTGTTCGCGTTCGCGGCGGGCGGCATCACCGGTACGGGCCTCGGGCTCGGCCACTCCACGCTCATCGGCTTCGCCGCCAAGTCCGACTTCATCCTCGCCACGGCGGGCGAGGAACTCGGCCTGCTCGGGCTCACCGCGCTGTTCCTGCTGTACGCGCTGATCGTGGCGCGGGGTATCGGCACGGCGCTCGTGCTGCGCGACCCGTTCGGGCGGCTGCTCGCGATGGGGCTCGCGGCGCTGCTGGCGCTCCAGGTCTTCGTGATCGCGGGCGGGGTGATGGGGCTGATCCCGCTGACCGGCATGGCGATGCCGTTCCTGGCGCAGGGCGGCTCCTCGGTCGTCACGAACTGGGTGATCGTGGCGCTGCTGCTGCGCATCAGCGACGCGGCGCGGCGCCCGTACCCGGCGGCGGAGGGCGCGCCCGCACCGGCCGACGACGACCCGCCGCCCAGGACCCCGCTGCTGCGCCTGACCCGCGTGGACGTTCCCGCGGTACGGGCGGACGCGCGGGACGCCGAAGCCGGGGCCGCGCGGGACGGCGCCGCGGAGCGGGACGGTGTACGCGGCACGCACGATGGCCGCGCCGCGCACGATGGCCGCGGCACGCACGGCCGCCGCGGCGAGGCCGATCCGGCGCCGGAGGGCGGCAGGTGAGCCGCCAGATCCGGCACACCGCCGTCTTCTGCCTGCTGCTCCTGGTGGCCCTGTTCGCGAACGCCGTACGGGTGCAGGGTGTGCAGGCCGGCCGGCTTGACGGGCATCCCGGCAACGTACGGCCGAGCGTGCAGCGGTTCGGGGCGCCGCGCGGCGACATCCTGGTCGGGGGCAGCCCCGTCACCGGATCGCGCGACACCCGGCAGCGGCTGCGCTACGAACGCACGTACACACAGGGCCCGTTGTACGCGCCGGTCACCGGCTTCGCGTCGCAGACGTACGGTTCGACGGGGCTTGAGGGCGCAGAGGACGGCGTGCTCTCGGGCAGCGACCCGCGCCTCGGCACGCTGCTCGGCGAAAGCAGCCCGCACGGGCTCGGCCGCGGCGGGCGTGTGGTGACCACCCTCGACGCGTCGGCGCAGCGCGCGGCCTACGCGGGGCTCGCGGGGCGGCGGGGTGCGGTGGTGGCCGTCGAGCCGGCGAGCGGGCGGATCCTCGCGCTGGTCAGCAGCCCGTCGTACGATCCCGGCGAGTTGTCGGGCACGGGCGACCAGGTACGGGACGCGTGGACGCGGCTCAACGACGCCGACACGCAGCCCATGCTCAACAGGGCACTGCGGGGCACCTATCCGCCGGGGTCGACCTTCAAGATCGTGACGGCCGCCGCGGCGTTGGAGTCCGGTGTGGTGAAGGATCCCGGCGCGCCGAGCGGCATCCCCTCCCCGTACCGGCTGCCGGGGACCAGGACGAGCCTGCCGAACGAGGCGGACGGCTGCGACGACGCCTCACTGGAGTACGCGATCACCTGGTCCTGTAACACGGTGATGGCGGGGCTCGGGGTGAAGGTGGGGCTCGCGGGGATGCTGGACACGGTGGAGCGGTTCGGCTTCAACGACGCGTCGCTGCGCGTGCCCTCGGCGGTGGCGAAGTCGACGTTCGACCGGCACATGGGCGAGGACCAGCTGGCGCTCTCGTCGATCGGGCAGTTCGACACGACGGCGACGCCGCTGCAGATGGCGATGGTGTCGGCGGCGGTCGCCAACGGCGGGGTGCTGCGCCATCCGCGCCTCGTGGACCGTACGACGACGGCTGACGGCCGCCTCGTCACGCACGAGCCGGACCGGACGTACGAGCGCGTGATGAGCCCCTCGACCGCGTCCGAGCTGCGCCGGATGATGGTGGACGTGGTGCGCTCGGGCACCGGCGGCAGGGCCGCGCTCAAGGGCGCGACCGTGGGCGGCAAGACGGGCACGGCCCAGCACGGCGTCGCCAACAAGGGCCTTCCGTATGCCTGGTTCATCGCCTGGGCGCAGGCGAAGCACGCGGCGTGGCCCGGGGTGGCGGTCGCCGTCGTCGTGGAGGACGCGGAGGCGGACCGCGCCGACATCACGGGCGGCGGCGTCGCGGCGCCGATCGCCGGGTCGGTGATGCGGGCGGCGCTGGCGGGCGGGGACGGCGGCGCGGCGGGCAGGTAGGAAAGTCCCGCGCCACGGCGGCGGGCCCTCGGTAGAGTCGGCCGGTGTCCGAGTTGAGACGGCTGTGCGCCGGTGACGCCGATGCGGTCCTGGCCTTCGAGTCGGAGAACCGCGCCTACTTCGCCGCCTCGGTCTCCGACCGCGGTGACGCGTTCTTCGCGCCCTTCGCGGACCGCTACCGCGCCCGGCCGGCCGAACAGGACGCCGGCGTCCGCGTCTTCTACGTGCTCGTCGCCGAGGACGGCTCAATCCTCGGCAGGTCAACCTGTACGACATCGAAGCCGGCACCGCCGAACTCGGCTACCGGGTGGCCCAGCACGCCACGGGCCGCGGCCTCGCGACCGCGGCCGTACAGGAGTTGTGCCGCCTGTCCCCCGCACACCACGGCCTGCGCACCCTGCGCGCGGCCGTCGCCCACGACAACGCCGCGTCGCAGCGGGTCCTGTCCACGTCCGGCTTCACCCCGGCAGCCCCGGCGTCCCCCGCGGACCTTGGCGGCAGGGCCGGCACCTGGTACCGACGCGCCCTGGGCACGCGGCCGTAGGCCCTGCCTCGGATGCCCCGCACGCATCAGCGCCCACGCGAGAGCGCCCGGCCCGGGAGCAGGCCGGGCGCTCTCGACACGCGGGCGCCTACGGTTGGTCGAACTCGCCGCGCGTGACACCACACACGAACGCGGTGAACTCGCCCGGTGAAGACCAGCGCGCCGAACCCGCCGGGTCCTTGCTGTCCCGCACGGCCATCGCCCCACTGACCCGGGCGAATTCGACGCATTGACCGTTGGCGCTCAAGGTCTTCATACGGAACTAGGAAGGGACCGGATCGGCTGTGCAGCGTGGTGCGGTCGTCGGGCGGGTGGAGGCGTCGTTGGCGCGGATCGCCCGGCTCGATCCGGAGTTCCGCGCGTTCGCGGAGGTGTGGGAGGAGGAGGCGAGGTCGCGCGCGTGGTCGGTGGACACGGCGCTGCCGCTCGCGGGGCTGCCGTTCGCGGTCAAAGGGCCGTCGGGGATCCGGTCGTACGCGGCCGGGCGGCTGATCGAGGCGGGCGCGGTACCGGTCGGCGCGACGGCGGTGCCGGGGCCCGGCACGTCCTGGCAGACGTGGGGGCTCGGGCGCTACGGGCGCACGGTGAACCCGTACCGCGACGACCGCACCCCCGGCGGTTCGTCCGCAGGGGCCGCGGTGGCCGTCGCGACGGGCATGGTGCCGCTCGCCACGGGCAGCGACGGCGCGGGGTCGGTGCGGATCCCCGCGGCCTGGTGCGGGGTGTTCGGCCTGAAGACGACGAACGGCCTGCTGCCGTCCCCCGACAGGACGGGGCTCGCGGCGGCGGGGGTGCTGGCACGGCGGGTACCGGTGGCGGAGGCGTGTCTGCGCTGCCTGCTGGGCCCGGGTGCGGGGGCATGCGGGCCCACCGAGGACGCCGTACCGGCGGTGTACGCGCAGGACCTGGGCTTTGCCGAGGTGGACGACGAGGTGGCCGCGGTGGCGCGGGCCGGGGTCGAGCGGCTGCGGGCGGCGGGCGTCGTCCGGCTCGCTCCCCTGCCGGGGCAGGGTGACTTCGCCCTGGCCGATCCGCGCGAGGCATGGTTCGCGATCCGGGCGGGCGCCCGGGACACCCCGCGCGGTCCGGAGGCCGACGACGCGGCGCACGGGGGTGCGGCAGGACCCGCTCTCCGGGCGGCGGCGGAGAACAGCCGCAGGCTGCGCGGGCTGTTCGCGCGGGTACCCCTCCTGCTGAGCCCCGCCACACCCCACAGGCCGCACGGCCACGAGGGCCCTGGCGACCAGTACTCGACGGCGCTGGCGTGGGCGTTCAACGTGAGCGGCCATCCGGCGGCGAGCATCCCCGCGGGCCACACCCGCGACGGCTGCCCGGTGGGGCTCCAACTGGTGGCCGCCCACGGCGGCGAGCGGCTGCTGCTGGCCGTGGCGCGGGCAGCCGAACACGTACCCGGGGGCCCTGCGGGGTGGTCGCGCCGCCGAAGGACGCACGGCGGCGGCTGAGATGGCGGCCCCGGGGCGGACCCCGGGCGCGGGACCTGGCGGGTCAGTGGGGCGGGAGGGGCTCGCGGCGGTGGTGCCAGTCGCCGGGGGCGGGGGTGGCGGCGGGGTGGGCGGCGACGATGCCGCCGGTGATGGCGCAGGTGGTGTCGACGTCGCCGAGGGCCTCCGCGGTGGCCCAGAGGGCGGAGGGCAGGTCGGCGGGGTGGCGTGCGGCGGTCCAGACGGCGAAGGGGACGGTGTCGTCGGCGCGGGCGCCTGTGCCGTTGCCGAGGACCGCGGCCGCGTCGTCCGGCTCCGTGGTGCCCGGCAGCGCGGCGGCGCGGGCGAGGCCGTCGTGCACGGCGCCCGCGGGGGTGGCGTCCGCCACAACGTCCAGGGCGAGCGCGCCGCGCGCGGAGAGCGCGGCGGCGACCGCGACGGCCACGGCGCCCGCGACGCCCTCGGGGTGGGCGTGGGTCACCTCCGCGGAGAGCTCCGCCTCCTTCGCGGCGCGGTCGAGGTCGTCGGCGAACCAGGCGCCGAGCGGGGCGACGCGCATCGCGGCTCCGTTGCCGAGGCTGCCGCCGTCGAAGAGGCCGGGGGCGAGCCTGCGCCAGGACGCCGGCTCGGCGAGCAGGGCGGGCAGGAGCACGTGCATGCCGTAGCCGTAGCCGCGCCCCGGGTGGGCGTCGTAGGCGAGGCCGAAGCAGGCGGCGAGGCGGTCCTGGTCGACGGTGCCGCGCTCGGCGAGCACCCGGTGGAGGGCGAGCGCGAGCGCGGTGTCGTCGGTCCAGGGCCACTCGGGCTCCGCGGGCGTTCTTCGGGCCCTGATCTGGGCGCGCGCCGTCTCGGGATCGCGGAAGCGGGGGGACCACCGCTCGCCGAAGGCGTCGCCCGTGGCGAGTCCTTCGAGGCTGCGGCGCGCGGCCACGGGGCCGCCTGTGGGGGTGGTCGCCGTCATACGCCCATCCTGACGCGCGCGGCCGGGAAAGCACCCGCGCGGTTTAGGCCCCGCGCGGCGCGATCCGGCCGTCCCGCTTGCTGGACGGCGAGTCAACAAGTGGCGCACAGGGGATTGACGCCCCTTGCTGACAAGCAGTCTCATAGGGGGGTGACCGCCGGTAACTCGCCCTCCCACCCCCCGAGGAGGCTCACACCATGACCACCGCGCCCGTCCGTGGCAGCCGCGACACGGTGATGAACGACCCCGTGCTCAGGGACGCCCTCGGCCCCCTCAAGGACCGCGAGCAGATCGCGAAACGCCTGCTGGAGTCGTCGGCACGGCACTCGTTCGACCCCGACAAGGAGCTCGACTGGGAGGCGCCGGTCGAGGAGGGCAAGTGGTTCTGGCCCCCCGAGCTGGTCTCGCTCTACGACACGCCCCTGTGGCGGCGCATGTCCGAGGAGCAGCGGATGGAGCTGGCGCGCCACGAGGCCGCGTCGCTCGCCTCGCTCGGCATCTGGTTCGAGATCATCCTGATGCAGCTGCTGGTGCGGCACATCTATGACAAGTCCGTCGTCAGCGACCATGTGCGGTACGCGCTCACGGAGATAGCCGACGAGTGCCGGCACTCCAAGATGTTCGCGCGCATGATCAAGAAGGGCGGCGCGCCCGCGTACCCGGTGCCGCGCGTCTACCACAACATGGCGCGCGTACTGAAGACGGCATCCACGACGCCGGGTTCGTTCGCGGCGACGCTGCTCGGCGAGGAGATCCTCGACTGGATGCAGCGCCTCACCTTCCCCGACGAGCGGGTGCAGACGCTGGTGCGCGGTGTCACCCGTATCCATGTGATCGAGGAGGCGCGCCATGTCCGGTACGCGCGCGAGGAGTTGCGCCGCCAGATGGTCACGGCCCCGCGCTGGGAGCGCGGCTTCACGCGGCTGACGAGCGGGCACTCGGCCAGGGTGTTCTCGGTGTGCTTCGTCAATCCGCAGGTGTACGAGAACGTCGGCCTCGACCGGCGCGAGGCGGTCGAGCAGGTGAAGGCGAGCGGGCACAGGCGCGACGTCATGCAGTCCGGCGCGCGCAAGCTCACGGACTTCCTCGACGACATCGGCGTGCTGAACGGGCCGGGGCGCGCCCTGTGGCGCAGCTCGGGTCTCCTCGCCTGAACGTGCCGCGCGGCGCGAGTGGTTACGCTTCCCGTATGACCGCTGCGACGTCCCCGCCTCCCGCGTACCGCCGACTCAGCGTGGAACAGCGCAGGTCCCAACTGCTCCAGGCGGCCCTGACGTTGTTCGCGCAGCGGGCGCCCGAGGCGGTCACGCCCGAGGACGTGGCGGCGGCGGCCGGGGTGTCGCGGCCGCTGGTGTACCGGTACTTCCCCGGCGGCAAGCAGCAGCTGTACGAGGCGGCGGTGCGCTCCTCGGCGGACCAGCTGGAACGTTGCTTCACCGAACCGCAGGAGGGCCCGCCGACCGAGCGGCTGCGGCGCGTCCTCGGCCGCTATCTCGCCTTCGTCGACGAGCACGCGGCAGGGTTCAGCGCGCTGCTGCGCGGCGGGGGCGTGTGCGAGACGTCCCGTACGACGGCGATCGTGGACGAGGTGCGCCGCGCGGCGGCCGAGCAGATCCTGCTGCACCTGGGGGCGGAGCGCCCGGGGCCGCGCCTGCGGATGCTGGTGCGCACCTGGATAGCCGCGGTCGAGTCCGCGTCGCTGACCTGGCTCGACGAGGAGAAGCTGCCGGACGCGGGCGAGTTGCGGGACTGGCTGGTCGACCACCTGGTCGTGCTGCTTGTCACGACGGCGGCGCGGGACGGGGAGACCGCGGCTGCGGCCGCCGCGCTCGCGGCGCAGGAGGCGCGGGACGGTCCGCTCGCGACGCTCGCCCGCAGGCTGGCCCCGCTGGTGGAGTCCGCCGCGTCCGGGTGAGACTGGGCGGGTGAGAAGCGAGGACACCCCGTTCGTCGGCGGCCCGCTCGACGGTCGCGTGCTGCCCGTCCTGACGGGCCTGACCGGCCAGCCGCCGAAGTGGTACGACGTCCCGGTGCCGGACGCGGCGGGCGGCCCGCCGATCGTGCACGCGTACCGCAGGGTGCCCGCCGGCTTCACCCGGCGCCTCGGCGTCCAGCGCGGCTGGCGCTACGAGTACGCCCCCGAGGGCCGTGGCTCCGAGGGCCCCCACTGGCCGTGGACCCGCCGCCCCCACCCTCGGCGCCCCCCGGCGTCCGAGGCCGGCGGACCGGACACCCCCGCGCGCTGACACCGCCCCCCTGAGGGCGTCACGAGCCCCTCCGGGGTGTAATTCCGCCGCCATTCGGCCTACTCGTCAGCTCATCTCATGATGTGGCGTTCATCATTCCGCGGAGCGCCGGACCCGATCGCATCCCACTCGCCCCCGGCGCACCGCCTCGGAGGTGAAGGGCATGTCACGTCTGCGATCCGCCTGTGCGACGGCCATGGCGACCGCCGCGGCCACCGTGCTGACCGCGGTCCCCGGCTCGGCCGCGCCCCAGCCCGGCGGGGTGGCCGAGCTGCTGACCCAGCTCAAGAGCCTGTACCAGCAGGCGGAGGCGGCGGGCGAGGCGTACAACGCCACCTCGCAGGCGCTGGCGAAGCAGCGTGCCGAGGTGGCGCGGGCGGGCGGCGGCCTCGCCACGGCGCGGGCCGCGCTCGACCGGGGCAGGGGCGCGGCGGGCGCCATCGCCCGCGCCCAGTACCGGGGCACACCCGAACTGTCGGGCTATCTCCAGCTGCTGCTGGCCGACGACCCGGAGCGCGCCGTCGAGCAGCAGCACATGCTCTCCCAGGCCGCGCGCTCCACCGTGGCCACCGAGAACGAGCTGGCCCGCGGCAAGCAGCAGGCGGACGCCGCAGCCCAGGCGGCGAGCGCCGCGCTCGCCGCGCAGCAGCGGCTCAGCGCGCTGAAGAAGCAGCAGCGCGACACCGCTGAGGCCAAGCTCCGGCAGGTCGAGGGACTGCTCGCCCGGCTCACCCCCGAGCAGCTCGCCCGGCTCGACGCGCTCGACCGCAGCGGCACCGACAAGGCGCAGCAGGACCTCGTGGCCTCGGGGGCGCTCGGCCCGCAGGGGCGCGCGGCGGCGTCCGCCACGCCGACCGCGGCCGGCGCCGCCGCGCTGCGCTACGCCGTGGGGCAGATCGGCAAGCCCTACGCGTGGGGCGCCACGGGCCCCGACTCCTTCGACTGCTCGGGGCTGACCTCGCGCGCCTGGGCGCACGCGGGCGTGCGAGTGCCCCGCACCAGCCAGGAGCAGTGGCGCTCCCTGCCGCACGTGCCGCTCGGCCGGCTGCGCCCCGGCGACCTGGTGGTGTACTTCCCCAAGGCCACGCATGTCGCGCTCTACCTGGGCGACGGCAAGGTCGTGCAGGCCCCGCGGCCCGGTGCCCGCGTCAAGGTCTCGCCGCTCGCCGCCAACCCGCTGCTCGGGGCCGTGCGCCCGGACCCGGCGGGCGCGGCGCTCAGCCCGGCCGCCTACCGGCCGCCCGCCCTGCCAGGCGGCGCGGGGAGCGGCACGGCGGCACCCGCGCTGTAGGGCGCGCCTCCGGGCCGGGCGCGCCTCCCCGCCGGGCACCGACAGCCGGGCTCGGACGGCCGGTCCCCGCCGCCCCGCCCACCGGGCGGCGGGCCCGTCCACGCCGCCGCGCCAGGCTCAGGCGCCCCGGATCCTGCGCGCACCCCGCACACCGGGCCACGCGCTCGCCGCTGCCGCCCGCGCGAGGTACGCGTCGGTGCGCTCCGGGTCGTAGAAGTAGTCCTCGAAGTCGGCCGGGTCGTCGAAGCCGTTGGCGATGCGGTCCGCCACCTGGGGCAGGCGCCCGGCCGCGCCGAACAGCCGCTCCACGTGCTCGGGCACCGGGCCGAGCAGTGTGTTCGTCCACTTCGTGACGTGCCGCGCCTGCTCCCAGTACGCCTCGAAGGTGGCGTGCATCCACTCCGCGTCGAAGGGCCGTTCGCCACGCGCCAGTATCGCTTCGAGGTAGACGGCGGCGCACTTCGCGGCGGAGTTGGCGCCCTGCCCGGTCACCGGGTCGTTGGCGACGACGACGTCGGCCACACCGAGGGCGAGGCCGCCGCCGGGCAGCGACGCCACGGGCCGGCGCACGGTCGGCACGAAGCGACCCGCCAACACGCCTCCAGGGTCGGTGAGTTCGACGTTGAGGACGCGCGCGTACTCCCACGGTGTGAACTGCTCCATCAACTGGAGCACCACCGCGAGGTGGTCGTCGGGATCCGTGACGCCGTGGAACACGTCGAGCGGCCCGCCTGGCACGCCCTCCCAGAAGAGGATGTCCGCCCTGCCCCCCACGGTCAGCGCCGGGATCACGAACAACTCCCCTACGCCGGGCACGAGGTTGCAGCGCACGGCGTCCACACCGGGGTGCTCGGGCCGGGGCTCCGCACCGTGCACATAGGCGACGGCGAGGGCGCGCTGCGGCGTACCGTACGCGCAGCGCGCCGGGTCGCGGCCGAACATCGACACCAGTTCGCCGCGGCCCGCGGCGACGAGGACGAGGTCGTAGCTGTCGGCGAAGTAGTCGATGTCAGAGACGGCGCAGCCGTGGATCACCAACTGGCCGCCGCGCTGGGCGAACGTCTCCATCCAGGCGGCCATCTTGACGCGCTGGTCGACGGATTGGGCGTAGTGGTCGAGGCGGCCGAGCCAGTCGACCGCGCGGCCGTGGCCGGGGTCCGCGACCGAGATGCCGAGCCCTTCGAGCCGGGGCGTCTGGGACTCCCAGAACCCGAGGCCGAGGTCCCGCTCGTGCTGGAGCGCGGTGTGGAACATGACCTGGGTGGACATCACCCGGCCGTTCCTGATCTCGTCGGGCGTCCTGTTGGACATGAGGGTGACCGCGTAGCCGTGCGCCCGCAGGCCGAGCGCCAGGTGCAGCCCGGACTGCCCGGCGCCGACGATCAGTATCTTCCGCATCTGTTGCTCCCCCATGTGCGTCCGTCCGAGGGCGGCGGCCCGTACGGCACCGGGGCCGGTGCGCTGCCCGGCGCACCGGCGCGCCGCCCTCGCCGTACGGTCCGACGACCCGCCCACCGTACGGCGAAGCGACACGGCCGTGACACCGACTGGGCATGAGCACGCCCACGAATGGCGTGCGCCCGGCGCGCCCGCGGGCGGGCCGGGCCCCGTCCTGTCAGTCCGTGCCGGAGTCGAGCGCGTGCCGCACGAGTGTCATCAGCGACTCGACGGCCGAGACCCGCTGGCGCGCGTCCATGATGAGCAGGGGCACGTCGTCCGCGACGGACAGCGCGTTCCTCACGGCCGTGGGATCGAACGCCTGGGCGCCCTCGAAGTGATTGACCGCCACGATGTACGGCAACCCGCAGGTCTCGAAGTAGTCGAGCGCGGGGAAGCAGTCGTCGATGCGCCGCGTGTCCACCAGGACGACCGCGCCGATCGCGCCGCGCACGATGTCGTCCCACATGAACCAGAAGCGCTGCTGCCCCGGCGTGCCGAACAGGTAGAGCACCAGGTCGTTGTCGAGCGTGAGGCGCCCGTAGTCCATGGCGACGGTGGTGGTGACCTTGTTGGGCACGGCCGTCAGGTCGTCCGTGGCGGCGCTCGCCGCCGTCATCAGCGACTCGGTGCGCAGCGGCGGGATCTCGGAGACCGACCCGACGAACGTCGTCTTGCCGACGCCGAAGCCCCCCGCGATCACTATCTTCGTGGCGACGGGGGCGCGGCTGCGGTCCAGCTGCCACGGCTTCAGGCTCTCCTCCGGCTCGGAGACGGCCATCGCCCCGCCCCCCTCCGGGGCGTCAGGCTCGGTGCCCGCGGCGGTGGCGGCTCTCTCCTCGGCGACGGTCCCGGCCCCTGCCGCGGCGGCGCCTGCGGCGGCTGCCTCGTCCTCGGTGACTGCGGTGTCGTCAGAGACGGCGGAGTCCACTCAATACCCTTTCCAGCAGTGCACGGTCCGGCTGTTCGGTGCCGTGCCCGGTCCCGTACACCCTGATCTTTCCCTGGTCTGCGAGGTCGCTCAGCAGCACCCTCACCACGCCGAGCGGCATCTTCAGCAGCGCTGCGACCTCCGCCACCGTCCGCATCCTGCGGCACAGTTCGACGATCGCGCGCATCTCCGGCATCACCCGCGAGGAGCCGCGGCGCGGCAGCTCCCTGCGTTCCTGGGGCGCCTCTATGGCCGCCACGAACGTCTCGACCTGGAGGACGTGTTCTGCCCGTGTCCTGCCGCCGGTGAGCGAGTAGGGACGGACGCGCGAGGCGCGGTGGCCGCCGCCGCGCACGGGCAGCCCCGGCGCGGGCAGGCGCCTGCGGCGGCCGGTGCCGGGACCCGGGTCCCGGGGTGCCTCGGCACCCCGCTCCGGATCGAACACCCCTTCCCCGCGCACCTGTTCGCTCGCGGACGGGCCATCGGGCCGCCGCTCGCCCTGCGGGTGCCCGCAGGGCGTGGACGACCGGGTCACCGGCCGCTCCCGTGGCCCGCGTCCTCGCCGTTCCCGCCGCCGCCCTCCATGGTCCTGCGCAGTTCGCCGCGCAGCTCGGGCGTGAGGACGTGTCCCGCGCGGCCCACGAACAGGGCCATGTGGTAGGCGACGACGCTCATGTCGCAGTCGGGCGCGGCGTGCACACCGAGCAGCGAGCCGTCGCTGATGGCCATGACGAAGAGGCTGCCGTCCTCCATGGCGACCATGGTGTTCTTCACCGGGCCGCCCTCCATCAGCTTGGCGGCCCCGATGGTGAGACTGCCGATGCCGGAGACCACGGTCGCGAGGTCGGCGCTCGAACCGCGCGGCCCCCGGGGGCGGTCGGCGCCCTCGGGCTCGGCCGCCGCCTCGGCCTGGCCGGGGTCGGAGGAGAGCAGCATCAGGCCGTCGGACGAGACGACGGCGACGGAGCGTACGCCAGGCACCTCCTCGACCAGGTTGTTCAACAGCCAGTGCAGGTTCCGGGCCTCGGAACTCAGTCCGAATGTGCCGGTCGCAGTCAACTGTGTGCCTCCTCGACTGTGTCCCCCGCCGCTTCGGTGTGGCGCTGTGCCGTGTGGTCGTGCTGGTGGTTCTGCCGGTAGCCCTGGGGCTGCTGCTGGTGGCCGGTGGGTCCGCCGTACGGCCCGGCCTCCTGCTCGGGGACCTGTTCCGGGAGCGGCTGCCCCGCGGGCCACCGCACCGGCTGCTGCCCGGGAAGCTGTTGTACCGCACGCCCGGTGGCGGGCTGCGCCTGCCCCTCGAACTGCCAGGCGGGCCCCTGCTGTCCGTGCCCTTCCGGGGCGGGCTGTGCGCGCGGCGGCTCCTGCGCGCCCTGCCGGATCTCCGCCTCCGCGTCGTGCCTGCCCGCCTTCGCGCCCTGGTGGAAGCCGCCGAGTCTACGGCGCAATTCCTCCGGGTCGACACCGCGCTTGCGCACCGGCGGCGCTCCCGCGCTCCGCACCGCCCTCGGCACCCGCTTGGGCAGCTGCCCGCCGGGGGCGCCCCCCTGCGGGCCCGGGAGCCGCATGGTGAACGCGTCCTGGTCGGCGCCGCCGGCCGGCCTCTCGTGGGCGTCGGGTCCGATGGCGTACGGGTCGGGGCCGGGCGCGGTGGCGCGCAGCTCCCTGGCGGCGGGGACGCGGGCCCGGCCGCCCTCGGGCGCGGACGGCGCGGGCCGGGCCCCGGGCGCGCCGGGGGCCGCCTGGGGGGCAGGCGCTGCCGGGTGCGGGTGCGCCGTCGGGCCCTGGTGCGCCGTCGGGCCCTGGTGCGCCGTTGGGCCCTGCGGGGCCGTCGGGCCCTGAGGCGCCGACGGGGCCTGTGCACGCGGCCCTGAGAGCGCGGGGCCGCCGAGGGTTCCGGCGCGCTCCGCCGCCCGTACGGACGCCTCGGCCGCCGCGATCACCGGGTCGCCCGCCGCGTCCGCGCCCGGACGCGCAGGCAGTACAGGGGGGTTGGTCTCGGCGACTGAACCCGGCAGGCTCAGCGCCGACGCGCTGTCGGGCACCGGCGCGTCCTCGCCGACCGCGGGCGGCGCCGAAGGCAGGAGCGCCTGCGGCAGGTTGACGACGGCGGTGATGCCGCCGCCCTGCTGCTGCCTGCGCAGCTCGACCCGTACGCCGTGCCGCGCCGCGAGCAGGGCCGTGACGCGCAGGCCGAGGCCCTCGGTGCGTGCGCCGTGGCCCGCGGGGGCGGGCGGTGCGCCCGCGGGGGCGGTCAGCCTGGCGTTGAGTTCGGCGAGTCGCTCGTCCGTGAGCCCGATGCCCTGGTCGACGACGGAGAGCATGACCTCGCCCGACTCCAGGAGCCAGCCGGACAGTTCGACCGCCGCGTCGGGCGGCGAGAACGAGGCCGCGTTCTCCAGGAGTTCGGCGACGAGGTGGCTGAGGTCGTCCGCCGCGTGCCCGGCGACCTGGGCGTGCGGCGGCAGCGTCTGAATGGTGACGCGTTCGAAGGGCTCGATCTCGCTGACCGCGGCGCGCAGGACGTCCACCAGCGGGACCGGGCCCGCGTGCGCGTGGCTCTGCTCGTGCTCCGCGAGGACGAGCAGGTTCTCGCTGTGCCTGCGCATGACCGTGGCCATGTGGTCGAGCTTGTAGAGCGTGGCGAGACGCTCGGGGTCCTGCTCGCGCTCCTCCAGTGACTCGATGACACCGAGCTGGCGCTCGACGAGGCCGAGGTTGCGCAGCGAGAGATTGACGAAGGTGTGCCGCACGGTGTGCCGCAGCTGCCTCAACTGGGCGCTCAGCTCGGCGATCTGGGACTGGAGCGCGGCACGCTCCTCGGTGGTGGCGGCGATCTGGGCCCGGAGGACAGCGTGTTCCTCCGCGGCGTTGGCCGCGGCCTCGGCGGCCCGCTGGGCGCCCGTGGGACCCGCGGCGTCCGCCGCCGCCCGCTCGCCGATGCGGTCGGTGAGCGTGAGCACCCTGGCGTGCAGCGTGTTGAGGGACCGTACGACCTCGGCGAACTCGTCGTTGCGCCCGGTGAGGCGCACCGGGCCCTCGGTCGCGGGCGCGGCGGCGAGCCGCGCCGCGCCGCGCCGGACGGCCGCGAGCGGCCTGGTGAGCGTACGGGCCACGGCCGCCGACACCGCGACCGCGGCCACCAGGCACCCGGCGGCGAGCGCGGCGCGCAGCTCCAGGTCGCGCACGGCGTCGTCACGGAGCTTCTCGAAGCCCTTGAGCCGGTCGGCGGCGAGGCCGGAGCGCGCGCCCCGCATCTGGTCGATCCTGGCGGTGAGCGCGGAGTTGAGCTTGTCGCGGTCCGTGTCGAGGTCCGTGTCGGAGAGCTCGGGCGCGGCCGTGAGCCGGTCGAGGTACTTCTCGGCCGACTTCACATCGGCGCCGGTGACGGTGTCCGCCCAGGCGCGGCGGTCCGTGCCGTCTGCGGTGGCGGCGAAGGCGTCGAGCGCGGCGCGCTCGCGCACCCGCGCCAGCTGGGCCGCGGCGCTCAGCGCGTCACGCGCCCTGCCCTCCGCGGAGCCCGAGTCCGCCATGGGCAGCCCGGTCATGGGGTTGATGGTGGACTCGCCGACCGGCACGGTCAGGGCGGCGAGCAGCAGCCCGCGGGTGGCCGACGCCTCGTCGGCCGCGCGGTCGAGCTCGGCGCCCGCGCGCGCGCCGGGGGCCGCGCCCGCGGGCGCGAGGTCGGCGACCTGCCCGTCGAGCCGCAGCAGCGCGTCGATGACGCGGGAGTAGGCGGTGTACGCGTCGACGGCCGAGCCCTTGCCCTTGACGGCGGCGCGCCGGACGGCGGTGACGGTGCCGAGGTCCTTCAGGGGGCGGGTGAAGGCGCCGGAGCCCGAGGAGTCCGCCACGAGGGCGTCGAGTTCGGTGATCTGCCGGTCGACGCGGTCGCCCGCGGCCCGGAGGCCGTCCTCGCCGCCCTCCTTCCCGCTGTCGCCGTCGTGCGCGGGCCTGCCGGCCGCGACGAAGACGACGACCTGGTCGCGCTCGTCGGCGAGGGCGTCGGAGACGGACAAGGCCTGGCGGTCGAGCCGGGCGAGGGTGACGAGCCGCCGCGCGTCGTCGAGCCGCGCCGACGCGTACAGAAGGCCGGGGGTGCCGGCCGCGGCCACGACGATGCCCGTGACCACGACGCCGACGACGAGCCGCGTGCGTACCCGCTTACGGCGCCCCATCGGAGTGCCGCCCCGCACACCGCCGTTCCCCCGAGGCCGCTTCTTCTGCACCGGTGCTCGCATTCTCGACTCGTCCGCCCATGAAGCAGAGGTGACGGCGGGTCACGACGAGCCACCCCCAGCCCCTGGCACGGCTTCCGACCATTCCAGTGGTTTCAGGAGGAAGACGCGCATCAGCCGACCCGCCACCTGAACGAGTGAACATCACGAAGGAGTTGCCCTTCAACTTTCCCTGGCATGTGCCATGAGCCTGCCCGGCAGGGCGAATGGACCTGCGGCGCGGGCTTTGGAAGGATGCCCGCCCGCATCCCGCGGCGCCCGGCCCCGGTGATCGCTTTTCGGCCTGAGGGCCCTCGCGGCCCCGGGCGCGCGGATCCGTGCGGACTCCGTGGGCGAACGGCGCAGGTGGACCGCGCCCCCTTCACACCCCCTCCCCCTCTCCCCCACTCCGGCAGACTGGTGGCCATGCGCTTCGAACTCGCGACTGCACCGGGAACGGCCGGGCGACCCAACGAGGACTGGACTTCCACGATCACGCCCGCGGCGGGCGAGGGCGGCGCGCTGGTGCTGCTTGACGGGGTCACGCCACCAGCGGGCCCTGACGGTTGTGTACACGGAGTCCCGTGGTTCACGGCACGCCTCGGCGGCGCACTGGCCGAACTGTGCGGTTCCCGCCGGGACCTGTCACTGACGGAGATCCTCGCCTCGGCTATCGCGACGACGGCCGCGAAACATCGGGACACTTGTGACCTTTCTCACGTACGCACCCCTCAGGCGACGGTGGTGCTCGCGCGGTGGGGCGAGGGCCCGGGGAGCGCCGGGGGCACGGTCGAGCACCTGGTCCTCTCCGACTCCACCCTGCTGCGGGAGGACAGGGGCGGGCGGGTGACGGCGCTCGTCGACGACCGGCTCGACCACGTCCCCGCGGAGGTGAAGCGGTCGGTCGCCGCCACGGACGCGCTGCGCAACGCGGAGGGCGGCTTCTTCACCGCCGCCGCCGACCCCTCGGTCGCCGTGCGCGCGGTGACCGGGAGCACGCCGGCCGCCGAGGTACGGTCCCTGCTCGCACTCACCGACGGAGCGGCCCGCTGGGTGGAGATGTTCGGCGAGGGCGGCTGGGCGGAGTGCCTCGCACTGGTGCGCGAGCACGGCGCGCGGGAGCTGATCACCCGGGTGCGGGCCCTGGAGAGCGCGGCTGAGCACGTACGGGGAAAGCGGCACGACGACGCCACGGCGGCGTTCGCGGAGCTGTGAGCGAGGCGCGGGCGGCAGCGGGGCCGGGCGCGCGCGGGGCCCGCGCGGACGGACACGGGGGCGGACGGACACGGGCGCGGACGGACACGGGCGCGGACGGACACGGGGGCGGACGGACGCGGGCGCGGACGGACACGGGCGCGGACGGACGCGGGACCGCCGGCGGGATGGGCTCCGGGCGGGGACGGCCCGACGCCCCGTCGGGCGGCTCGGGCACCGGGGCGACCAGAGCGCCGGGTTTCACCCGAAAGGGATGTTTGCCCGGCGCTCCTCACCCTCCCGCGCGAGCGCCCCTCTCACTCGTTCGAGGGACGGTATCCGGGGCAGGGAACCGGCCCGCGCGCACGGCCGTCCGCGGCGGGCTGGTCAGGCCGCGAAGCGGGCGTTCAGCTGGTGCAGGAGGCGGGCCAGCTCAGCGATCTCGCCGCGGTCCCAGTCGGCGAGTTTCTGCACGTAGCGGCCCCTGCGGGCGTCCCTGACCCGGCGAAAGCTGTCGAGCCCCTCGTCCGTGATCCGCACCAGCGAGGCGCGGCCGTCCGCGGGGTCGGGCTCCCGGGTGATCAGCCCCAGCTCCTGGAGCGCCCTCAGCTGCCTGCTCATGGTCGCCTTGCCGACCCCGAAGTACGCGGAGAGCTCCGTCGCCCGCTGCTGCCCGCTCTCCTCCAGGCGGACGAGCAGGCCGTACGCGGAGGGTTCGAGGTCGGGGTGGACCTCGCGGGCCATCTCGCCCGAATTGGCCCTGGCGCGGCGGAGGAAGACCGCCAGCTCGCGTTCCAGGTCGAGGAACTCGGGGGTCACCTGGCCCCCGTCCGCGGACACGAGTCCTCTCTCCGTACCGCCGCCGTGCACGTCAGCTGCCATCGCGCGCTTTCCCGCTCCCGAGGAGTCCGTAGCCGCGGCCATTGCCGCGGCTCTCCGTATTTTCGCAGGTTTAGTCCATCAGCAGCAGCGTGGTGGGGCTGCGACCGCGCGGCGGTGTCCGTAGCGTTTCAGGGTGACATGTCCCCCTTTGACGGATTGTCGACCCGTCAAGCAATCCCCCCACCAAGGTTTTCGGAGGCACGCAATGTCCGTGCGCAGACCCGGAACGCGCAGCAGTCGCCGCACCCTGTACGCGGCGTCCGCGGCGCTCCTGGCCACCTTCGCCCTTCCGCTCACCCTCCCCGGCGTCGCCACCGCCGAGGTCTCCCCCCTCCCCCCGGAGCCAGGACGGGCGGCGTCCCCGCTCGCCGACGCGGCGCCCGCGCGCGGCACCGCGTACATGGGCATGGGCGTCGTCGCCCACGACGGCGAGGGCAGGGCGCCCATCGCCGACCGCGGCCTCGCGGTCGCCCAGACGGAGGGGGTCGACGTCTCCAGCCACCAGGGGAGCGTGAACTGGTCCTCCCTCGCCAAGACGGGCGTGAAGTGGGCCTACGTCAAGGCGACCGAGGGCAACTACTACCAGAGCACCACGTTCAACCAGCAGTACACCGGCTCGTACAAGGCCGGCCTGATCCGCGGCTCGTACCACTTCGCCGCCCCGGACACCTCAAGCGGCGCCAACCAGGCGGACTACTTCGTCAAGCACGGCGGCAACTGGTCAAAGGACGGCAAGACGATGCCCGGCGTCCTGGACATCGAGTGGAACCCGTACGGCGCAGCCTGCTACGGCCTCTCGAAGGCGAAGATGGTCAGCTGGATCAAGGACTTCGCCACGACGTACAAGGCCCGCACGGGCCGCGACGTGGTGATCTACACGGCCACCACCTGGTGGAAGCAGTGCACCGGCGACTACGCGGGCTTCGCGAAGACGAACCCCCTGTGGGTCGCCCGCTACAACACCTCGCCCGGCACGCTGCCCAAGGGCTGGGGCTTCCAGACGATCTGGCAGTACACGTCCTCGGGCCCCGGCGTCGGCGACCACGACAAGTTCAACGGCTCCCTGAACCGCCTCCGCGCACTGGCCAACGGCTGACCCACCCCGCCCCGCCACCCCCGGAAGCAGTGCTTCCGGGGGTGGCGGGCGGACGCGCGCTCACCCCGGAGGGACCCCGGGGCAGGCGGTCATGCCCCTCGGCGCCGTACCGGCGTCAGGCCGCCGCGGCGACCTGGACCTCGGCCGGGGTGAGGGCCAGGTCGAGGACCTGGCGGACGTCGGTGACGGGGTGGACGTCCAGCTTCTCCAGGACCTCTGCGGGGACGTCGTCGAGGTCGGGCTCGTTGCGCTTGGGGATCACGACCGTCGTGACGCCCGCCCGGTGCGCGGCCAGCAGCTTCTGCTTGAGGCCGCCGATGGGCAGGACCCGGCCGGTCAGGGAGACCTCGCCGGTCATCGCGACGTCCTCGCGGACCTGGCGGCCGCTGAGCAGCGACGCGAGGGCCGTGGTCATCGTGATGCCCGCGCTGGGGCCGTCCTTCGGGACCGCGCCTGCCGGGAAGTGGATGTGCACTCCCCTGTCCTTGAGGTCGCCGACCGGCAGCCCGAACTCCGCGCCGTGCGAGCGCAGGTACGAGAGGGCGATCTGCGCGGACTCCTTCATCACGTCGCCGAGCTGGCCGGTCAGGGTCAGCCCCGCGCCACCGGTCTCCGGGTCGGCGAGGGACGCCTCGACGAAGAGGACGTCGCCGCCTGCGCCGGTGACCGCGAGGCCCGTCGCCACGCCCGGCACCGCGGTGCGGCGCTCCGCCGGGTCCGTCGCGGACTCGGGCACGTGGTGCGGCCGGCCGATCAGGGCGCGCAGGTGCTCCGCGCCGAGCGCGGCCGGCAGCTCGCGGTCGCCGAGCTCGTGCTCCGCCGCGACCTTGCGCAGCAGCCGCGCGATCGCGCGCTCCAGGTTCCGCACGCCCGCCTCGCGGGTGTACTCGCCCGCCAGCTTGCGCAGCGCGTCGTCGTCGATGGCGACCTCGCCCGCTTCGAGGCCGGCGCGCTCCAGCTGCCTGGGCAGCAGGTGGTCGCGGGCGATGGTGACCTTCTCGTCCTCGGTGTAGCCGTCGAGCGTGACCAGCTCCATGCGGTCGAGCAGTGCCTCGGGGATGGCTTCGAGGACGTTGGCCGTGGCCAGGAAGACCACGTCGGAGAGGTCGAGCTCGACCTCCAGGTAGTGGTCGCGGAAGGTGTGGTTCTGCGCCGGGTCGAGGACTTCGAGGAGGGCGGCCGCGGGGTCGCCCCTGAAGTCGGAGCCGACCTTGTCGATCTCGTCGAGCAGGACCACCGGGTTCATGGACCCGGCCTCCTTGATGGCGCGGACGATGCGGCCGGGCAGCGCGCCGACGTAGGTGCGCCGGTGGCCGCGGATCTCCGCCTCGTCCCGTACGCCGCCGAGCGCGACGCGGACGAACGTGCGGCCCATGGCGTGCGCGACGGACTCGCCGAGGGAGGTCTTGCCGACTCCGGGCGGCCCGACCAGGGCGAGCACGGCGCCGCCGCGGCGCCCGCCGACGACACCGAGGCCGCGGTCGTCGCGGCGCTTGCGCACCGCCAGGTACTCGGTGATGCGCTCCTTCACGTCGTCGAGGCCCGCGTGCTCGGCGTCCAGGATCTCCTTGGCGCCACGGATGTCGTACGCGTCCTCGGTGCGCTCGTTCCACGGGAGTTCGAGGACGGTGTCGAGCCAGGTGCGGATCCAGGAGCCCTCCGGGCTCTGGTCGCTCGCCCGCTCCAGCTTCTCGACCTCCTTGAGGGCCGCCTCGCGGACCTTCTCCGGCAGGTCGGCCGCCTCGACGCGGGCGCGGTAGTCGTCGGACTCGTCGTCCTCGCCGCCGCCGTTCAGGTCGCGCAGTTCCTTGCGCACGGCCTCCAGCTGGCGGCGCAGCAGGAACTCGCGCTGCTGCTTGTCGACGCCCTCCTGGACGTCCTTCGCGATGGACTCGGCCACGTTCTGCTCGGCCAGGTGCTCGCGCAGCTGCCGCGTGGCGAGCCTGAGCCGGGCGACCGGGTCGGTGGTCTCCAGCAGCTCCACCTTCTGGGCGGTGGACAGGAACGGCGAGTAGCCCGAGTTGTCGGCGAGCGCGGACACGTCGTCGATCTGCTGGACGCGGTCCACGACCTGCCAGGCGCCGCGCTTCTTCAGCCAGTCGGTGGCGAGTGCCTTGTACTCCTTCACCAGCTCCGACACGGCGCCGGGCAGCGGGTCCGGCACGGTCTCCTCGATGGTGATGCCCTCCACCCACAGGGCGGCGCCCGGCCCACTCGTGCCGGCCCCGATCTGCACGCGGCCACGGCCGCGGATCAGGGCGCCAGGGTCGCCGTCCGAGAGCCGTCCGACCTGTTCGACGGTGCCGAGCACGCCGGTCGACGCGTACGAGCCGTCGACGCGCGGCACCAGCAGCACCTGCGGCTTTCCCGCACCGGCCCCCTCCGTGCGTGCTGCTGCCTGTGCGGCCTCGACGGCGGCGCGGACTTCGGTGTCGGACAGGTCCAGGGGCACCACCATGCCGGGCAGCACGACCTCGTCGTCGAGCGGCAGCACGGGAAGCGTGAGCGGTGTGGAAATTGCAGCCATGATCTCCCCTTCGGCAATCAAGTTGAGCTATGCAGGCTCAATGCTTGTGAGTGCCAGGATGTTCCCGGTGCGGCCGCGCGTTCGCCGTCAGCGATCATCGAGCCGTGCGCGGCCGGGCCCCCGAGGCGCGGCGCGCGGGCCCGGCAGGGTCGGAACACCCGGCGCGGACCCGCCATTCCGCGCGGTCCCGCGGGGCTGGGCCCGTGCGCGCCGGCCGCCCGACCCGCGGGAGTCGGGCCGTACAGCGGTCTCACACGAGACAGCGGCGGCACACGAGCAACGAGAGAAAGGAGCGGGCACGTGTCCGAGTCGGAGACCACCCGGGGCCGGGCGCCCGGCACACCCGTCACGCTGGACCGGCGGGAGGGGCCGTACGGGGAGGTCGCGCTGCGCCGCCGCCGCGCGGAAGGCGGCAGCGGTGGTGACCGCGCGGACGACGTACTGGAGATCGACGACGTACTGGAGATCATCGCCAACGGCACGTTCCTGATGGACACCTCGGACGGCCGCTCCGAGCGGCTGCTGGTCGACGCGGCGCTGCGCACGCTGCCCGAGGAACGGCGGAGCGCCCGGCCGTCCGTGCTGATCGGCGGGCTCGGCGTGGGCTTCTCGCTCGCGCACGCCGCCGCCGACCCCCGCTGGGGCCGGATCGCCGTCGTGGAGCGGGAGCAGGCGATCATCGACTGGCACCGTGCCGGGCCGCTCGCCCGGATCTCGGCGGCCGCGCTCGCGGACCCGCGCACTGTGATCCTGCACACCGACCTCGTCGGGTACGTGCGCGCCGCCCCCGGCACGCACGCCGACCGCTACGACGCGCTGTGCCTCGACATCGACAACGGACCGGACTGGACCGTCACCGAGAGCAACGACGGTCTGTACACAGAGGAAGGACTCGCCGCCTGCAGACGGCTGTTGAACCCCTCGGGGGTCCTCGCCGTCTGGTCCGCCCAACCCTCCGCGACCTTTGCCGATGCGTTGCGGAATGCCGGTTTCACCTGGGTTGCGGACGAAGAGGTGCGGGTTGCCCGGGGCGCGCCGGACGTCGTCCATCTCGCTGTTCGCACTGCGTAGCCGAAAGGCGGCCGCTACCTCTACGCTGCTCCACGAAATACAGGATCCGGCGATCTACGACACCCCCCAGGCGTTCCACGACGTAGACCGGCGGATCAAGGGCATACGGAGCGCGTTGAAACGCGTACCAGGGGCGGGCGATGGAGCAGACACACACCAGCCACACCGGAGTGGCGGCCACGCCGGGCGCTCAGCGCCGGGTCCTCGTCGTCGAGGACGACGCGACCATCGTCGACGCCATCGCGGCCCGGCTGCGGGCCGAGGGCTTCCTCGTGCAGACCGCGGTCGACGGCCCCGCCGCGGTCGACGCGGCGGAGGCGTGGCAGCCGGACCTGATGGTGCTCGACGTGATGCTGCCGGGATTCGACGGACTGGAGGTGTGCCGGCGCGTACAGGCGCAGCGCCCGGTCCCGGTCCTGATGCTGACGGCGCGCGACGACGAGACGGACATGCTCGTCGGACTCGGCGTCGGCGCTGACGACTACATGACCAAGCCGTTCTCCATGCGCGAGCTGGCGGCCCGCGTGCACGTGCTGCTGCGGCGCGTCGAGCGTGCGGCGCTCGCCGCCGTGACACCGCGCAGCGGCATCCTCAGGCTGGGCGAACTGGAGATCGACCACGCACAGCGCCGGGTGCGCGTGCGCGGCGACGACGTGCACCTCACAAGTCGGAGGCCAAGCGGTCTTAGGAAGACAACGTGCGATCCCAACTCCTTGGCTCACAGAACGACATGGCTACGATCCGACTTGGGCGGACGCGTCGGGCACCAGGACGGTCGACAGTCACATCAAGGCGCTGCGCCGGAAGATCGGCGCGGAGCGCATCCGTACGGTCCACGGCGTCGGCTACGCCCTGGAGACACCGGCGCCATGAACCTGGCGGGCCGGCCGGGAAGCGGCGGGCGCGGGGCCGGGCGCGCGGACGCGTCGGAGGGCCGGGACGACAGGACCCGGGACGACCGGTGGGCGGTCCGGCCCTTCTCGATCAAGGCGAAGCTCGGCACGCTGGTGGTCGTCTCGGTCTTCATCACGACCGGGCTGCTGATGGTGGCGCTGCGCACCAAGACGGAGCTGCGCTTCATCACGGTGTTCTCGGTGATCGCGACGCTGCTGATCACCCAGTTCGTGGCGCACGGCCTGACCGCGCCGCTCGACGAGATGAACACGGTAGCCAAGGGCATCTCGCACGGCGAGTACACGCGCCGGGTCAGCGGCGCGGACCGGCGGGACGAGCTGGGCGACCTGGCGTCGACGATCAACCGCATGGCGGACGACCTGGAGGCCGTGGACCGGCACAGGAAAGAGCTGGTCGCGAACGTGTCGCACGAGCTGCGCACCCCGATCGCGGCGCTGCGCGCCGTGCTGGAGAACGTCGTGGACGGCGTCTCCGCGGCCGATCCCGAGACGATGCGCACGGCGCTGAGACAGACGGAGCGGCTCGGCCGGCTGGTGGAGACGCTGCTCGACCTGTCCAGGATCGACAACGGGGTCGTCCCGCTCAAGGCGAGCCGCTTCGAGGTGTGGCCCTACCTGTCGGGCGTGCTGAAGGAGGCGAACCTCGCGGCGGCGCACCGCGGCCTGAGCAGCGGCTCCGGGCTGCACACCAGGACCGACGTGCACCTGCATCTGGACGTGTCCCCGCCGGAGCTGACGGCGTACGCGGACGCGGAGCGGCTGCACCAGGTCGTGGCGAACCTGATCGACAACGCGGTGAAGCACAGCCCGCCGCACGGCCGGGTCACGGTGCGGGCGCGGCGCGGCCCGGAGCCCGAGTCGCTCCACCTGGAGGTGCGCGACGAGGGCCCCGGCATCCCCGAGGAGGAGCGCAGCCGGGTCTTCGAGCGGTTCAACCGCGGCCGGGTCGCCAAGCCCGGCGGCAGCAACGACGGCGGCACGGGCCTCGGCCTCGCGATCGCGCGCTGGGCGGTCGATCTGCACGGCGGCGGGATAGGCGTGGCCGAATCGGCCAGCGGCTGCCGGATAAGGGTCACTCTTCCGGGCGTACCGGAGGATCGGGTGTGACGGTGGGCGGCCGCAGCGCGGCGGCCGCCCACCGGGACCGCCCCGCCGGGGCCGCGAGGCCCGCGGGGCCCCTGTCACGGCGGCGCGCCGACGGCGCCGCGGACATCACGGGAAAATCCGGTGGGGGCGGTTCCTCCCCGCCCCCACCTGGGTAGGAAGACGCCAGGACCGCACACCCGGCGATCTGCCCGGCCAGGTTCGCGGGCGCGCCCTGACACACGGGACGGCCGTGCGACCGTGGCTTGGCAAAACGCGTTAGTTTCCCGCCAAACCGTGCGCTGAAACACTCCGAGCGATGTGACGTGCGCGACGATGGCCCATCCGGCCTGCACCCGGGACCTCGGTAGGCGTAGCCTTGATTTCCGCTGTCCATCACCTTGTGAAGCGGAAGAGGGCGGTTCACGCCGTGTCGTCTCAGTCCCCCAGTAACACGAGCATCTCGACCGATGGCCAAGACGGGCAGGGTGCCAACCCTGCCGCTGCCTTCGGCCCCAATGAGTGGCTTGTCGACGAGATCTACCAGCAGTACCTCCAGGACCCGAACTCCGTCGACCGTGCCTGGTGGGACTTCTTCGCCGACTACAAGCCGGGGAGTCCGGACAACAAGTCGGACAACACGGGTACCGCGGCCAAGGCGGACAAGCCCGCGCAGCCGGTAGCGGCGGCGCCCGCGCAGGCCCCGGCCGCCCAGCCGGCCGCCGCGCCGAAGGCCCAGGCCGC